>JABDAP010000020.1 GCA_013289065.1 Bacteroidota bacterium | reverse complement strand
TTATTGAGATAGATCACACACGACCTGTAACCATGCGGATTGGTTTGCGGGAAAGTAAATTTTGTTGGGTTGCGCAGGTCGAGATCAAACAGAACACAATTGTTTGAACTGATGGTATCCTTGCTAAAATCGCCACCAACAATGACCGCTTTCTCATCGTTATATATGGCGATCGAATTTGCACCGGTTGATTCTTTACCCTGCATGATCGGAATAGAATCTGCAGACGCCAGGAACAACCTCGATGCTTTTCCGCCAGACACCAATACAAAATGGTTATATCCATTACTATTCAGCACCTTAATATTTGTTCCGCTGGATGCAAAAAAAGCTTCTCCATCTTTTGCTGTTAGCCCGGGCTCATTCGTATAACCCCCTTTCCAGGTTTCGCCATGATCTGTTGTGCGTGCTAAAAAGAAATGCCCATTGGCCGGATCCCCAACCAGCCAGCCATATTGTGGTTTTGGAAAATCCATGGCATCAAAAAATGCACCCTTGGTGGTATCTTCAAAAACCTTTTTCCATGTTTGTCCGCCATCGGTTGTTTTTAGGATAACAGCCGGTGTGGTAATGCCCATAATGATAGCTGTATTCTCATCAAACGCTTCTATGTCGCGGAAATCAGATCTTTCATAACCGGTTACCTTCATCCAGGTAAAGGTATTGCCGCCATCTGTTGAGCGTGCCACAGAACCCGCACTGCCGCTGGCCCAGATCACTTTATCATTTACCACACTTAACCCGCGGATACTGATCCTTTTTCCTGATTCAAGAATTTTAATAGCAGGTTGCTGTGCGATGCTTTGCTGTAATATCAACAAACAACATACAAATGAAATGAGTCTGGTAAATGGCATAAAGATGTTTGGTTGAAAATACAATTAAATAGTGATACGCCTTTTTGCCCCTGCCCCTAAAGGGGAATTGGAGAACCCCTTTAGGGGCAGGGGTATAAAAGAAATTCTTCTATTTCTTCCTTCCAATTTTTACATTGCGTCAACCTCGTCACTTCTGCAATAAACTTTGGTAAAGGCAATTCAAATAATTTTTCACTATCCGCTATTCCCAATAATTTATCCAGATGATGTTTGCCGGTTGGATTAACGAGCGTGGGGTATGGTTTCCATGCAAACTGTTGCGGGTATATCTGTTTGATAAGCCTGATCAATATCAATCCATATAAAACGGATTGAAAATAATGAGGTTCCCTTACTTCCATTTCTACACCGCTGCATGATTGCTGATAATATTTACTGTTTTTATCTGCCGGCATAAAGGTTACCGGTGTAACGCCTACATCATCTAATCCCATTTCATTTAAAATTACTGCAATAGCCTCTCCTTTGATCCATGGTGCGCCTGCTGTAATGAATGATCTGTCTGTTCCGCGCCCCTCGCTGATATTGGTTGCTTCCAACAAACAAAGCCCGGGATATAACAACATACTTTCAAAACTCTGTATCGCCGGCGAAGTTGGTACAAAATGAGTTCCCCAATCCGGTTGAAGATCATTGCGGTTCCATCCTTCACATTTTATTATGTCAATATCGCAATGAATATTTTTTGCGCTATTAAAATATAAAGCGAGTTCTCCCAATGTGCAACTGTGCCGTATGGGTATTGGCCACCTGCCGATAAACGAAGCCTGTGATTCATCAAGCATTGGGCCTTCCGCGAGTTCAATGTTGCCGGAAACCGGATTGGGCCTGTCGAGAATGATCAGTTTCTTTTTGTTTTGTGCACAGGCTTCCATTACATGCGTCATCGTCCATAAATAAGTATAGAAGCGGCTGCCAACATCCGGGATATCAAATAAAATGATATCGATATCAGCCAGGTCATTTTGCGAAGGCGCGAGTTTGTTACTGTATAAACTGATAACAGGCAAACCGGTTAATACATCAATGCCATCTTTCATTTCATGCCCGTCTGCGCCCTGCACATCAAGCCCGTGTTCGGGTGAAAATAGTTTTACAAGATCGAATTGCCGCTCCAGTAATGCTTCGCGTGATGGAATAAGATCGTTCGTTGTTGCCGCATGGTTGGTAACCAAACCGATGCGTCCTTTTTTCCAGGTGGGTTGTTGTGATAATAAAATATCTATGCCGAATTGTATCATGTAATAAAGATAACCTAACTGTAATGAGGAAATATAAACACGCCGTTATCTTTCAAAAGACATTGCATCCTTCAATTGTTCCACTACATTAAAAATGATCGGGCAACGTTCATAGTGCATAAAAGTGGTAAAGAGCCGGTCTTTGAAATTGGGTAAATGTAATGCCGGAAATTCTTTACAGCCTTCAAACCGGTGTTCGTAAACAGTACATTTATTATCGTTTAGAAAATGACAAGGCATCCGGTTCATGATCATGAGGCCGTTGCTTCCCTTCTCAAGATATTTTTCATCAAATGTTTCGCGCGACTGGCCAAGATGTCCGGAAAGGTTATCCGCTTCTGCATCATTGATCAGAACCATCAGGCTTTTACAACAGTTACCGCAATCGGTACAATTTATCCGGGGTGAAACGGCTTGGTTGAGTTGATTGACAAGCTGGTCTACCTGCTCCCGGTTCCGTTCTTTTACAAATGTTTTGAAGCGGTCGTTCTCTTCTGTATGGGCCGCTGAAAAAGAGACGATCCTGTTGAGATCGGTTTCTATATATGGTTGTTCCTGTTCGATGCCGCGAAAATAAGCCGCGATTCAAAGAAACTAAGATTTTTGACCCTTTTATCCACATTCTTACGCGATTTGTAGAAAAGTAAAATTGGGGCGCGTTGACAGGTGGTTAGATTTGCGGGTTGTATGGGTAATTAATAATAAGTAGTTAATAATTAATAATTGGAGTGATTTTTACTCACCACTGGCCACTCACTACTGACTAAACTGCATAGCGGACTGAACGTACAAGTGAGTGACACAACGAAGTTGATTAACGAACAAAAGCTGGTAAAAAAATAACGATTGAGACATGGCAGAAGTGAAGAATTTATTCGAGTACAATGAAGAATCGATCCGCTCGCTGGATTGGCGGGAACATATCAGGCTACGGCCCGGCATGTATATCGGTAAACTGGGTGATGGCTCCGCGCCGGATGATGGTATTTATGTGCTGATCAAAGAAGTGATCGATAACTGTATTGATGAATACACGATGGGTTATGGCAAACAGGTTGAATTATCGATAGAAGGGAAAAATGTAACCGTTCGCGATTATGGCCGCGGTATTCCGTTGGGGAAAGTGGTGGATGTAGTGAGTAAAATAAATACCGGCGCGAAGTACGACAGCAAAGCATTCCAGAAAAGCGTTGGGCTGAATGGCGTGGGTACGAAAGCGGTGAATGCCCTGAGCCAGTATTTTAAAGTGACCGCATTTCGTGATGGCAAAGAGAAAACAGCCGAGTTCGAAAAAGGCGTGCTGGTAAAAGAATACAAAGAAACAAAAACCGATGAGCCCAACGGAACATTGGTAGTGTTTACACCGGATGATACGGTGTTCCGCAATTTTCATTACATACACGACTATTTAGATAACCAGTTGTGGAACTATTGTTACCTGAATGCAGGGCTGGCCATGCATTTCAATGGTAAAAAATATGTGAGCAGGAATGGATTGCTCGATCTGTTGCAGCGCAAAACAAATCCGGATGAACTTCGTTACCCGATCATACATTTAAAAGGAGAAGATATTGAAGTGGCCATATCGCATAACAATGATTATGGCGAGGATATTTTTTCTTTTGTAAACGGCCAATACACCACGCAGGGCGGAACGCACCAGCAGGCATTCCGGGAAGCGTATATGAAAGTGGTGCGCGATTTTTATAAGAAGGATTATGAGGCATCGGATATCCGCACCAGTATTGTAGCCGCAGTTTCCGTGCGTGTGCAGGAGCCGGTATTTGAAAGCCAGACAAAAACAAAACTGGGTTCGCAGAATGTGTATGAAGGCGGCCCGAGCATGAAAAATTTTATACTTGACTTTTTAGCCAAAGAGCTGGATAATTTTTTACACCGTAACCCGTCTGTTGCTGATGCGTTGAAAAAACGTATCGAACAAAATGAAAGGGAAAGAAAAGAACTGGCCGGCATCAAAAAATTAGCGAACGAACGTGCCAAGAAAGCCAACCTGCATAATAAAAAGCTGCGCGACTGCCGCGTACACCTGAATGATGAATTGCCGGCAAAGAACAAAGAAGAATTTATTGCCTTGCAGAATAATTCGACCATTTTTATTACGGAAGGCGACAGCGCGAGCGGCAGCATTACCAAATCGCGCAATGTAGATTCACAGGCTGTGTTCAGCCTGCGTGGTAAGCCATTGAATTCTTTTGGCCTCACCAAAAAAGTGGTGTATGAAAATGAAGAATTCAATCTACTGCAGCATGCATTGAACATAGAAGACGGCCTGGAAGGGCTACGTTATAACCAGGTGATCATTGCAACCGATGCCGATGTGGATGGCATGCATATCCGTTTGTTGCTGATGACATTCTTCCTGCAATTCTTTCCTGATCTTGTTAAGCATGAGCATGTATATATTTTAGAAACGCCGTTGTTCCGCGTTCGCAATAAACAGGAAACGATCTATTGTTATGATGAGAGCGAAAAACAGAAAGCCGTTCAGAAATTAGGAAACAAACCTGAGATCACACGCTTCAAAGGATTGGGCGAGATAAGCCCGGAAGAGTTTGGAAAGTTCATCGGCCAGGATATGCGCAAACAACTGATCAGCATCAACAATGAAGTAGCCATTCATGATATCCTTGATTTTTACATGGGAAAAAATACACCCGAACGGCAGGATAAGATCATTGACAACTTACGGGTTGACCTGGACCTGGTAGAAAAATTAGTAGTTAGTAATTAATAATTAGTAATTATTTACTGCTGCTATGGATACTTTAATTACTAACTATTAAATACTAACTACTAATTACAATGATTCACATAGTTTTCGAACCCGCAAACACACAAGCATTAAAGAAGGCAATAGAACTGGATGAAAGTTTACAGGGTGATATCATTGAGATCAACGATGATTTTGCCGTTGGGCCCCTGGTTGATATATATAGTGCTGAAGGCTATCAACAGCGCGGCAATTGGTGGAAAATGTTGCTGGAGTTTTCTCCATACACGGAACAGCTGGCTATTGTTGATGATAAATTAACTGTTCATCATTTATTGCAGAGGCTCGATGAGAACCCTGAAGAAAAAGTATGGATCTGGATGGGGCAGAATACACATGATGTGTGTGGTTATTACTGGCTGATGAGCCAGCTGAAAGAATATCACGGCAGGATAGAAGTATTGTACCTGAATAATCTTCCATTCTTTAATGAGAAAGGAAATATTTTTTATCCCACTTATCTTTTCGAGATACAGCCGAAAGAATTTATCAAAGCCAAAAAATTAGCGCGGCCCATAACTTTGAGCGAGTTTGAGGTTGATCCGGACGAATGGAAAAAGATCTGCAATGAAAATTCAATGGTGCGTTTTCTCGAAGGCGGCAAAAAATTAGTTGGTAAAGAAGTGGATTTTTATGATAAAGACATTTTAGTGAATGTAACCGGTACAGCTCAAAAACTTACCAGGCTGATCAGTAACACGCTGAATAAAATGAAAGTAAAGACCGGTGATGTTTTTTTAGTGTGGAGGATCCGTGAATTAACTGCTGAAGGAAAACTGGAAGTAACCGGCGATTGGGCAAAAGGATGGAAAGAATTAACCGTAACATTCCCGGGTGGTGGAAATGTTACGGCAGAAGAAACGGAATCATGACGTTATAAATGAATTTCTCTGCGCAACTCTGTGCAAACTCTGCGGCTCTGCGGTGAAAAGGGTTTGCAAAATTGAACAAGCGATTATTTTAAAATCGTTTTCACCGCAGAGGTGCAGAGAAGCAGAGTTAACGCAGAGTATTTTAATATTGCAACAGGTAATAATTAATGTATGGTAGAAGTAACACCAGTACCAAAGATCGCAGAGGATGAACGCGGGGCCACGCATTATTTTGATACGGACCGCAGCGGGCAGTTTGTGGTGGGTTATAGAAAAGCAGGTACGCACAATGCGAAGCATTATCACAAAGGGTTGGCAAAGAATAAAAACCCTGAGATCATCATTATCATGCAGGGCGAAATAACCATCAACTGGTTTGATGTGCGCGATGAAACAAAAAAAGGAACCTGCAGAGCCATCGCACCAGCCATGGTAACAGTAGAGGCATGGGCCTGGCATGAAGTAATCGCGGATACGGATATTATCGTACTTGAACTGAATGCATTGGCAGATGGCCGCGACGATACTTATAGAATTTGAAAATTTGAGGATTTGAAAATGGTATCAGTCCGAAAAAATAAAAGAAGAAGAATTTGAGAATTTGCGAATTTGAAAATGCGGCACCGGCCTGTTGCATTTTCAGATTTTCAGATTTTCAGATTTTCAAATTAACATATGGCGAAAGAAAAACAAGAGAACAGGGTATTTGAAAATGAGACCGGTGTGCAGGGGCAATACAAGAACTGGTTCCTCGATTATGCATCGTATGTGATACTGGAACGTGCAGTGCCTGCTATTGAAGATGGCCTGAAACCCGTGCAGCGGCGCATTCTTCATGCTATGAAGGAAATGGACGATGGGCGTTTTAATAAAGTGGCCAATATTATCGGACAGAGTATGCAGTATCATCCGCATGGCGATGCGAGTATCGGCGATGCATTGGTAAACCTCGGGCAAAAAGACCTGTTGATAGAAACACAGGGCAACTGGGGCGACGTAAGAACAGGTGATGAAGCGGCCGCTTCAAGATATATTGAAGCGCGTTTGTCGAAGTTCGCTCTCGAAGTTGCGTTCAATAATAAAACAACCGAATGGCAGTTGAGTTATGACGGCAGAAAAAATGAACCCATCACATTGCCGATGAAATTTCCGTTGCTGCTCGCGCAGGGAGCGGATGGGATTGCGGTGGGGCTATCAACAAAAATTTTACCGCATAATTTTTGCGAATTGATAGATGCATCGATAAAATGTTTGCGTGGAAGGAAGTTTGAATTGTATCCCGACTTCCAGACCGGTGGCATGATCGATGTGGCGAATTACAATGATGGCAAACGCGGCGGCAAAGTAAGGGTACGCGCGCATGTGGAAGAACTGGATAAAAAAACATTAGTGATCCGTGATGTGCCATATGGCGTAACCACCACGCAGTTAATGGAAAGCATTACCAAGGCAAACGACCAGGGAAAGATCAAAATAAAAAAAGTGATCGATGTAACGGCTGCCGATGTTGAGATCCAGATCGATCTCGCGCCCGGCATTTCTCCCGATATCACCATCGATGCACTGTATGCTTTTACGGATTGCGAAGTAAGCATCTCGCCCAATGCCTGCGTGATCGTTGCAGACAGGCCGCAGTTTCTCACAGCGAAAGAATTGCTGACAGTTTCTACGGAGAATACAAAAGCAATATTAAAAAAAGAACTCGAAATAAAGCTGCGCGAGCTGGAAGATAAATGGCATTATACCTCGCTTGAAAAAATATTCTTTGAAGAAAAGATCTACAAAGAGCTCGAACAGAAACATGCTACATGGGATAAAGTGATCGAAGCGATCGACAGAGCATTCGAGCCGTACAAGAAAAAATTAAAACGGAAGATAGAACGGGAAGACATTATCAAGCTTACTGAAAAACCGGTAAGAAGAATTTACCGGCTCGATATCAATGAACTGATAGAACAGATCAAAGCCATTGAAACAGACATAAAGCAGGTAAAATTTGATCTGGATAACCTTACAGATTTCGCGGTGGGTTATTTTGAAATGCTGTTAAAAAAATACGGCAAGGGAAGAGAAAGGAAAACAGAGATCAGGGAGTTTGATACGATACAGGTAAAACATGTAGCGATCGCCAATACCAAATTATACCTCAACCGCTCGGAAGGCTTTATTGGTACAGGTTTGAAGAAAGACGAATTTCTTTGCGAGTGTTCCGATTATGATGATATCATCGCCTTTACCAAAGGAGGCACGATGAAAGTGGTGAAGGTTTCTGATAAAGTCTTTATCGGAAAAGACATCATTCATGCCGCCGTGTTTGAAAAAAATGATGAACGTACTACTTACAACATGATCTATGTTGATGGTAAATCAGGCGTGAGTTATGCCAAGCGTTTTAATGTGACCGGAATTACCCGCGAAAAAGAATACGACCTTACAAAAGGCTCTGATAAAAGCAGGGTGCATTATTTCAGCGCCAATCCGAATGGCGAAGCAGAAGTTGTAAAAATTATTTTGAGCCCGAATTGCAGCGCACGGATCAAAGAACTCGATTTCTATTTTGAAGAACTGGAGATCAAGGGCCGCGGCAGTATGGGCAACCAGGTTACCAAATACCCGGTAAAAACCGTGAAACTAAAAGAAGCAGGTAAGAGCACACTTGCCGGCCGTAAATTATGGTTCGATGATAAGTTCGGGCGGTTGAATACGGAAGAGAAGGGACAATACCTCGGCAGTTTTGAAGATGAGAAGATCATCATATTCTATAACGATGGAACTTATGAATTAACAGACACCGAGATCACACAAAGGTTTGAACCGGAAAAAATTACTTTGATCGAAAAGTTTGTTCCGGAAAAGATCATCAGTGCTGTGTACCTGGATAATGATAAGCAGCAGTACAATATCAAACGTTTTAAAATAGAAACAACCACATTGAAAACGCAATTCTCCTTTATCAAAGAAGGAGAAGCCAACCGGCTGGAAGCCGTAACAACTGATGAAGAGCCGATATTAGTTGTACAAACGGGCCGCGGCCAAACGGTTCGCAAAGCCAAATTCAAAGTGGCGAAGATGGTAGAAGTAATGGGCTGGAAAGCTGTGGGAGCCAAGCTTACAGACTACAGCAAAACAATTGAAATGGAATGGGAACAGAAGCCCAAAGATGAAAATGCGCAACCCGAACTATTTGGCTAAACCAAAAATGTTTGTTTATCGTATATTATCTAAACCATTTTTATGGCTACACAATATGCATTCATAACGCGTTGGAAAATTAAAGCGCCGCTGACAGAAGTATGGGGCTCAATTCACGCCTCACTCGAATGGCCCGGCTGGTGGAAGGGCGTGATCAAAGTAAAAGAACTCGAAAAAGGCGATGCCGATGGAGTTGGCGGTGTTCGCGAATATACCTGGCGCAGCATACTTCCTTACGAGCTTGCATTCAACATGCGTTTAACGAAACTGGAAAAATATAAATACATGAAAGGCGAAGCCTTTGGCGAGCTGGAAGGTGAAGGCGAGTGGTTCTTCGAAGAAAAGAACGGCATCACGTACATTCAATATAACTGGACGGTATTTACCAATAAAGCATGGATGAATTATCTTTCTTTCATGCTCAAGCCTGCATTTAATTACAACCACGACGTGGTAATGGGCTGGGGTGCAAAAGGCCTTGCGAAGAAATTAAATGCTGAGTTGGTCAGTTATAAATAACAGTTATGGCTTCTTTTTTATTTTCAAAGTCGCACTCTTGCTAAGATCACTTGTCAGTAAAGTTTCATAACGTGTTTTGTCGTCATACACAATCAGCGCCGCAGTATTGGGTGGTATCATTCCTAAATTTTCTGCAAACATGCTGAGTTCATTGAATTCGCGTGTTGGATCAAGCTCAATGGTTATGCGGATCGCACGGTGCGTAAGCATTGTTTTTGGCAGGATCAGTTTATCATTGAAGAACACGGAAACAGAATCATAATCTATCTCGCCATTATCATACAACTCAAGCCGCAGCGTATTATTGGTTACTTCTAATTCTTTGGTATAGATCTTTCCGCGTTTTGCAAAAGCCTGTACCGTTTCCATTTGTGGCGAAACCGGTGCAGCGGTAATAATGGTATCAGGCGTTTTTGTTGGCTCGGGTTCATCTTTTATTACCAATGAAGCCGTATCATCCGACCTTGTAAAACGAAAATTAATATCAGGAACGGTGTATTTATGATCCGCATCTGTGGCCAATGCACCGGATAAAACCGATTCTGCTTTTGACGTAACCAAACTAAAATTCCCCGACATGTTACAATCAATACTGTTCCGCGCATTGGGTGATTTATAATAGATCATCGAAAAAGGCCTGATGTTTAATTTTCGTGTCTGTTCATCAAAGCTCCCATTAAGCGGTACCTTAACAAGACTGTCTTTAAAATAATAATCAAATTCGCCCCACACTGTTTTTCCTTTTTGGCGCAGGATCAGTTCAGATAAATAAGAATTATAGTCTTTGGTGGTCTGTATCATGCCAATGCCGTACCAGTGTCCATTCACATTCTGCGAAAACAAAACAGTAGCGGTCAGTAAAAAGATAGCGAGAAAGGCAGCTTTGATTGGTTGGATCATACAAATGCAAAATATCAAAAGCTTTGTTTGTATATCACGGAAAGTTGCTAACATATAAACATTCCGGGTAGCGCCTCAGTTTGAATTTCAAAATGGATCAAAACTGCGCCTCCGCGCCTTTGCGTGCATTTTTCTCACGCAAAGGCGCGGAGGCGCAGTTATTGCACAAAAAGTCATACTAAAAATATCAAACTGAGACTACCATATTCTTTAACCGAAAACCTGTCAAAATAAACAATTGTACATTTGCTGGCCGGAATAACCAGATAGATTATGAACCCCGTACAAGTTGGACAATACAACACACTAAAAGTTTCCCGTAAAGTAGATTTTGGATTTTACCTTGATGATGGCGCCGAAGGGATCCTTTTGCCCAAGCGCTTTGCGCCGCGCACACTACGCATCGGCGATGAGTTGGCGGTATTCGTTTACCACGATTCAGATAACCGTTTGATCGCTACAACGCAGAAAGCAAAAGCGGCTGTGGGCGATATCGTAAAAATGAAAGTGGTTTCTGTAACAGAACAAGGCGCTTTTTTAGATTGGGGATTAATGAAAGATCTTTTCGTTCCCAAATCAAAACAGGTTAGCGGCATGCATGAGGGAAAAGAATACCTCGTAAAATTATATATCGATGAACAAACGGGCAGGGTAGCTGCTACTGAAAAGATCGAATCATTGCTGAGCAATGATGAACTGTCCGTAAAAGAAAAAGATATTGTTGACCTCTTGGTTTACCGTCAATCGGAACTGGGTTATGTAATGATCATCAACAACCGCCACACCGGTGTGTTACATGCGAATGAAATATTTACCACTTTACATATCGGCGACAGGATGCAGGGCTTTATAAAAACCATCCGCCCCGATAATAAAATTGATGTGGTACTCGGTAAACCCGGTTTTCAAAAAGTGGAAGATGAATCAGGAAAAATATTAAGGCTGCTTGCAGAAAATAACGGTTACCTGCCGTATCATGATAAATCAGATCCGCAGCAGATCTATGATTTTTTCGGGATGAGCAAAAAGACCTTCAAAATGACAACAGGCAATTTATACAAACAACAAAAGATCGCGTTTACAAAAACAGGGATACAGTTGGTTACGAGTGAATAGTCCATAGACATAGACCATAGTCCATAGTCCAACCATGGTCTATGAACGCCTCCTCATTAACTCTGCAACATTTTTTTGATCAGCTTACCCAGCATCATCAACCCATATTCCGAATCTTCTGAAAACGGTTTGCCAAAACTGATGCGGATACAGTTTGTATAATTGGTACTCACTGAAAATATCCTTCCCGGTACAATGGATATCTTATGTTTCATCGCTTCCGTGCGAAGCTGAAACGTGTTGATCTTTTTATTCAGTTCAACCCACAAAATAAATCCACCCTGAGGCCTCGACACTTTTGTATCGGCCGGAAAATGATCGATCACTGCCTGCATATAACGAAGGCCCTGCGTATGCAAAGCTTTCCGCAGGTTCTTTAAATGATATTCATATCGCCCGTTCTGTAAAAAATGCGCCATCGCTGCCTGGGTAATGGTTGGGCAACTGATATTCTGGATACGTTTTGTTTGTTTTACCTCATCAATAAATTTTCCGGGGATAGCCCAGCCGATGCGGTAGCCCGGCGCTAAGGATTTTGTCAGTGAAGAACAATGCATCACCAGCCCTTTTGTATCATAATATTTGCAGGTACGCGGGCGGTTCTTTCCAAAATACATTTCGCCATAAATATCATCTTCGATCAGCGGAATATTATGCCGTGTAATTATGCTTACTAATTTCTTTTTATTTTCATCAGGCATGCAACTGCCCATCGGGTTATTATAATTGGGAATGAATACGCAGGCTTTCACAGGAAATTTTTTGATGGTTTTTTCGAGGCAATCGAGATCGGCTCCTTTTAACGGATCGGATGTGATCTCCACAACTTTTAAACCGATGTTTTCAATAGCCTGGTAAATGCCAAAATAAGTGGGGCATTCAACTGCAACGGTATCGCCGTATTTGGTAACGGCTTTCAGACACATGGTAATGGCCTGCAAACAGCCGCTGGTGATCACTACTTCATCAGGTTTTACTTTGCCGCCCCAGTTAAAAGAAAGTTTGGCGATCTGTTTACGCAGTTCAAAATTTCCCTGTGTCTGTTCATAATTGATGCAATGATCTTTTGAATTGCGAAGCGCCTGCATCACCGATTTATTGATCTTGGCAACAGGCAGTAACGAAGCATCAGGTACTGCCAGCGCAAAATTGATCACACCTGCAGCGCTGATATCACCATAAATGGAATTGATCATTTCTTTCACACTCACCTCATGCGACAATGCATCTGTTGGGATCATTTTAGGAAGCGCCGGAAAACGTTTATGATTGAACCGGACATAATAACCCGACTTCGGCCTCGACTCGATCAGGCCCTTTGCCTCCAGATGATAATACGCCTGGAACGCAGTGCCCATGCTGATCCCGTTCTCTTCACTCAATACACGAACGGAAGGAAGTTTGTCGCCGATAAGCAATACTTCTTCCGAGATCATTTTTTCTAATCCCTCTGCTACCTGCATGTAAAGGTGGTCGCCGCCGTTGAATTTCATACTGTTGATTTTTATCGCGTGATCAAATCTGATATAGCCAAAAATACAAAAACTGAATCTGTTTTATTATTATTTTTTGTAACAATTTTGTTCTGTCAATTAAAACCAACAGAAATATGTCTCTGATAACTATCGTGGATTATCAATTGGGCCATCAGCCTTATTTTGAAAAATTCAACCGGCAATGGATCGAAGAATTGTTTACCATGGAACCGATCGATGAATATGTTCTGCGCAATCCGGAAGACGCCATCCTTCAAAAAGGCGGCGCTATACTGATGGCATTGTATAATGGCGAAGTAGCCGGCACGGTAGGATTACGTAAGATCGATGATACAACCTATGAATTCACCAAAATGGCTGTTGACCTCAATTTCCGCCGTAAAGGAATAGCAGAAGCGATCAGCTATGCAAGTTTTGAAAAGGCACGTGCATTAGGTGCGAAAAAAGTAATACTCTATTCCAACACAAAAAATGCCGGTGCAATTAAGCTATATGAAAAGATCGGATTTAAACACCTGCAACCTGAAACCGGTATTTATGCAAGAGCCAATGTAAAAATGACAATCGACATTGAAGATGCTATCGCAGCAGTTGAAAAATATAAATATTTGATCACCCCCGAACTCATAAATGAATAAACCAACAAACAAATGAACCAGTAAACGAATAAACCAGTAAACAAATAAACCAGTAAACAAATAAACCAGTAAACGAATAAACCAATAAATAAAATGGAACTTCTCACAGACATCCGCATCCGCAAAACAACCCATTCAAAGATCGGCGAGGTAGACTTTACTAACCTGGAATTTGGAAAGTATACTTCCGACCATATGCTTGTTTGTGATTACGCAAACGGCGAATGGCAAACACCGCATATTGTACCGTTTGGAAATCTTGTTATGAGCCCATCCGCACTGGCATTGCACTATGGACAAACAGTTTTCGAGGGAATGAAAGCGTTCCGCATGGAAGATGGTCGCATCAATATCTTCCGGATGGATAAACATTACGACCGCTTTGTGCGTTCGCTCGAAAGAATGTGCATGGCAGTTGTACCAAAGGAAATATTTGTTGAAGGAATTGCTCGCCTGGTTGAAATGGATCAGTTATGGGTACCTTCAGAACCCGGTACTGCCCTGTATCTCCGCCCTTTTGTATTTGCCAGTGAAGCAAGGTTTGGTGTTAAGGTTGCAGAAGAATACCGCTTTATTATTTTTACGGGGCCGGTTCCATCATTATATGCGGAGCCGATAAAGGTAAAAGTAGAAACCAATTATATACGCGCCGGAAAAGGCGGAACCGGTTTTGCAAAATGCGGCGGCAATTATGGCGGCGCATTTTATCCAACCCATCTTGCGAGGAAAGAAGGCTACGATCAGGTTTTATGGACCGATGCCAAAGAAAATAAATACATCGAAGAATCAGGAATGATGAATGCTATGTTTGTGATCAATGATACATTGGTCACGCCACCTTTATCTGATTCTATTTTAGACGGCATCACACGTGATTCGTTACTGGAGATTGCCCGCGATCTTGCCTATAAAACGGAAGAACGCAGGATATCGGTAGATGAATTGGTCAACGCATTTGAAAATAACACCATCACCGAAGCATTTGGTGCAGGTACTGCCGCAGTTGTAGCGCCTATCGGAACGATACATATCGAAGGCCTTGATTACAGTTTGCCGGCTTATACAAAAACAAGTATCTCATCAAGGCTGAAATTAAAAATAGAACGCCTCCGCACAGGAAAAGAAGAAGACAAGTTCGGTTGGAACTTTATTGTATAGATATTAGGCCATAGTTCATAGTTCATAGACCATGGTCCATGGACTATGGTCTATAAACTATTCCTTCTCTAGCTTCTCCGTTAACTTTTTATCTTTTTCCGGGAAGAACATTACTGCGAGTAAAATAACAGAGAATAAACCTTTGAAGCCAAGTGAAACGAGTTCGGGGTTGGCAGTCATCTGTGAGATGTATTGATGTTCCATAAATAGTGCGTTTACAATTGCTTAGGAGCTAAAAGTAAACTTTGCAACAATTGTTCCATACGTGAAAAACCCCGTATTTGTGGCTCAAAATTCCCGTTTCGATACAACTAACAGGCGTTAGTTCATTTCCGTATATTTGCGTCTCAAATAATACATAATGAGTAGCAGGATCGTTTATATTGTTTCAGCCGTTCGTACACCGATCGGTAGTTTTGGAGGCAGCCTCAAAGATTTTTCTGCGCCGCAATTAGGTGCGCTAGCCATTAAAGCCGCAGTTGAAAAAGCCGGTATCAAACCAACAGATGTACAGGAAGTTTTGATGGGTTGTGTGTTACAGGCCAACACAGGCCAGGCACCCGCCAGGCAGGCATCTAAATTTGCCGGCTTACCTGATAATGTTATTGCCACAACAGTAAATAAAGTTTGCGCCAGTGGCATGAAAGCCATAGCACAGGCTGCGCAAACAATTCTTTTGGGTGACGCCGATATTATTGTTGCAGGCGGAATGGAAAGTATGAGTAATGTACCTTTTTATAACGCGAATATGCGTTGGGGTAATAAATATGGTAATGTGAATCTGATCGATGGGCTCGCGAAAGACGGGCTGACAGATGTGTATCATAATTATGCAATGGGTAATGCTGCCGAACTCTGCGCAAAAGAATGTAATATCAGCCGCGAAGAACAGGATGCATTTGCAACAGAAAGCTATCAACGCAGCCAATCGGCATGGAGCAAAGGTTATTTTGATGCTGAAATAGTACCGGTAAACATTCCGCAGCGCAAAGGCGATCCCATCAAATTTGCAAAAGACGAAGAAGCATTTAATGTAAAGTTTGATAAGATACCCGAATTGAAACCTGCTTTCACAAAAGACGGAACCGTAACAGCGGCCAATGCATCAACTATGAATGATGGCGCCGCAGCGCTTGTTTTGATGAGTAAAGAAAAAGCGGATGCGATGGGTATCAAACCACTTGCTGTGATACGCAGTTATGCAGATGCCGAACAGGCGCCTGAATGGTTCACTACCACACCATCACTCGCCGTTCCGAAAGCAGTTGCCAAAGCAGGCTTGCAGATGAGCGATATTGATTTTACAGAATTGAACGAAGCATTTTCCGTTGTAGGTATCGCAAATATTCAAAAGATGAAACTGGATCCTGCAAAAGTAAATGTACATGGAGGCGCAGTTTCATTAGGACATCCGTTAGGTTGCAGTGGTGCAAGAATTATTGTTACCTTGATCAATGTGTTGAAACAACATGGCGGAAAAATAGGCGCCGCAGGTATTTGCAATGGCGGTGGCGGTGCAAGTGCCATGGTGATAGAATTAATTGACAATTGATATCAGCCAACACCTTCGCATTAAAAATATTTTGCTCCACTGATTTCTTACTAAAGTTTTTATAGCTTTATCCGATAAATGCAACGTTCCCGGAAAATCTCCGTTTTCTTATTATCCATATCTGCGATCTTCGGCCTCGTCCGTGGGCTTCGCATGGCAACGCATCAGCCTGACGACTCGTTGCTTTTTCCTTATCCCCAGGAAATGATCAAAGTGTCGGTATTCTCTAACTATGCAGTATTGGGCTGGGTCGTATTTTTTCTAGTGGGTGTATTCAGCATCGTAGCCGTTATCTGTACACTGTATAAGACCCGTAATTTTGCCTACTTTATTATCGTAGAAGGTATTTTTCTCTCTTTTTTTACCGTGATCCATTGGATCGCGGTTGGTTTTTTGTTTGCCCATGCATGCGTGCTGACGGGTTGTGTTATTATTTTTATAATCGGTATTCAGCAGGTTCCGAAAGAATTCTGATACAGGGTTGATCACACAATAATTATTTCAATGGATCAGATAAATATCCGCACCGCTGCAATTGCCGACGCTGAATTGATCGCTGATATCAGCCATCAAACATTTTATCATACATATGCGCATCACAATACAAAAGAAAACATGGATAAATTCTTTGCAGAACAGTTCAGCAAAGAACAACTGATGGCACAGGTAGGAGAATCGGGAAATACATTTTTACTTGCTTATGTAAATGATCAGCCGGCCGGCTATATTTTTTTGAAAGATGATACGAAAGAAAATGCGATTGAAATAGCACGATTATATGCCGTTACTTCTTTTATCGGGCAAGGGATCGGTAAAGCATTGATGAATGCTGCGATCGCATATTCAAAAAACAAACACAAAAAATTTATCTGGCTCTGCGTATGGGAACACAATCCAAACGCTATTCAGTTCTATACAAAATGCGGCTTTCAAAAATTTGGCGAACACGAATTTTTATTAGGAGAGGATGTGCAGGTTGATTGGATGATGCGGCTATTAATTAGTAGTTAATAATTAATAATTAGTAATTATAGATTATCATTTGAACTACATACAATATTTACTTTATTTACTTTTTTTACCTGCCTTCACTATTTCCGCAAACGGCCCGTATTTATGCTGCATTTCGCTAAACGTATCTGCATAAGGGCCAAAAGGATGATCGAATGGTTTGCCGGCGATCCTTGGCCAGTCTTTGCTGAGATCGTGCGTGGGCCTGGGTTGTGAGTTGATATAAGCCGCCACATCCCATGATTCTTCATCAGTAAGTTCGGGGTTGTGATAGTTGAGCGGATTGGGCATATTGTTCTTTACATATCCCGCCAATCTTGATAAACGAAACAATCCAGCGCCGGAATTATAACTGTTGTTTCCCCATAGTGGCGGATAAGCATAACCGGCGTTATCAATATTTATTTGTCCCTCGCCATTTTTTCCATGACATCTTTCGCAATAAGCAACATACACCGTTTTTCCATTGGCAGGATCGGCGGCTCTTGATAAATAAGTTAGTTCCATAATGCCCGAACCCTTTGGTTTGCTTCCCATAGGAACTTCTTTTCCGAGCCATTTGATATAAGCAGCAATTGCGCGCATTTCTTTACTGCTGCTGTCTATCGCGCGGCCGTTGAGGCTTCTTTCAATGCAATCATTCACTCTTTTTTCAATACTTTCTTTACGCCCGGATCTTTCCCTGAATTTTGGATAGGTTGATGCAACTGCGCCATAATTATTTCCCCAGGGTTTGGTGCCCGCTTCGAGATGGCAGTTCTGGCAATTCATGCCATTACTGATATGCATCACCGTTCCTTTCGGCCCAAGATAGAAGGAAGTATTTGCGATAAGATCCCTTCCGTAACGGATCATCGCGCCATTTGCATCAACCGGTATCTGGTTGGGGCCGGCGCCTGTCCAGCAATCAGCAGCAGATGTGGTAGATGTTCCTGATGCATCATAATGATCCCAAACTGCATCGGCGATGGCCAATACAATCACCGCACTCAATAATACCGGGAACCAGTTAGTTTTAAAATACATGAAAGATGATTGCAGCGAAAGATAAAAAATCCCGGGAAGATATTTACTTTCTCCCTGCCTCGGCGGTGAATTAGTAAACTTATTTTATAAACAACTCATGAATAATAATATACACTCCCATCACCAATACAAACCACCCAAACCCTTTTTTCAATTTTTCACCGGGAATGGTTTCCCCCATTTTTCTGCCGATAAAAACCCCCGTAACCGCAATAGCGGTAATAGGAAGAAGTAGCGACCAATCGAATTGATGATGAAAAAGATCGCCCGCAAAACCAAATAAAGAATTCATCGCTATAATAAGAAGCGAAGTACCGATGGCCTGCTTCATACTCAGGTTAAAAGAAAAGATCAATACCGGTATGATAATAAAACCACCGCCGGCGCCCAGCAGCCCCGTTAATATGCCAACCTGTACACCACGGAACAATGCTTTGGTGAGGACGATCGGGTTATCGCTATCGCCGCTTTTTTCCACCACCTGTTTCTTGATCATGCTTTGTGATGCAATGATCATCACGATGGCAAACAGCAACATGGTGGCCAATGATTTTGTAACAATAATGTTGCCGATCATGAACAAATGATCGGGTATGACCGGTATTAAAAATTTGCGGATCAATACAACCGTAATAATGGAAGCAATACCAAAAGAAAAAGCCGCTTTGAAATTGATATTGTCGCGGCGGTAATTTTTATACGCACCTGCAAGGCTGCTGCACCCAACAATAAATAAAGAATAACCTGTTGCCACTGTTGGCGGGATATGAAATAAATAAACAAGAACGGGAATGGTTAAGATAGAACCGCCGCCGCCGATCAGGCCCAGAGAAATACCGATCAGCAAAGCAGCCAGGTAACCCGCTATTTCCATGTCTTGGTTTATTGAGCGGCAAAGATGCTGAATAAACAATGAGTTAGTATATGAATAAAAGTATTTTCTACAAACGGTTGGTTATAGATCATTTGGCAGCAGCCTGCTCAACCAATTCATCCATTTGAATGCCCATATGGCTTTCATCATACACACATTCGCCGTTTTTGATCAACAGGATCTGTGGCGATTCGTGGTAAACATTAAATACTTCCGCTATTTTATTTGAGATGTTGCGGTATCGGATCAGGTCAAGAAAATAAAAATCAACCAAAGCAGGTACATCAGATCTTTCAAGCCTGCTTAATACCATACTGCTGGTACCGCAGCGCGTACTATGTTTAAAGATCACCTGCGGAACAGTGGCCGATCTTTCCTTTATCTGTAAAAGTTGGTCTTCAGTAGTGAGGGGGATCCAGTTCATCAAAATCTTTTCTGTATAAACAAACGGTAAGAATGCTTGTTTAAAAAATTACTGCCTGAAGTATTTCGGGTTAGTAGTAGGGCAGCCTCTTCTCGACGGTGCGCAGGAAGTTAACAGCGCCGCGGCTACTAAAATAGTGAGAAACAATAGGACAATCTTTTTCATGCTTGGTATTTAAATAAAGGATAGGCTGTATTTTGCAACACAACAAAGATAAACTTTCAGTTGAAAACGTTGCCTTGTTGGCTGACACATTTTGTTAATTTGTTGATTCTTACCTAAATAATAACGTATGCGGGTGCATTTTATTTCAATTGGAGGCAGTGTAATGCACCAATTGGCCATTGCTTTACATAGAAAAGGCTATCAGGTTACAGGCACAGATGACGAAATATTCGAACCCGCCAAAACCAATCTAAGCCTGGAAGGGTTGTTGCCTGACCGTATCGGCTGGCAGCCCGGCCTGATCACAGCCGATATAGATGCTGTTATACTTGGCATGCACGCCAAAAGCGATAATCCAGAGATATTGAAAGCACAGGAACTTGGGCTGAAGATCTATTCGTTTCCTGAATACATCTATCATGAAAGCATTCAAAAGAAAAGGGTAGTGGTTGGCGGAAGCCATGGAAAAACAACCACCACCAGCATGATCATGCATGTAATGAAACAGCTGGGATTGGATTTCGATTATCTCGTGGGTGCGCGGCTGGAGGGTTTTGATCAATCAGTAAATATCACGGATGCACCGGTGATCATTTGTGAAGGGGATGAATACCCGGCAAGTGCGATCGAAAAAAAACCAAAGTTCCATTTTCTTTTTCCGCATGTGGCGATATTGACGGGGATCGCATGGGATCATATCAATGTGTTTCCAACTTTTGATTTTTATCTTGAGCAGTTTGTCATCTTCATCAATAAAATTGAAAAGGATGGGTTGCTGATCTATAACGCTTCCGATCCGGTATTGAAAAAACTGGTGGATGAAAACAAAAGAGCGGATATCCGTTATCAATCCTATGGCGTTCCCGAACATACGATCCGCGATGGCAGGACAACTGTTACGATCGAAGGTGTAAGCGGCCCGTTGCGCGTGTTTGGTAATCACAACCTCATGAATTTATTTGCTGCATTTTATGCGTGCAAAGAACTTGGTATTCACACGCAGGATTTTATTGCTGCGATCGGATCTTTTACCGGCGCTGCAAAAAGGCTTGAATTACTGGCTTCAAATAAGACCACGAATGTTTACCGCGATTTTGCGCATGCACCGAGTAAAGTAAAAGCAACTATTGAAGCGGTGAAACAACAATATCCCGACAGAAAACTGATCGGCATTCTTGAATTACATACTTACAGCAGCCTGAATGAACAGTTCATGCTTGAATACCGGGGTGCAATGGATAAAGCGGATACAGCGGTTGTATTTTATTCCAGGCATGCACTGGAACTGAAACGCATGCCCGGGCTGCCCGCCGAAAAAGTATATGAAGGTTTTGGCAAAGAAGGGCTTTTGGTAATGAATGACAGGAATGTGTTGTGGGAATGGCTGCAGTTGCAGCAGTACACGCAATCAAATGTGGTTTTAATGAGCAGTGGCAACTATGATGGCTTAGATATGCTTACTTTCGCCAAACAAATAACCGAATAAGAAAAGATATCTGCGCTAATGAATTTGCAACTAACCCGCCCGATCGCTTTTATTGACCTTGAAACAACCGGTATCAATATCAGTATAGACCGGATCGTAGAAATAGCGATCGTGAAAATATTACCTGACGGAGCGAGACAGGTGAAAAGAAAACTGATCAACCCGCAAATACCCATTCCTGCAGGATCCAGTGAGATACATGGTATTACCGACGAAATGGTAAAAGAGGCACCTACTTTTAAACAGGCGGCCAATGAACTGAAACAGTTTATGGAAAGCTGCGATATAGGCGGTTATAACAGCAACCGTTTTGACCTGCCGATGCTGATAGAAGAATTTTTGCGCATCGGAATTGAATTCAGTATTGAGGGAAGAAAGCTGGTGGATGTACAAAAAGTATTTCACCTGATGGAACAGCGCACATTAAGCGCTGCCTATAAATTTTATTGCCAGAAAACATTGGATGGCGCGCACAGCGCCGAGATCGATGCAACCGCAACATGGGAAGTACTTGAAGCGCAGGTAGAACGTTATCCCCAGATTGGCAACACGATCGAAAGCATTGTAAAGTTTACCGGTGAAGATGATATTGTTGATTTTGCCCGACGTTTTATTAAAGACAAAGGCATTGAAATATTCAATTTCGGCAAACACAAAGGAAAACCCGTTATACAAGTGCTCAAAGAAGAACCCCAATATTATGATTGGATGATGAAAGGCGATTTTGCTATGAATACCAAGCAAAAACTTACTGAGATCCTTAACCGTACACTTGTGAAGAAAGCCTGATATAATATTTGTGTCTTTCTTATGACAGAATTTAATATTTGAAACCCTCAAAGTTGTAACTTAGTTTCTTAAAGCATACCCCTTTTTTGTTGGAAAAAATTGTTATCATACCCACTTATAATGAGAAGGAAAATATTTCTGCAATCATTACAGCTGTCTTTGCACTTAAACAGGATTATCATGTATTGGTGATAGATGACAGTTCTCCCGATGGCACTGCAGATATTGTGCGTGACCTGATGAGTGTGTATCCCGGCCAGTTATTTTTAGAAGAGCGAAAAGGAAAATTAGGTTTGGGCACTGCGTACATACATGGTTTTAAATGGAGTATTGAAAAAGGGTACCAGTATGTATTTGAAATGGACGCGGATTTTTCGCATAATCCAAAAGATCTCGAAAGATTATACCATGCCTGCAAGAACGAGGGGGCAGACCTTGCTATCGGCAGCCGTTATGTACCGGGAGGAAAAACGGAGAACTGGCCGCTCGACAGGCAACTCTATTCAAAGGGCGGCGCGCTTTACACAAAAATAATTACCTGGATGCCCGTTAATGATCCAACGGCGGGATTCGTTTGTTATAAACGAAATGTACTCGAAGCGATCAATTTTGATATGATCCAGTTCGTGGGTTATGCATTCCAGATAGAAATGAAATTCGCCGCATGGAAATTAGGATTCACGATCAAAGAAGTGCCCATCACTTTTGTTGACCGTAAGATCGGCGTTAGTAAAATGAGCAAGGGCATCATTAAAGAAGGCGTACTGGGTGTACTCAGCATTCAATGGCAAAGCCTCTTCAAGAACTACCGCAAAAAAGTAAAGAACAATGAGGTGGATGATATGGTTACTTCGAAAGTGGGGTAGTTGATTTCAAATTTATTTTAATTTTCTTCTTTACCCCCAACCCCTGAAGGGGAGCAGAAGTATCTGTAGAACCCCTTCAGGGGCAGGGGCAAAAAAGATAATCAAATAATGCCTCTAATCTTCATACTCCCGCATCATTACGGTTGCCCAGGTTTTGTTTTTCAATGAGTCCATCATCAACCAGGATGCGATAGCAGACAATACACAAAAAATAATGATAACAGTTAAATAGCCATAGATCATAAAATGCAAAATGGCGAGGATGATCGTTATCAGCATCGAAAACAACCCCCTGATAAAACCTCCGCCCTTTACACTCGTAGCCTGTTGTACTGAAAAAGGCAATGCACGCATAGAAATATATGCCCGCAATGTTGTGATGAGGAACTGGTTAAAAATACCGAGTAATAAATTGGGTATGATCTTCGGCCCAACCACCGCAACTGCAACAATAGAAGTAAGCATAACAAGTGGCAGGTAAAATTTTACGATCGCTGCTTTTAATGCACCGCTGAATAATTTTCCGGGTAATTGAATGGGTGTGATATAATAGATCCAGGCGGCTTTATATTTTTCTGAGAACATCAATTGCTGTACTGCCATCACCAGAACAAAACTGCTGAAATAGATCACACCAAGAAAAACAAACCTGCCTGCGCCCGTCTGATCCATGATCGATGCCATTGACATTTTATTGTTCATAAAGATGATCACCACATATACAAGTATATAACCGATGGATGGATATACTTTCATTTTAAAATCCCTGCTGCGGCTCATTAATTTCCAGGTGTTCAGGAACGACATACGTTCTGCACCTTTTTCGGTGAACCATTTTGCGATAGAAGAAATAAAAGCCGAGGTGGTAGAAAGTAAGCCTTTACTCCCGGTTTTTACAGGCGCGCTTCCGATTTCACTTCCGCCTATCATGGATAATTTCCTGTTGAATGATGGTGCAAAATATTTGATCACTAGCCATACACTGAGAAGCGGTACGGCAACACTCAATATAAAATAAATAAAAAGCGGTGATGCTAAATTGAATACCCGTAAATATTGCCATCCCGCCGCAAACCAATACGGTGGCGTGATCCATGCCCATTTGAAAGAAGTGATGCTGTAATGGGAAAGCACCGTTTTGCTGACCAACCTGGGAACGAGCTGGTAACCCGCATAGAAAAATATGGCAAAGAATATCTGGAAATAACTGATGATGTTTTTAAATTTTTCAGGCGTAGTGATCTTTAAAATAAAAATGTACAAAGCATTGATCAGGAAAATAGTGAACAGTGTAGCGGCAATAATTAAAAAAATAAAAGGGAACAATCCTGCCAAACCTTCCTTTACACACAGATAGATGCTTGCCGGCAAAGCCATGGGCAGTATGAGCTTTGATACATGTATCACAATATGTAATAACCGCGCTAGTACAAATGTTTTATCGCTGATGGGTTTGGGAAGGATGATCATATTATCACGAACATCGATCAGCACCGAAGTAAAATCTGAGATCAGTGTGGAGGCAAGTATAAAAACGTAGAAAGAAAAATAGATGGTCAGTTCTGTAAGATAATCGTGGCCCACTGCAAATGAATACAGGAACACGCAACCCATGAGAGCGGTAAAGAACATGGTACTGACCGTTGCAAATTTCGGCGGCTTTTGTTTTTTTCTTCGCGATTGCTGTATGCCGCTTACGCGCCTGTCATCCATCATCAGTTTGGCGGTAAGTATGGCTCTCAGGTGCGGAATATTCACCCCCATTTTTCTGTACAGGAAAGATGGACCTAACAATAACCAGAGAAAAAATCTATTAAAGATGTTCATGTGTTGCAATGAGTTTATTTTCCAAAAGCATGCATCAACTGATCAGCTGCATCTGATAATGATTCTTTGGCCGTCATGTGAGCAAATATTTTTTCCAGGCTCTGGTTGCCTTGCTGTTGCTGCAGTTCTTCAAAACTTCCGTCGGCGATAACGGTTCCTTCATTGATGAGTATGATGCGGTCG
Source organism: Bacteroidota bacterium (assembly GCA_013289065.1). Classification (GTDB taxonomy): domain Bacteria; phylum Bacteroidota; class Bacteroidia; order Chitinophagales; family Chitinophagaceae; genus Sediminibacterium. The sequence goes on along the minus strand of JABDAP010000020.1, from coordinate 10,040 downwards.
CTTACTTTTTCAACCACATCCATCATATGGCTGCAATAAAAAATGGTCTTGCCTTCTTTGGCCATTTTGCTGATCAGATCCTTTACTATGATCACACTGTTTGCATCCAGTCCGCTTAATGGTTCATCAAGAATGATAATATCCGGATCATGCAGAATGCCCGAAGTGATCAACACTTTTTGCCGCATGCCTTTACTGAATGTATCCATGCGCTGGTGCATGTTTGCTTCCAGACCGAATGCCGACAGTATTCTCGTGATGCGGTCCGTAGCCATTTCTTTCGGCATATTATATAACTCCGCCATAAAACCGAGGAACTCGGCAGGCGTTAATACATCATATAATTCAGCCAGCTCGGGCACATATCCGATCTTTGCTTTTACTGCGATGGGATCATCCTTCAGGTTAATACCATCGATCACTACTTCCCCTTCATAATCAGAGATCAATCCGCAAAGAATTTTTACAGTGGTACTTTTACCGGCACCGTTCGGCCCGATATAACCGATCACCTGGCCGGGATAAATGGAAAGATTGATCCCTTTCAATACCTGTTTTACACCATAACTTTTATAAACATTGTTCAGACTGATGATCGGGTTCATGCAAAGTATTTATTGGTTAGTCGTTGGCTGAATAATTTAGTACAAGATGCTGCTATTTATTTTGAAATCCAAACGTTTTATAGAGATGAAGGGAATGGCAATTATTTCGGGCATTACAAATATATTCAACGAATGTGTTGTGCTATCGATAAGGCCTTTTGTATTGAAAAATGGCACGCGGATGACACGTATCAGGCAGATATTCGCCGATCGAATAATTAATAAAATCAGCACACATCCGCATGATCCGTGTCATTCGAGTGCCATTTAGATATCACTCGACAAAACAAACCAAGTGTTTTAATAGGGCAACACATTAATATTGACTTTCTTTGATGCGATATGAAACAGGCGCTGATCAAATTACATATTTCCGTTTTCCTCGCAGGCTTCACAGGGATATTAGGCAAACTGATCACACTGAATGAAGGGTTGCTCGTATGGTACCGTATCATGCTTACGGTTGCTACACTTTTTATCTGGCTGAGCTGGAAGAAAACGATCACAAGGATCCCGCCATCTTCCGTATGGAAATTATTGGGTATCGGTTCATTGATCGCATTGCACTGGGTGTGTTTTTATGCAAGCATCAAGATCGCGAATGTATCTATCGGCCTGGTTTGTTTTGCTTCGGTTGGATTTTTTACAGCGATACTTGAACCGTTGATGACCGATAAAAAATTCAGCTGGCAGGAAACAGGATTGGGGTTGATCAGCCTGCTTGGTATCTATCTCATTTTTCATTTTGACCCACGGTACCAGACAGGGATACTTTTCGGAATTGCTTCTGCCGTTTTAGGCGCGTTGTTCTCAGTACTCAATAAAAAAAATGTGGAAGTGGCGCCCGCGCCAACATTAATGTTATATGAATTGAGTGGCGGATTATTAGTGCTTACTATATTGATGCCGCTATACCTGTACTATTTTCCAACGGCCTATATCTTTCCAACACTTACAGATCTTGGATGGTTGCTGGTATTAAGCTGGTTCTGCACGGTACTCGGAATGGATCTTATGTTACAGGCATTGAAAAAAGTGTCGGCCTTCACACAAAACCTTACGCTCAATTTAGAACCGGTGTATGGAATATTGCTTGCATTTATTTTGTTCAAAGAAAATGAGAACCTGAAGAACAGCTTTTATCTCGGCTTCGCATTGATCACATTCTCTGTTGTGTTGCAGATGTTACGGGTGATGAAGCGAAAGAAGGTTTGAGTATCTATTTTACCCCAACCCTGTAGAGAAGTTGTATTTTTTACCCCCTGCCCCTAAAGGGGAATTATGTTTCTTAGATAAATTAAAGCCCCTTTAGGGGTTGGGGTAATAAGTAAACTCATTCCAGTTATTCCCATTTCATAATCAAATACAGCTGGCATGGTAATTTTAAGCGTATCAGTGCATGATAACTCACTTAAAAACCTTTGACATGAAAAGATTATTAGTAACGCTCTGTATCGCTTCAGTATTTGCGGCGTGCAGCAGCCAGTCAACCAATACAGCCGTTGTGGTAGACAGCACCGCCATTAAACAGCAGGCGATCGATTCGGAACGCGCCCGTGTTCAGGCACAGCAGGAAGAAGATAACCGCATTGCCGCGGCACGCAGAAGGCAGCGCGAAGAAGACGAATCAAGGAACGTTGGTTCAAGTTCATCACAGGCAGCAACAGGTTCAGGTGCAGCCACAGAAGCGCCGGCTAAAAAAGGATGGAGCTCGGCAGCAAAAGGAACATTGATCGGCGCAGGAGCAGGAGCCATTGCAGGTGGTATCATAGGGCATAATATAACCGGTGCCGCTATTGGCGCTGCCGCCGGTGGTGGAACAGGTTATTTGATCGGAAGGGCAAAAGACCGGAAAACAGGCCGCGTGGTTAAGAAAGATCCACCGCCTCAGCAATAAATGATGTTCAATCCTGCATGATGCGGGTAATAAAATATACAATTTTCAAAGAAGAAGTGTAGCATCCGCTATACTTTTTCTTTTGAGAAACCTCGGGAAATGGATAGAATACCAGTTTAAGATCCAACAAATCAAAACTGCGCCTTCGCGCCTTTGCGTGCATTTTTCTCACGCAGGCGCGAAGGCGTAGTAATTAGCTGTAGCGTATAGTAAAATTATTAAACTGAAACATTACTGAAAGATTCCGTTAAAATATTATTCATTTGTTTTTTCTTTTTTAAAAGCATTCTTGCCTTTTCGCAAAATAATATAAAAGTGATTGCTGAAAAGGAAGGCGACAGAATTGTGTTGTATGCTGATAACAATGAATATTGTACGGTATCTGTTCAGTTAACGCTGAGCCTTGACAACCTTATCGCAGATGAATCGTTCGATCATATTTATATCATCCCGCAAGGCAATAAAATTAAACTGGTTGAATTATCGCGCATCAAAAAAGGCAGAACCGGTTACGCATACGATTATAAAGCAGTGTTTGGAAACGTGCACCAGACTAATTACGACAGGAATTATGTTTACGACCTTCCTTATAAAAAAGGATCGAACTTCAGGATAGACCAGGGTTATAACGGGCAATTCACACACCAAAATGAAAACGCACTGGATTTTAATATGCCGGAAGGAACCAATGTAAAAGCAGCAAGAAGCGGCATCGTTATCGCTGTTGTTCAACAGTACAGTGAAAGCTGTTTACGCGAAGAGTGTAAACAGATGGCCAACCATATTTTAATTCTTCACTCCGATGGAACCATTGCGGATTACAGCCATCTCAGGCACAACGGCGCATTGGTACAACCCGGAGATTCCGTAAATAAAGGCGACCCGATCGCATTAAGCGGCAACACCGGTTATACACGCGGCCCGCATCTTCATTTCATTTGCTTTCTTCCGGGGATCGATACAAGAAGAGGTATCAAAACAAAATTCAGAACCGGTAATGGTACAACCGCATCCTATCTTGTTGAAGATGGTTGGTATAAAAGAAATTATTAGTTTGCCATAGTTACCCCCGCCCCTGAAGGGGAAAAGGATTTTTTATGGTAAACTCAAACCCCTTCAGGGGCAGGGGCGGATAAGAATATCCTACTTCACCTCATACGCAATCACACCATTCTTAAAAAATGTTGGCACATACATGATATGGTTCTTTGGATCATAACCAATATCAGCACTATTGACCTTTTCCGGCCGTGTATCAAATAAAATATCTTTGTGGCCGTCTGCATATACATAATATACAATACCATTCCAGGAACTTACCAGGTATTCATTGGGTTTTACCATTTCAATCCCATCTGTGCTCGGATCCATTCCATCGGTGATCTTTGTGCTGCTGCCGTCTGCACTTCTTTTCAATAAACTTCCTTTATCAATATACACCAACTCATCGCCAACGGCGAGTACACCATTCGGGCCCTGCATGTTTTGCAGCAGCGTGGTTACTTTTCCATTTTCGATCCTGTGTATTTTCATTGTACGGCTGTCGCTTACATATATTACGCCATTCTTATCAACGCTGATATCATTTAAGAACACAGCGCCCTCAACAGGTATACGGCGGATGACCTGTGCTTTGTTGATATCGATCACCACAACCGTTGTTAACTCCGCTGCATATAATTCGTTCTTATACAAACCCATTCCTTTGGGCGAAGTGAGGCCCGTTACCCAGTCGAGCGAAATGATCTTTCCATCAAGCCCCAGTTTGCCTATCGATCCTTTACCGCCTTTATCACCCGATGCCGGATCCATGTTCGATACATATAACAGTTTATCTTTTGCATCATACAAAACAGATTCAGGTGTCCTGAATAAAGTATCCGATGCCCATTTCTTTACAACGGTATGTGTTTGTGCATGTAATACGCCGAGTACCGGCATGGCTGATACAAAAAAAATAAAAGCAGTTCGTTTCATAGTGTAGGGTTGAGGGGATAAATATAAATATTTTTTATTGCAGCGGTGAGTTGTGAATCGGCAGCCGTGAAGCGTCAGCCGTGAGTCGTCAGTAAAAAGTTCATTATCCACCACTCACGACTGCCGACTGCCGACTCACGATTCACTCCACCGAACCCGACAAAATAAAAGATAAACCACCCTTTTGCGCCACTGAAGTTTGCCACACCAGGTTGTTTATAAAATTCACCGAAAGAGTTAAACCAGTGTACATTGTTTAATTATCTTCGGAACTCTAATAAACTACTGCTATGAAGAAATGCTTCTTTGTTTTTTGCTGTATTGTTTCCATTACCGTATCTGCACAGAAAAAACCGCTCGACCATTCTGTGTATGATGGCTGGCAAAGTGTTGGCGAACGCGTGATGAGCAATGATGGTAAATATGTTGCCTATGCCATCAATCCCCAGGAAGGCGATGGCGTGCTGATGATACAAAGCGTATCCGGCGATTATAAAAAAGAAATTCCGCGCGGGTATAATGCCACGATCACGGATGATAACCGTTTTGTGATCTGCCGGATCAGGCCTTTTTATAAAGACACACGCGATGCCCGCATCAAAAAGAAACGGCCGGATGATATGCCGAAAGACAGCCTCGCTATTCTCGAACTCGGTAAAGACAAAATTGAAAAGATAGCCCGCGTCCGCAGTTACAAAACACCCGATGAGAACGGCAGCCAGTGGCTCGCATACCTGATGGATAAAGGATTACCCGATCTCAGCAGGCCCGGCGGCAGGCAGGAAATGGATTCGCTCACAAGGTTGAATACCATGTTATCTGTTGCAGACAGTTTGATACACGTAGCAGACAGTATTAAAAATAAAGTGAATGATGTAAAGATGAAAGGCATGGCCGTTCTGCAACAACCGCGTGGCGAAGGTGGTAGTGGCAGCGGTGGCGGCGCCCGCCCGGGCGGTGCACAAAGAGGCGGCGCACGCGGCGCAGCCGGGGGCAGTGCGGCTCCTGCAGCAGGCGGTGATGATGCGGCAGCAGAAGAAGGAACAGAACTCATTCTCAAAAACCTGCATACAGGCGAACAGCATTCGTTTAAATTAGTAAGCGAATATTATTTTAACCGCAATGCCAACATCTTATTATACGAAACAACAAAGAAAGCAAACGATTCACTCACGCAGGCATCGGTGGTAACCTACGACCTTGCAAACGGCAACAGTAAAACCATCTTTAAAAAATTCAATGATGCCAAGAACTATGCGATGGATGATAACGGCACACAGGTTGCCTTCATAGCAGAGCGCGACAGCAGCAGTAAGGCATTGCAGAAATTTTATAAATTATATTATTATAAAACAGGAGCCGACAGCGCTATGCTTCTTGCTTCACGCAACAGCAATGGCATGGTACCAACATGGACCGTTGCCGAAGCAGGCGGCGGAGGCGGTTTTGGCGGTGGAGGCGGTGGCGGAAGAAGAGGCGGTGGCGGCGGATCGGCCATTAGCTTTAGCAAGAACGGGCAACGTTTATTCTTTGGTACCGCGCCCGTATTGCCGCCAAAAGATACATCGCTTCCTGAGTTCGACAGGGTGAGTGTTGACATCTGGCATTATAATGACGATCAGATCCAGGCCGCACAGATCAGGAGCCTGAATGCAGACCTGAACCGTTCATATCTCGCGCGTTTCGACCTCAACACAAAAGAAACTGTACAGATAGGCAATCAAAGCCTGCGTAATGTGATCCATACAATGGATGGCGATGGCGCCGTATTTTACGCAACATCGGATACCGGCCGCCGTGTTGCGAGCCAGTGGCAGGGCTTTACACTGAGTGATATCTACACAGTAAACCCGGATAATGGCAAGACAGAATTGATCAGGAAGAACTTTAAAGGCGGCGCATTATCCGCATCTTCCACAGGAAAATATTTATTGTTCTTTGATGAAGTAAAACAAAATTATTTCGCTTATAATTCGATCACCAAACAATTGAATACGGTTGCTAAAGACATCAAGACATCCTTGTTTGATGAAGAGAACGATGTACCCGATGATCCCAATGCGTATGGCGTTGTACAATGGATGGAAGCGGATAAATATGTATTGATCTACGACCGTTATGATATCTGGAAAATAGATCCGGAAGGAAAAGAAAGATCGGTATGCTTAACAGATGGAAGAAAAGATAAAGTACAATACCGTTTTATCAATGTGGATCGTGAAGAGAAATTTATTACGCCCGGACAAAAATTATTGCTGCACATGTTCGATGAAAAAGATAAAAGCAGCGGGTTGGCGGTACTGGATCTGTCTAAAAATAATACCAGCGTTCTGTTCAAAGAAAAAGTAACCGTTCAGGCGCCGCAGAAAGCAAAAGATGCGGATGTGTACAGTTTTGTAAAAGAAACATTTGTAAGATCGCCGGATGTGTTTACGATGGTTGGCAGTAATGCAGCAGTGCAGTTATCGCATACCAATCCGCAACAGGCAGAATATAACTGGGGAACATCAGAGTTGTTTAAATGGAAAGCTTATACCGGAAAAGAAACAGAAGGTGTATTGTATAAACCCGAAGACTTCGATCCCAAAAAGAAATACCCGATGATCGTTTATTTCTATGAGAGAAATAATACAACACTGTACAACTACCAGCCACCGGCGCCTACGCCATCACGTTTGAACATACCGTTCTTTGTGAGCCGCGGGTATATTGTTTTTGTTCCGGATATCTGGTATAAAAAAGGTTACCCCGGACAAGGCGCCTATGATTATATATTAAGCGGAACACGTGCTGTAGTAAAACAGGGGTTTGTTGACAGTACTAAAATAGGTTTGCAGGGACAGAGCTGGGGTGGATACCAGATCGTATACCTCATCACCAAAACAAATCTGTATGCAGCCGCATGGGCTGGTGCGCCAGTTGCAAATATGACGAGTGCCTATGGCGGTATACGTTGGGGGCCGGGCATCTTAAGACAGTTCCAGTATGAAAAAACGCAGAGCCGTATCGGTGCAACATTATGGGAGCGTCCGGATCTGTATATTCAGAACTCTGCTTTGTTCTCGTTGCCAAAAGTAAAAACGCCGTTGGTTATTATGGCCAATGATGCGGATGATGCGGTGCCGTGGTACCAGGGAATTGAAATGTATTCGGGCATGCGCCGCCTCGGTAAAAAAGTATGGATGCTTACTTACAACGGAGAAGCGCATAACCTTGTTGAAAGAAAGAACCGCAAAGACATTCAGATCCGCGAACAGCAGTTCTTTGATTATATGTTGAAAGGAGACAAGCCTTCCAAATGGATCACAGAAGGAGTGCCCGCTGTGATGAAGGGGCGTGATCTTGGTTTAGGATATTAATTAATTTTAGTGAGTGATATTGAAAGGTTCAGTCAACGCATAGTTGACTGAACCTTTTTAATTGAATAGCAAGTAGTATTTCGGGTTGATAATTTTAATATGCTTTATAATATAATTACCGCGCCTCCGCGCCTTTGCGTGCATTTTTCGCGCAAGGGCGCCGAGGCGCAGTTTTGATTTGTTTTGATTTTCAAACTGAGACACTTGCAGATAGTAGTATCTTACATATTTTAATGAAATTAGCTGTACCAATCAATCATTAATAATCGTATGGATAAAACAAGTACAATGATCACCGTGCAGGTAACAGTAAACGCACCCATAGAAAAAGTATGGAAGATCTGGGCAACGTCTTCCGATATTATGCAATGGAACAATCCTTCTGATAACTGGCACTCGCCAAAAGTTGAAAACGATTTACAAAAAGGCGGCCGGTTTTTATTCAGGATGGAAACAAAAGACGGAAAGGATGGATTTGATCATACAGGTGTTTATGACGAGGTAATACATCATCAATTGATTGAATACACCGGAACGGATGGCAGAAGATCGATCATCCGGTTTGTACCGGATAATAACAGAACTGTAATAGAAGAAGAGTTTGAGCCCGGAAAAGAACCATCACTTGAAATACAAAAAAATTTTTGTCAATCCGTGCTGAATAATTTTAAGAGATACGCCGAAGAACAGAAGTAAGCCGGCATTTTGTTGAATAAAAATTTCTAACTTGTAACAGAATCCTCATAAAATAACCAACCAAAACAACCAAAATGAAAAAAACGATCCTGTTCATAGTAAGCCTTCTTTTCGGGCTCATGTTCATTAATGCCGGGCTGAACAAATTCCTGAATTATATGCCCATGCCAAAAGATATGCCTCAAAGCATGACAGACTTAATGACTGCCGTTATGCAGATAAAATGGTTAATGCCGTTGGTCGGCGTTGCAGAAATTGTGGGGGGCATACTTGTTATCATTCCTAAATTCCGGGCGCTTGGCGCGATCATTATTTTTCCTGTAATGGTGGGGATACTGCTCACCAATATCGTAAATGCACCATCAGGTATACCATTGGCTGTTATACTGCTCGTGATAAACCTATGGATCATCATCGAAAACCGCGAAAAATACATGCCGATGGTCAGGTAAAAGATCAGCATCCCTGCGTCTGGGCAGCCGGCACAGAAATCTTCTATAGCAGCTTACAAAGACTTGTATTTTTATACAAGTCTTTGTAACTTTAGTCAGAAATATCCCCGGTTTTTAATCTCAAACATTAAAACCAGCTCTATGAAAACAAATTTCAGGCTGTTGGCTGCATTTCTTTTTATGCAGTTTATTGCTTCGCCGGCCGTAAGCCACGCGCAAACGATGCTTGGTAATCCAGGCGTCCGCCTTGTTGAATACAGGAACATGGATGGCACGCTTATTAAAAGCGGCAAAGAATTGGGTGTTTTTGGCAGCCCTATGCTGCAGGATGGTTGGGGAAGAGGAACGGTGCGGTTTAAAAATGGACAGGTTCTTTCCGACACAGGAATAAATTTTTCCCTCTACGATCATAAATTATATGTGCAACGCAACAATAGCTTTATCGAACTGATACAGCCTGTCACTTCTTTTCAACTCAGTTTCCGGAACGAAAATGAACAACCCGTAATGCATACTTTCAAAAACGGTTTCCCTGCGGTTGGCGATCTTGATGAAAATGATTTTTACGAAGTATTGTATGAGGGGAAAAATCTGCAGCTTCTCGTATGGCTGCATAAAAAAGTTGTTGAATATTTTGTCTACAACGGCCCGCAGCAAAAAGAATATGAATTGGTTCAACACATGTACCTGTACAGGCCCGGCGAAAATAAAATGATCCCATTGGATAATGCATGGTCTGTAAAGTCGGTCAGGAAATCCCTGCCATCTTATACAGGCGATATCCTTTCCTATAATTCTTCACATAAGATCGATTCAAAGAACAGGGAGCAGTTTGTTGAACTGGTATCTTATCTCGACAGGAAGTGATCAGCTATTCATTATCGCCGGAAAATGGTATTGCCTGAATAAACAGTTGTGTTTACGCATGATGTTTCTCGAACTTCAGCCAGAAAAATCCAACCGTCATCGAAATAAATGAAGCAAGCAGCACAGATATTTTGGCGATATCCTGTTGCGAAGGGTCTGCAAAAGCAAGCGTTGAAATAAAAATACT
>JABDAP010000019.1 GCA_013289065.1 Bacteroidota bacterium | reverse complement strand
TTGCATTGGCCGAGAACTGTGGTACGCCAGTCGTTCGCATGTTCTTTCAGGATCCATTCTCGCAAAAAATCTTCGTGCTTATTTAATGGCAGGTACCAATGTTTGGTCAATTTTTTTATGGGAGCGTTGCCGCTTAATGTGCTAACGGGGTTGATCAGTTCATCCGGACTCAAACTCTTGCCACAGTTTTCGCATTGATCGCCGTATGCATTTTCATAGCCGCAATTGGGACAGGTGCCTTTTATATACCTGTCGGCCAAAAAACTATTCGCCTGTTCGTCAAAATATTGTTCGGATTCTTTTGTTTCAAGATCACCGTTGTTGTTCAGTCTGGTAAAAAATTCCTGTGCCGTTGCATGATGTAAGGGATCGCTGGTGCGGTGATAGATGTCAAACTCAATTCCCAGATCCTTAAAGTTCTGCAACATGATCGGGTGATACTTATCAATAATCGCCTGCGCAGTAGTTCCTTCTTTGGTGGCCTGTATGGGAATCGCGGTGCCATGTTCATCGCTTCCGCAAACAAATACCACATCTCTTTTCTGCGCCTTCAGGTAACGCACATAAATATCGGCGGGCAAATACGCACCGGCTAAATGGCCGATATGTTTTAAGCCGTTGGCATAAGGAAGTGCGGAGGTAATTAAATATCTTTTCGGTTGTTTCATTTTGTATGTAGCTTTTGGTTCTTTGCGGGCTTCGTTGCACTCGCTTTCGTGAAGCTTAAGCGGAGCAAAGTTGCACAGTTGTGCTGTTGCACTATATTGGCAAAGAGTTGCAAAAGTAAGCAATCCGGGTTAGCAGTACAAACGGATGAAGTTAGGCGCGGGGCTGGAAGCCTGGGGATAGTCGTCACTCGGCGGAGCCGAGCGACTGCTGCTTATTCATTACTTTTAAATAATGAACAGAAAAAAATTCCTTGCTGCCATGGCATACACTCCAGCATTGCTGATCGCTGATATGCCTGATGTTGCAGCAGCCGTTGCCAAAAGGCCGAAACATATCACTATACCACCTTATTTACAAGCCGGCGATACGATCGGCATTACCTGCCCTTCCGGATTTATTCTTGAAAAAGATATTCAGCCTTCGGTGGAACAGATACAAAGCTGGGGATTTAAAATAGTAACGGGATCTACCGTTGGGAAAAGAGAATTCACTTTTGGCGGAACAGATGAAGAACGAAGAAAAGATTTCCAGGACATGATCGATAACCCCGAAGTAAAAGCCATTCTTTGTGCAAGAGGTGGCTATGGTGTGGTTCGCATAATTGACCAGCTTGATTTTTCCTCCTTCAAAAAAAATCCGAAATGGGTGATCGGGTTCAGCGACATCACTGTTTTTCATAATCATTTACATACGAATGCGCATGTGGCAACGATCCATTCAAAAATGTGCAACAGTTTTCCGGACGACTGGTCAAAGGCAGAACCTGTACAAATTGAAACCATCCTTTCCATCAAAAAAGCATTGCTTGGAGAAAAGATGGAATACAAAGTAAATGCAGATGAAAAGAACCGGCCCGGAAATGCAGAAGGGTTGCTGGTTGGCGGTAATTTAAAAATGATCGAAACCCTTGCCGGCACAGCATCTGATATTTCAACCGATGATAAAATTTTATTCGTGGAAGATGTTGGCGAGGCGCTGTATAATATCGACCGGATGTTTTGCAATCTTAAACGAACGGGAAAACTTACGCATTTGAAAGGATTGCTGATCGGCGGTTTTACCGGCATCAAAGAAGAAACGCCTGATGAAGCGTTTGGCAGAACAGTGTATGAGATCGTTTACGAAAAAGTAAAAGAATTCGATTACCCTGTTTGTTTTGGTTTCCCGGTTGGGCACCAGCGGAATAATTTTGCTTACAAGTGTGGAGTAAAACATAAATTATCTGTAGATGCGAATGGAGTTGTTTTAATGGAGGTGTAAAAATTAACGAATTAACGGATTGCGAATTGGCGGATTTTATCAGAACACAATTCGCAATCCGTCAATCCGCGAATCCTGTATATTGTATTATGATCAAAATTCCACCATACCTGAAAAGAGGCGATACGGTGGGCATTGTTTGCCCTTCGGGATATATGCCTTATGAAAAAGCGGAAGCCTGCATCAACGCATTACAGCAATGGGGTTATAAAGTTGTTATCGGCAAAACGCTGGGTAACCAGTTCCATTATTTTGCAGGAACAGATAAAGAAAGGTTGCATGACCTTCAATCGATGCTTGATGATAAAAATATCAAAGCAATACTGTGCGGGCGCGGCGGCTATGGCATGAGCCGGATCATAGATCAGATAAATTTTAAAGCGTTTACAAAAAATCCCAAATGGCTGATCGGTTTTAGCGATATCACTGTTTTGCATTCGCATGTTTACCGGCAACTGAATACTGCATCCTTACATGCGCCGATGGCCAATGCGTTCAATGATGGCGAAGCGGAAAATGAATTTATACGATCACTGAAAAAAGCATTGAAAGGCGGTACAGCAAATTATTTCTGCGAACCACATCCGCTGAACATAGAAGGAAAAGCAACAGGCGAAATGGTTGGCGGTAATCTTTCCATACTGGCGCATCTCGTGGGAAGCGCCTCATCTGTACATACCAAAAACAAAATTTTATTTCTTGAAGATGTTGGCGAGTACATTTACAATATAGACCGGATGATGATGCAGTTAAAACGAAGCGGCATGCTGAAACAGCTGGCAGGACTGATCATTGGCGGATTCACGGAAATAAAAGATACCGCGATACCTTTCGGGGCTGATGTACTTTCTGTTATTCATTCACATGCGAAAGAACTTAATTGCCCCGTATGTTTTGATTTCCCGGTTAGCCATGAGAAGAATAATTATGCGTTGAAAGTTGGGGTTAAGTATGTGTTGAATGTTTCGAAAAAGAAAGTGGATTTGAAAGAGGTTAAATAAAGTTAAAAAAGTTAAACTGGTTAAATTGGGTTAAAAAATCTTGTATATATCTTTAACCTTTTTTAACTCCATTTAACTTTTTTAACCAGTTTAACTAAACAGAAATTTTCTTTGCCCTCGCGATCACCTTCCAGTTATCAATCACTTCATTATTTTCAACAATCACAGCAGAGTCATACAAAGCAACTGTGGGACAGATATGAACGGGAACGCCGTATAATACATCACCCACTTTCCATTTATCTGTGCCGGGCATTTTTACAACAAGATGTTCTTCGCTCTGCGCGATGGGTTGCGCATCGGGTGCATTCAAAAAATGTACGCGCGGTAAAGGATTTTCTGCGGCAACAGATTTGTGGCCGAGATCGGTACAAAAAGTTTCGTCATCCATGATGGAAATGATACGCGTAATGATCAATGCGGCATATTCGAAGGGTTCATCGGGAACAAGGTGTTTGTAGCCCCAGTCCCAGAAAACAAAAGTGCCCGGGCTATACTGCACATTCTTTCTTTTGGTATGTGTTGGAAAACTCGGAGAGCCGCCAACCACTACCTGGAAGGGTATTGACGGATCAAGCGAGGTAACTTCTCTTAACAGCCAATCAACTTTTGCAAAAGCTTCATCGGAGCGGCGGCTTCTTTCGGCAAGATCGGTATCGCGGATATGCCCGTCGTATGCATGCAGGCCAATGATCTGTATGCCGGCTAAGGATCGGCAGCTTTTAAACAGTTGTAAAGCATTTTCAGGAGTAATGCCGGAACGGTTCATACCAATATTGAGATCGATGAATGCCTGTATCAGCATTTTATGTTTGGTAAATAATTCAGCTAATTTTTTTGCAACAGAAAGATCATCGATGATACAGGTAAAATGTGTTGATGGAAATTTTGTAACAAGTTGTAACAGCCTTTCTGTTTTCGGGCCAACAGGCTGGTGTGCGATCAATACATCGGGCGCACCGATCATACCAAGCATTTCAGCTTCTGCAATAGTGGCGCATTTGAATTTGCTGATACCGGCATCCAGCATCATTTTACATACTTCGGCCATCTTATTTGTCTTTACATGTGGACGAAGCAAAGCAACATCAGCGGCCATTTCAATTAACCGCTGAATATTTTCTTTTACTCTTTGCGGATAAACGATGAGCGAAGGCGAATCGATCTTTTCAATATTGTGAATGGTGTACCAGGCCATAGTTAAAAGTTAATAGTTAAAAATTAATAGTTAAACTGACTTTGCACTTTTAACTATTAACTTTTAACTGTGTTATGTCTTAATATAATTCAAACAAAACTTCTATCTCCACAGGAATATTTCCCGGCAGCGAACCCATGCCCACAGCGCTTCTTACGCCAATGCCATTATCTTCTCCCCAAACGGCGGCAAACAATTCGCTGCAGCCATTGATCACAAAAGGATGTTTATCAAAATCGGCCGGGCAGTTTACCATCCCCAAAATTTTTATCACGCGTTTGATACGGTCGAGCGAACCGAGGCCTGTTTTCAGTGTTGCCAGGATAGCGAGCCCGACCTGCTGCGCTGCCTGCTTTCCTTCCTCGATCGTCAGGGTATCGCCAACACGTCCAATAATAAAACTGCCATCTTCTTTCAATGTTCCATGGCCCGATACATAACAATGTTTCCCATCGATCAGTAATGGTTTGTAAACACCGAGCGGTTTGGGTGCAGGGGGCAAGGTGAGTTTGAGTTTTGCAAAATTTTCTTCTGCCGGCATATGTTTGTATTGTTTTAATAAAGATAAATGATTTGGGGAAGCGGTTAACTAACAGCTTTCTTCCATCTATGCAAAGAATGTTGTTTATTTGTTGCCTAAACATTGCTTATGAAAAGGATAATTATTTGCCTGCTGGTTTTATTTTCTCTCAAAGCCGGGGCACAAACCAGAGCTTTTGAAACAGAAGATACAAAAGCGATCTATAGCCAGATATTTGATGCAAAGACCATGGCAAAGCCACCGGTTTATCCATATGGGCCGGATTCCTGTAAGCGTTATTATTTTTCGCACTTCACAGGGTTTGACAGTGTGTTGACCAAAGCTGTTGAAAATGGCGATACGGCAAAATTTATCCGTGTGTATTTTTCTTTTACTGTTGATACCAAGGGCACACCGTATGATGGGCGTTTTGACAGGATTGCCGGAACAACTTCTTATAAAAGCAAAGACGCCAAAACGATCAAGTATTTTAATGATAATAAAAAATATTATGAAATGCTGATCAAGCAAATGATCGCGAAAATGGCGGCATGGAAACCGGGATTGTATAATGATGTACAGGTAGAATGTAAGATCGAAGATTTTATACAGTTCTGGGTTGGTATTAATCCGCCGCAGGGGTAATAAGCAGGTTTAAAAATCGTAATTAATATTGTTTATTTGTAAAACAACTATTGTTATGAAACGGATCGTTTTATTTCTTTCGTTATTTATTTCTGCACAGGTTTTTTCACAAAGAACACTTCCGCAGGGCACGCATGTATTTTATGGAGAAGTGTTTGATGCAAAAAAAATGCAGCATCCACCTATTTACCCTTTTGGACAGGATTCGTTGCTGCATTATTATTATGCACACTTTGCCGGCTTCGACAGTGTTCTTACCAAAGCAATAGCCAATGGCGATACGGCAAAATATATACGCGTTTATTTTTCTTTTGTGATAGATCGTGATGGAACGCCCGGCGATCCGCATTTTAGAAGAGTAGCTTCTACAGAGTATGCCAAAAGCGCAACTGCCAGAACGATCAAATATTTCGACGATGATAAAGCGTATTTTGATGAGGTCATCAAAAAAATGGTTCACAAAATGGGATTCTGGAAACCCGGGTTGGCCAACCTCGCCAACTCAGGCAGCATGGTGGCCGCCGATGCAAGAGTAGAAGATTATATCCAGTTCTGGGTTGGTATCAATCCACCTGCTAATTAATGCTGCAGAAGGCTGTCTAATTTTTTTTGCATCAATGGAAAACTGTTGAGGTCATTATGCGAACCGCCATCAATGGTGATGAATTCATCGCCTGTTTTTAAAACATTTTTTAATCTTGCTGCGTTCCAATAAGGGATCACTCCATCAGCTGTTCCATGAAAGATGGTTACGGGCGCAGTTACTTTCTGTAAATGATCATGCGTTGAAAATTTGTAGTGGAGCAAAAGATCAACAGGATACATCCAGCATACAATTCTTGCGAGCGAAGTAAAACTGTAATACGGTGTTTCCAGGATCAGTTTTCTGCAATCGCGTACCGAAGCGAGTTGTGCGGCAATGCCTGTTCCCAGCGACTTTCCATAAATGATGATCTGCGATGGAGAATATTTTGTGCGGGCAAGTTTATACAGCTGTAAAGCCTCATCATACAATCCCTGTTCTGACAAAACACCGGTAGATTTTCCATAGCCGGGGTAATCGGGCATCCATACTTCATAATGATTGCGCGTAAAGCCAGAAGCGAATTGTGCATAGTGGTTTACGTTTTCCTTGTTGCCATGAAAATAAAGAACCACACCTTTTCTCAAAGAATCAGGAACCGTGAATTGAACTATATTGATCTTTGTTTCAGCATCAAGCGAAATAGCTGTTTCAATAAAGGGTTGATCGAAATGATAGGAATTATCTGCCGATATGGGTTTTGGATGAAACAGGATCTTATCCTGCAGGTAATACAATGCACTGCCGATAATGCAATAACAAACAATAATGATCTTGGCCCAGCGGTAAACTTTCTTTTTATTTTCCACGCAGCAAATGTAAGCAGCTAAATTCAGTACTTTAAAATATCGCGGATGAAGTTGTGGTACTCGGGAAATGAAGGCAGGTTATTATGCCCGCCGCCACGTATCCTGATCAATGTGATCCTGTGAGGATTTATTTTCTGCAGTTTTTCACTATGCCTGATCGGAATGATCCTGTCTTTGGTACCGTGCAGAATATACGTATGGCAATTCACTTTTCCTATCCACCTGTCTGTATGCAGGTGATAACGCAGCAACCAGCGATGCGGAAGGAATGGCGTAAACCGTTCCACTACTTTTATAAAACTGAAATAAGGTGCGTCCAGAATTAAATAGCGGGGTGTATTATCAGCGGCGATCTTGGCTGCAAAACCGCTGCCCAGGCTGCGCCCGTAAAGAAGTATATCCTGCTCCAGAAATTTTTCGCGGAGTGTATCGTATACAAACTGTATATCGGTGAGCATTTCTTTTTCACTTCTTTTGCCGGTACTTTTTCCAAAGCCACGATAATCTATCAGCACAACATCGTATTGGTACCGGTAAAAATCTTTTGCATATTTCGCCCAGCCTTTAATGCTTCGCGAGTTGCCATGCAGGTAAAGAATAAGGCCCTTGGGTTCTTTGCAATAAAAATGCAGCCCGTTGATCCGGATGCCGGGCGCTATATCAAAAAATAATTCTTCAAACGGGGCATCGTACCTGTATGCAAAATCCTGCGGAAGTTTTTCGGGTTTGAAGATAAATCTATCCTGTACAAAATAAACCAGTGCAGCAATTACAACATAACCAATTACGATATAGATAAGAACTGTAGGCAAGTGCAGGTTTTGTTTCCTAAGTTCTGTGTTTTATTCTGGAAAACAATGTATCGTTATTGTATGTTCCGTTTTTACTGCGCCTCCGCGCCTTTGCGTGCAAAAAAATCACGCAAAGGCGCGGAGGCGCAGTGCACTTCATAGCAAAAAATGTTTTGATCTAAATAATTTCTTTCTTCCATGCCTCCATCCCACCGCTTAAATTGATCAGGTTGGTAAAACCGAATTTATCCTGCAACCGCTGTATCGCTATCTGGCTGCGGATGCCTCTTTTGCAGTAAACAATAACGGGTTTATCTTTCGGGATAGCTGATGCATTACTCATTACATCATCAAGCGGGATCAGTTCACCGCCGATATTAAAATCTGCATGTTCAAATGGTTCGCGTACATCAAGCAGGTAAACATCCTGTTGCTGTAAAAGCCTGTGCAGATCCTGAGGTGTGATATCAAAAATCATCAAACTCGTTTTCTTCGTGGTATACACGTTTGAGGCTGAAGTTGGCTACCGGTGCAACGATCAAAGGAAATTTCTCAACGGTTACATTGCTCGGATCCAATCCAAAACCCCTCTCTTCGCCAAGGCTGATCTCTTTTAACCAGAAATATAATTTCATTACGATCTTCTCAAAGAACGGCAGCTCATTATCCTGGCTCAGGTATTTTTCCAGCACAATGAATTGAAAATCGCCCACCACATTATTTCTTTCAAGGCTTTCATAACGGCTGGTAATATTTACTTCTTTATTATTCACCAGCTCTTCCACTACTTTCCTGAACATGATATTCAGCCTTTGTTCAACCCTGAAACCAACCCTGAACTCAACGCGGATGATATCATTCGGAATGATATGCTCCACCGAATATTCACATGTATACGGATCATCTAAAACATCCACATGCACGAACCAATAGATATCGGCACGCTTTGGTTTTTTATTCAGTATGGAATAAATGATCTTGTGTTCGATCTCTTTCGGATTGTTCGCGCTTGTCATATAAACCAGGTGTGTGGCATACTTCGGAATGGTCTTGTCGTTGCTCAGTTCCTGTATCATCGGGATATAATGTTCCATCCGCACAAACTCAACATAACGGTTCTTGATCTTGCGGCTGCGGAACCATACATACATCACCGCAAATAATCCGCCGCCAACGATCAGTGTTACATAACCGCCATGCAGGAATTTTTCAAGGTTGGCTATCAGGAAAGCGGATTCGATGGTGAGATAAACAACCAGGTATAAATAGATCCAGGCAGAAGCGGTTCTCCGGCTAACCAGAAAATTGGCAAACAGTATGGACGTACTGATCATACACATCGTGATCGCCAAACCATATGCCGCACCCATATTGGATGATTTCTGAAAATATAAAACAACACCCGTACACCCGATAAATAATAATAAACTGATACCCGGAATATATAACTGCCCTTTTTCTTCCGTTGGATAATTGATCTTCATTTTGGGCCATAAATTCAAACGCATGGCTTCACTGATCAATGTAAAGGAACCCGATATCAATGCCTGGCTGGCAATTACCGCAGCAATGGTTGAAATAACGATACCCGGCAATTTGAACCACTGCGGCATCACACCGATAAATGGATTGAAGCCATCGGCCATTACTTCGGGAGGAATTGTCTGGCCCTTGTAATGTGCCAGTAACCATGCCCCTTGCCCCAGGTAATTCAATACCAGGCAGGTTTTTACAAAGATCCACGAGATCCGGATATTGCCCCTGCCGCAATGCCCGAGATCGCTATACAAAGCTTCGGCGCCCGTTGTACAGAGAAATACAGCACCCAGCAACCAGAACCCCTTTGGATAATTACTCAGCAGCTCAATGGCATAATGCGGGCTTAATGCTTTGAATATTCCCCAGTCATCCAATAAATGCGATGAACCCAGTACCGCCAGCATAGTGAACCAGATACCCATAATAGGCCCAAACATTTTACCGATAGATGCCGTACCAAACTGCTGCATAAAAAACAACAGCGTAATGATACCGATCACGATGCCGATGATGGTGGTTTGTTCAATGTTATGAAATGTATGTAACTGCCGTAAACCCTCGATAGCAGAAGTAACGGTGATAGGTGGCGTGATGATGCCATCGGCCAGTAATGCAGCGCCACCAAGCATTGCAGGCGCTACCAGCCATTTACGGCGCCGCCGCACCAATGCATATAAACTGAAAATGCCACCCTCGCCTTTGTTATCGGCCTTTAATGTAAGGATCACATATTTTACAGTTGTCTGTAATGTGAGTGTCCAGATAATGCAGGATAACGACCCAAGGATCAGTTCTTCCGTGATGGCACGGCCGGTGATAATTTCATTTAAAACGTATAATGGCGAAGTACCGATGTCGCCGTAGATAATTCCCAAAGCGATGATCAGACCGGCAGTGGAAACCTTGTTAATGTTCTTGCTCACACAAAAGGGTTATTACGATTATATAGAATTGTTCAACAAATGTAGAGGTAAAATCAATCTCTCATCACAAATATTGCGGAGAGCCTTGTTACTTATGTGTTTACTGTTAATTTACATAATCGTAAGCCTCGTAAACCTTACATTTGAAATATAAAAGTGCCTGGAAATGAAAAAATCTGTCCCCTTTATAATTGCCTGTTTATTGCTTGCTGTTTTTGCCGGCAAAGCTCAGCAGATCATTTATTCAGAACCCGATAAAGACGATTCACGCACACTCAATTTTGAAATACTCGGCAAGCTCAACGGGAAGATACTGGTGTATAAGAATTACCGCGACCTGCATTATATTTCTGTTTACGACAACGACATGAAAATGGTTGATAAGATCAGGCTGGATTTTATCAACTACCGTGTATTGAATACGGATTTCATACAATACCCCGACTTTGTTTACATGCTCTACCAGTACCAGAAAAGAAGTATCATCTATTGTATGGCGGTCAAGATCGGCGCAGATGGAAAAAAGATAGGCGAACCGCTTCAGCTCGATTCAACAGAGAATATCAACTATGCATCCAATAATAAGATCTATTCCGTTATTAACAGCGATGATAAGCAGAAGTTCATGGTGTTCAAGGTGAACACAAAAAATGATAAGGTGCATATTCTTACTACCTGCCTCTTCACCAAAGAACTTACGCTGATCAAAAAATCAAGGCTCAATATCAATATGCCGCAACGGAATGATTTCTTATCAGAGTTTGCATTGGATAATGATGGCGACCTGATCTGTATACGGGCATCAGGTACCGCTACCAACGATAATATCAATAAGATCAGTTTAATTACCAAACCCGCACTGACAGACAATTATACGACCTCGGATCTTAAGATCGGCAATTTTTTCCTGGATGATATCCGGATCAAAGTTGATAACATCAACAAACATTATCTCATCACTTCATTCCTCAGCAAATTAAAACGCGGCAATATCGAGGGATTGTATTATGTGCTCTGGGATAAACAGCAAAACAAAGAACTGCTGAATGCCACTACTACTTTTACAGATGAATTTCGCGAAGATGCAAAAGGCGAGGGTAATGCAAAAACCGCATTCAATGATTTTTACCTGAAGAATATCATCCTTCGGAAAGATGGCGGCTTTATCATCGCTGCAGAATCTGCTTATACCAGCTCAAGAGGCAATACGCTTAACCGCTGGGATTACCTGTATGGCTCGCCGTACTTTACGCCGTTGGATTATTATTCATGGAACAGCCCGATAGGTTCGTATCCCTGGTGGCGATCCAATACATATAACAATGCCAGTATGCTCACACGTTATTTTGCCGATAATATCGCCGTGATCTCATTCGAACCAACCGGCAAAATGGAATGGAGCAATGTATTACGCAAATCGCAGTTTGATGATAATACCGATAACTATATCGGCTTCGGCCTGTTCAATACCGGCGACCAGCTTCATTTTATTTTTAATGTGCTTGAAAAAAGAAATATGATCCTGACCGATCAAAGTGTGGCGCCTTCAGGCCAGGTAGACAGGAACCCGACATTTAAAAATCTTGACAAAGGATATGATTTTATGCCGCGGCATGCCAAGCAGGTGGGGGCGCGGCAGGCTATTGTTCCATGTCAGTACAGGGGATTTACCTGTTTTGCTAAACTTGAATTTTAATTTCTGACGCGTGGTTTTTTTATTCCGGGATAAATCGATCATCAATATTTTTTATCTCGTCATTCTCAGTATTGGCGTGCACCTGCATTTTTTCTTTCATGCACCGCTTGTTATATCGAATACCAATGACGGGGTCTTTTCACTCTTCCTGCAAACCTATATTTCGGATCTTCCGCAAACTGTTTTGGTCATTATTTATCTCGCGGTACTTCTCCTGCAAGCCATCCGGCTGAACATGATACTGAATGATATGCGTATGTTTCAAACCACTACGTATACAACAGCTATGGCGTATGTGTTGTTGTCTGGCATGCTTACGCAATGGTGCAGCATCTCATCGGCATTGATCGCGAATTTTTTACTGATCTGGTTATTTATCAAACTTAGCAGGCTGTATAATAATCCGTCTCCCAAAACATTATTGTTCAATACCGGTTTAATTGTTGGCGTATCCGTTGTGTGTTATCATCCAACGGCTATATTGATATTGGTGGTATTGTTTGCGCTGGCCGTTGTGCGCCCGTTCAAACTGGCCGAATGGGTCATCCTGTTAATGGGCATACTGGTGCCTTATTATTTTCTTGCCTCCTGGTTATTTCTGAATGATACCATAAAAACTTTCCCCGGCTATCTTCCTTATCTGCAATTGAATTTACCGCTGGCGCAATGGAACATTCCGCTGATCGTCAGCCTGTCGGTATTGCTGATCGTTTTGCTGGCGGGTTTATATTGCTGGCAGGTAACAAATAAAAGAATGGTGATACAGATCCGCAAGAACTGGGGTGTGATGATGGTCATGTTGCTGATCCTGTTACCCATACCTTTTATTTTTCTCCATGCCGGTATCGAGTCAGGGCTGATGAGCCTGGTACCGCTTGGCGCTTTTGCGGGCAATACGTTTTCCTATCCACGGCGGCTGGCATTACCCAATATTCTTTTCTGGCTGTGTGCATTGATCATTATATATAATAACTGGTCATTTATTACTGGTTAACGTTTTGTGTTATTAAGTGAAACTGATTTAGAGTTGCATGATATAAAATCCTGCAATATCAGAGCGATCATCGAAATAATTTTAATCAGTCCCTGTGGACGGGCCTCTTTGGATTCGGTGTCCAGCGAAGCGTTGACAGATCAGATCATGCGCAGCAGGTCTGATCAGAGGCCAAAGCAGCCCGGTAACAGGGACTGGGCCCAGCGGCCGTGAGCGAAAAATTTTTTGAATAGAGAAAATCTGCTTTTTAATCGCACAGCACATTAGTGTTTAAAACACTGTCAGCCGTTTGTAAAATTCACACTTTCCTTTAACAGCTCAGGCATTATCTTTACGCCTCAATCTTTTTACAGGATAAAAATTAACCTATGAAGTTTGGCGTTGTTGTTTTCCCGGGATCTAACTGCGACAGGGATATGCAGGATGCGCTGCAGCAGGAGCTTGGTAAAGAAGTGATCATGCTTTGGCATAAAGATAAGAACCTGGATATGTTTACAACAGACGATTGTATTATTTTACCCGGCGGATTTTCTTATGGCGATTACCTTCGCTGCGGGGCGATCGCAAGATTCAGCCCGATGATGCAGAGCGTGATCGCATTTGCAAATAAAGGCGGAAAAGTGCTGGGTGTTTGTAATGGCTTCCAGATACTTTGTGAAAGCGGGTTGTTACCCGGTGTATTGTTACAGAATGCGAATCAGCAGTTTGTGTGCAAAAATGTTTATATCAAAAAGGGAAATGGCGAAGCGCTGAAAATACCCATCGCGCATGGTGAAGGAAGATACCATGCAGATGAAGCAACCCTAAATGAACTGGAAGCAAACGGGCAGGTATTGTTTCATTATTGCGATGCGGATGGGAATATCAATGATGCTGCCAATCCAAACGGCGCCACAAGAAATATTGCCGGCATCCGCAACAAACAAAACAATGTTTTTGGAATGATGCCCCACCCCGAACGTGCATCTTCCGGCGCAATGAGCAACCTGGATGGTATTAAAGTATTC
This sequence comes from Bacteroidota bacterium, assembly GCA_013289065.1. Classification (GTDB taxonomy): domain Bacteria; phylum Bacteroidota; class Bacteroidia; order Chitinophagales; family Chitinophagaceae; genus Sediminibacterium. The sequence goes on along the minus strand of JABDAP010000019.1, from coordinate 23,162 downwards.
GAATTACTTGGAATGAATTGATGCGTTCTGTAAGCAAACGTTTGGGTTTGCATCATCATATAAAATCAAATGGATAAGCATGAAAAAGATCGTATCGGTATTATCATCTTTTATTATTACAGCAATGGCCATTGGCCAGATGCAGAGCCCTGTTGGCTGGAATTATGAAGTGAAAAAGAAAACAGCAGATACCTATGATATCATACTTACTGCAACGGTAGATAACCCATGGCATATCTATTCGCAGAACACAGGAAAGGGTGGGCCCATTCCTACTACTATTGTGATGAAACCAAACCCGCTTGTAACCAAAGTGGGTGTTGCCAAAGAAGTAGGTAAACTGGAAAAAACCTTTGACAAAACATTCAACACAAACGTGCTGTTCTATGCGGATGAAGTAAAATTTGTGCAGACGGTAAAAGTAAAAGCAGGTATCAAAACCAATGTAAGCGGTACGGTTGAATACATGGTTTGCGATGACAGCCATTGCCTGCCGCCGGTAAAAAAATCGTTTGACCTGAAGCTCCAATAAACAAGGTGCAAATGAAAAAAATATCTCTCGCTATTGTTGCGTTGGTCGCATGCATTGTTGCATCGGCGCAAACAGACAGTTTATTGAAATGGCAAACCGAAGCTAAAAAAACCGGTGACGGATCATATGAATTGGTTGCGAGAGCCACCATCCCTGCCGGCTGGCATGTGTATGGAAATAATCCAACGCAGGAAGGGCTTGATGCTGTAAAATTTATTCCGGCATATGAAAACGCAAAGCTATCCGGTGAAATCGTATTTGATAAAACACCCGCATCTATTACCGACCCCATTTTTGAAAACAAAAAATTATATGTCTTTACCGGAACCATCGAGATCAGGCAACAGGTAAAGATCACCGGTTTTATTCCCGCAACATTAAAGGGAAGCATCACGGCAAATCTTGGTAAAGGAAAAGACCAATTCAGCCCTTCAGAATTTCCTTTTGAAGTTACACTGGAAGGCGGCGCGGCAGCGTCAAACACAAACGCGCAAATAAAATTAGCTTCTGTTGATATTAATAAACCGTTGCAGGATTGCGGCAAAAAAAATAATGTAGCGGGCAATGGCTTGTGGTCTATTTTTTTACTTGGATTTTTAGGTGGATTGATCGCATTGCTTACACCCTGTGTATTTCCGATGATACCGGTTACGGTTTCATTCTTTACAAAAAGAGCAGCTAACCGGAAACAGGCAATAAAAAATGGTGCATTGTACGGCTTCTTTATTTTCCTGATCTATTTATTGGCGAGTGTACCGTTTCATGTGTTGGGAAATGTGCGGCCGGAAATTTTTAATAATATCTCAACCAATTCATGGCTGAATGTGGTGTTCTTTATCATCTTTATTTTCTTCGCCATTTCTTTCTTCGGTTATTTTGAATTGACGTTACCGAGTAATATTGCCAGCAAGGCAGATGCAAAAAGTGGCTTGGGCAGTTTGGGTGGAATATTTTTTATGGCGCTCACACTCGCCATCGTTTCATTTTCATGTACGGGGCCGATATTGGGATCATTATTGGTTGGATCATTAAGCGGTGGTGCATGGCAATTAACATCAGGGCTTGCCGGCTTCGGATTGGCGCTGGCATTGCCTTTTGCATTGTTCGCTATTTTTCCGGATTGGCTGCAATCCCTGCCAAAATCCGGCGGCTGGCTCGATACCGTTAAAAAAATACTGGCATTCCTCGAACTGGCGCTCGCTTTCAAATTCTTATCCAATGCAGATCTCGTAATGCACTGGGGTTTATTAAAACGCGAAGTATTTATTGGTGTATGGATATTGATCGGAAGCGGGTTAACATTATATCTTTTCGGGATACTCCGTTTGCCGCACGATTATGAAGGAATGAAGATCGGTAAAGGAAGAAAAGCATTGGGTGTGCTTGCATTATTATTTACACTCTATTTGATTCCCGGTGTTACGCAAACCAGATGCGCTAATCTTCAATTGCTGAGCGGCTTTCCGCCGCCATTCAGTTACAGTATTTATGGAAAGGATAATGTGCATGGCAAAGGCCTCGAAGCAAATGTGGTGAATGATTATGCAAAAGCTTTGCAGATGGCCAAAGAACAAAACAAACCATTGCTCATCGATTTCACCGGCTGGGCCTGCGTTAACTGCCGCAAAATGGAAGAGAATGTATGGACGCAACCCGCAGTGTACAATTACATCAAAGAAAATTATATCCTCGTATCGTTATATGTGGATGACAGGCAAAATCTTTCACCCGAGCAACGCATCAACAATTACAAAACCAATAACGGCGACACAAAAGATATCATCACCATCGGCGATAAATGGGCAACTTTTGAAGCAGAGAATTTTAACCAGACCACGCAGCCGCTCTATGTTCTGTTAGATAACAAACAAAGGCTTCTCAACAATCCCGTTGGTTATACGCCTGATGCTTCTGAATATCACAAGTGGTTGAAATGTGGTAAAGAGGCATTTGATAAGAATAAGTAAGTCAAGAAAGTTAAATTGAGTTAAAAAAGTTAAAAAGGTTTGTACTACTTCTTTAACCTTTTTAACCCAGTTTAACCCTTTTAACTCCCTTTAACCTACCCCAAAAAATAACCCTCCATAATCTATGAAGGGTCGTGATCTTTACATTGATATTAAATATTTTCAGCCTTACAAGGCGATCTGTTTTTCAGTCATCATCTTGCGCAAGTTAATCAATCCATACCGCATCCGGCCCAGGGCGGTGTTAATACTGCAATTGGTGATCACAGCGATCTCTTTAAAACTCATATTGGCAAAATGGCGCAGTACAATGATCTCACGTTGTTCTTCGGGTAACAGGTCAAGCATTTTGCGCACGCGCTCATGGCTCTGTCCCTGCATGATCTTACTATCCGGCCCTTCTTCCGATATTTGTAAGATCTCAAAAATATCTTTGTTATCGCTTGTCCTGATTGCCGGTGTGCGTTTTACTTTCCTGAAATAATCCACGCAGAGATTGTGTGAAATGCGCAGCGCCCACGGTAAAAACTTTCCTTCTTCCGTGTACCGCTTGTTTTTCAGTGTGTCGATGATCTTGATGAACACATCCTGGAAAAGGTCTTCGGCGAGATAACTGTCCTTTACAAAGAAAAGAATGGAGGAGAAAATTTTATCCTTATAGCGGTAGATAAGGGTTTCAAAGGCAGCGGTATCGCCGTCCTGGAAAGCCCGTATCAGTTCCGTATCAGACGCCTGGTCCAATGTTCGCATAACATCTTTTTTGAGTCAGAATATCTTCGTTTCAGGATATGAATAGAACTTTTTATTGAGTGTTCCTGAACTAACTCATTATCTTTCAACGACAAATTATACATCTTTTTATATCAGACAGGTTTTGTGGAAAAGAATGTTTTAAGGGGGTGAGGTTATGCACATTTTGAGGCGAATTTGAAAATTTGAAAATGTGCAAATTTGAAAATTAATGCAGGTGCTTAAACCTGGTTTTTGTGCTCCCATTTTCAAATTTTCGAATCTTCAAATTTTCAAATTGTGCCTTCTAATCTGTTTACCTTTGTACAAAGTATGGCAACAAAAACAAAGTCACCAAAAGTTCAGCGAACAATAGAGGATACAGGCAACATCGTAGTAAAAGGTGCGCGTGTTCACAATCTTAAAAATGTTACCGTAACCTTTCCGCGTAATCAACTGATCGTTGTTACCGGTGTATCAGGCAGCGGCAAATCATCACTCACCATCGATACTTTATTTGCAGAAGGACAGCGCCGTTACGCTGAAAGCCTTAGTGCTTATGCGCGCCAGTTCATGGCAAGAATGGTGAAACCGGATGTGGATTATATCAAAGGATTATGCCCGGCCATTGCCATCGAACAAAAAGTAATTACCAGAACACCGAGAAGTACGGTGGGCAGCATGACAGAAATTTATGATTACCTCCGACTCTTATTTGCACGCGCAGGTAAAACCATTTCGCCGGTGAGCGGTAAAGAAGTAAAGAAAGATGATGTGGCCGATGTAATGAATGCCATTCAGAAAATGCCGCACGGAACCAAAGCCGTTATCATCGTTCCGTTCAAACAACACGCCAAACGCGAAGCCCGTGAAGAGCTGAATATATTGATGCAGAAGGGATTTTCACGAATGTACATTCGTGAGTCTGGAGTTAGAAGTCTGGAGTCTGGAATAATTTCACGGATAGAAGAATTACTTGAGCTTTCAGATAAAGACTTAAAAAAACAACTCCAGTCTTCAGACTCCAGTCTCCAGACTCACGTCCTCATCGACCGCATCGTAACAAAAGATTTTGATGAAGACGATCTCCATCGTTTATCCGATTCTATCGGCACTGCGTTTTATGAAGGCGAAGGGGAAATGTATGTAGAGATCGATAACACAAAACTGTTGCACTTCAGTAACAAATTTGAACTCGATGGTATACAGTTTGAAGAACCGGTGCCCAATTTATTTTCATTTAATAACCCGTATGGCGCATGTCCCACCTGCGAAGGTTTCAGCCAGGTATTGGGTATTGATCCGGATCTGGTCATTCCTGATAAAAGATTAAGTGTATACGAAGGCGCTGTTGCACCATGGAAAGGCGAGAAGCTGGGCTGGTGGCGCGAACAGTTTGTAAAGAATGCAGGTAAGTTTGGATTTCCTATTCACAAACCGGTCATTGACCTGACCAAACAACAATACCAGCAGTTATGGAGCGGCGAAGGAAACGTGCAGGGCATCGATGATTTTTTTAAAGAGGTTGAACAGAACCTGTATAAAGTTCAGTACCGTGTTTTATTAAGCAGGTATCGCGGAAGGACTGCCTGCCCGGATTGCAAAGGATATCGTTTGCGCAAAGAAGCATTGTATGTAAAAGTTGGCGGAAAACATATTGGTGAATTATGCGAGTGGCAGGTAAAAGACCTGAAGGCATGGTTTGATACATTGCAGTTATCACCGCATGATCAACAGGTGGCGAAAAGAATTTTGATCGAAGTGCATCAACGATTACAAACATTGATCGATGTTGGATTGGGTTATTTAACATTGAACCGTTTGGCCAATTCGTTAAGCGGTGGCGAGAGCCAACGTATACAACTCACAAGAAGTTTAGGAAGTAATCTCACTAATTCGTTATACATATTGGATGAACCTTCGATCGGTTTGCATTCGAGAGATACGGTTCGGTTGATCAGTGTATTAAAATCGTTGCGCGACCTGGGAAATACAGTTGTTGTTGTTGAACACGATGAAATGATGATGCGCGAAGCAGATTACATAATTGATATGGGGCCGCTGGCATCGCATCTTGGCGGAGAAGTAGTGGCAGTGGGCAATTACGATGAGATCGTTGCGAACCCGGAGAGCCTTACAGGGAAATATCTTACGGGAAAATTAAGTATCGATGCACCAAAAGCTGTGCGCAAATGGAACCGAAGTATCAAAGTTGAAAATGCAAGGCAGAATAACCTGAAAGACATCACCGTTGAATTTCCGTTAAACACGTTATGCGTGGTAAGTGGCGTAAGCGGAAGCGGAAAAACAACTTTGGTAAAACAGGTATTGGTTCCCGCACTGCGAAAACTAAAAGGCGAGTTTGCAGAAAAAGTAGGGCTGCATAAAAATCTCACCGGCGATGTTGATTATATTTCACAGGTGGAAATGGTTGACCAGAACCCGATCGGTAAATCATCACGAAGTAACCCCATCACATACATAAAAGCATACGACCATATCCGCGACCTGTATGCAAAACAGCCTTTATCAAAAACACGCGGCTTTCAACCCAAACATTTTTCATTCAATGTTGATGGCGGCCGTTGCGATACCTGTAAAGGCGAAGGCGAACAGGTTGTAGAAATGCAGTTCCTCGCAGATGTACACCTTACCTGCGAATCATGCGGTGGCAAACGTTTTAAAGAAGAAGTGCTGGAAGTACATTACAACGGCAAAAGCGTTTTTGATGTTCTCGAAATGAGTGTTGATGAAGCCATCGATTTTTTTGCTGATGAGAAACAAATCAAAACCGCCATACAACCCTTGCAGGATGTGGGCCTCGGATACATCAAACTCGGGCAAAGCAGTGATACCTTAAGCGGCGGCGAAGCACAACGCGTAAAACTCGCCAGCTTTTTAGGCAAAGGAAAAAGCATCGGCCACATGTTATTTGTATTTGATGAACCAACAACGGGTTTGCATTTTCATGATATAAAAAAATTGCTTGCATCATTCAATGCATTGATCGAACAGGGGCATTCTTTAATAGTGATCGAACATAATACTGATGTGATAAAATCTGCAGACTGGATAATCGATCTCGGCCCTGAAGCAGGAGATATAGGCGGAAACCTTGTATACGCAGGTGTTCCGGCGGGAATAAAAAAAGTGAAAGAGAGTTATACGGGGAAATTTTTATAGCATGCCGTTGTTAAGATGCACTTGTTTGTCTCTTGACAAACACTATTTGTATCACAAGTTGTTTGTCAGGAGACAAACGATGCGGCGAGACAAACAATGCGGCGGAGAAGCAGGAGATATAGGCGGAAACCTTGTGTACGCAGGTGTTCCGGCGGGAATTAAAAAAGTGAAAGAGAGTTATACGGGGAAATTTTTATAGCATGCCGTTGTTAAGACGCACTTGTTTGTCTCTTGACAAACACTATTTGTATCACAAGTTGTTTGTCAGGAGACAAACGATGCGGCGAGACAAACAATGCGGCGGAGAAGCAGGAGATATAGGCGGAAACCTTGTGTACGCAGGTGTTCCGGCGGGAATTAAAAAAGTGAAAGAGAGTTATACGGGGAAATTTTTATAGCATACCGTTGTTAAGATGCACTTGTTTGTCTCTTGACAAACACTATTTGTGTCACAAGTTGTTTGTCAGGAGACAAACAATGCGACGAGACAAACAATGCGACGAGACAAACAATGCGGCGAGACAAACAATGCAGCAAAGAAAATTACCTCAATCGATCCACACTTCTCAACAATTTCGCATCCTTATAAATTCCTCTTGTTGCAAAAAATAAAAAGAAGGGGATGGCAATGGCAAGTAATGAGGTAAGATCAAATGACCAGTCTGATGGAATAAAATTTTTTGTCTGTAAATAATAAAGAACAAGATTAACGATCGACAGAACCATCATCCCCGAAGCAATACGCATCTGCAATTTCCGGTTCTTAAATAAAAAGATCGCGATCAATGAACCCAGCGCCACCACAACAGTGAGTATCATCAGGAAAATATTTCCCATGGCCGTAAAGTGCTGAAACTGTTTCACATTTTCAACTATAATATTGCCACTGAAAAAAGAAATTTTCAACGTAGCAAATGCCAATGCCGAAGCAAAAAGCAACCACAATGTCTGAATCCGTTGTATCATAAAATATATTTTTAAAAATACTAACCCAATTTAACCACTTTAACCTTTTTAACCTAACTCAGGATACAAAACAAACTGTGTCATAAAATCATTCACATCTTTTTTCACTGCCTGTATAATATTTGTATCATCGGCATTCATCAACACTTTATCAATGGCATCTACCACAAACTGCATGTGTTCTTCTTTCATACCGCGTGTAGTAATTGCAGGCACGCCAAGACGAACACCTGATGTTACAAATGCACTCTTGTCATCATACGGAACCATATTTTTGTTGGCGGTAATATCGGCCATAACCAAAGCCTGCTCTGCTTTTTTGCCACTGATATTTTTATTCCGCAGGTCGATCAGCACCAAATGATTATCTGTTCCGCCGCTGATGATCTGGTATTCTTTCGCCACCAATGCTTTGGCCAGCGCCTGTGAATTTTTTATAACCTGGTTTGCGTAAACGGTAAATTCATCACTCAATATTTCACCGAATGCAATGGCTTTTGCCGCGATCACATGTTCCAACGGCCCGCCCTGTATGCCCGGAAACACAGCCATATCCATGAGATTACTCATCATGCGGATATTTCCTTTTACATCTTTCAACCCGAACGGGTTTTCAAAATCTTTACGCATCATGATGATACCACCACGCGGCCCACGTAAAGTTTTGTGTGTGGTTGAGGTAACAAAATGGCAATGATCAAAAGGATCATTCAATAATCTTTTCGCGATCAATCCTGCCGGATGTGCAATATCGGCCATTACCAACGCGCCTACTTCATCAGCTACTTTACGGATGCGGGCATAGTCCCAGTCGCGGCTGTACGCACTCGCACCGCAAATGATCATCTTTGGTTTTACTTCACGGGCTTTTGCTTCGAGCATATCATAATCAACCAAACCTTCTTCGCGTGTTACGCCATAAAAATTCGGTTTGTATAATTTGCCGCTATAGTTTACTGCTGAGCCATGTGTTAAATGCCCGCCCATACTGAGATCGAGGCCAAGAATGGCATCACCCGGTTGCAAAACAGCGAGCGCTACCGCAGCATTTGCCTGTGCGCCGCTATGCGGCTGAACATTGGCATATTCGATATTGAAAATTTCTTTTAAACGGTCTATCGCCAATTGTTCTGTCTGATCCACAATTTCACAACCGGCATAATAACGCCTGCCGGGATATCCTTCGGCATATTTATTGGTCATCACATTACCCATGGCCTGCATTACCTGCAGACTGGTAAAATTTTCAGAGGCGATGAGTTCAATTCCATGCCTTTGTCTTTCCAGTTCCTGTTTAATAAGGTCGAAAACCAGTGTATCTCTTTGCATTAGCTTTTTGTTTGCCGCAAAGATAAGCTTTGAGCCATCAGCTTTCAGCCATCAGCTGTGAGAAAATGTATTTGCATTTCCAATGAAAATCAAGGCCGGCAGCTGATAGCTCAAAGCTGACAGCTATCCGCATCTTTTCCCCAAAACTTGCGTAGTTACCAGTTTTTCCTATTTTGCGCCTCCTGAGAATGTGTCTGGTGTACATAAAAGATTTGTGAGATAGATTGAGCAGAACAATTTCAAACATAAACGACCCCCATGAAAGCGATCATTCCCGTGGCCGGAGCCGGTACCAAATTAAGGCCGCATACTTATACGCAACCAAAAGCTTTGATCCCGATAGCCGGTAAAACGATACTGAGTTTTATCGTTGACCAGTTACATGAAGCGGGCATCAATGAATTTATTTTTATCGTTGGTTACCTGGGTGAAAAGATCCAGGATTATGTAAAACAGACTTATCCCGACCTTACCACGCATTTTGTTTTTCAGAATGAGCGCCAGGGTACAGGCCATGCGATCGAGCTCACAAGAAATATTGTTGGAACCGATGAAGTATTTGTTGCATTGGGCGATACGATCTGCGAGTATGATGTAAAAGAAGTGGTGAACAGCGAGTATAGCATGATCGGCATTAAAAAAGTGGATGACCCGAGAAACTTTGGCGTGGCAACTGTTGGCGAAGACGGATTTATAGAACAGGTGGTAGAAAAACCGGCGATACCAAAAAGCAATATGGCGCTGGTGGGTTTATATAAAATAAAAGAAACGAATTTTTTATTTGAGTGCCTGCATCATTTATTTGCGCAGGACATAAAAACATTTGGCGAATATAATCTGACAGATGCACTCGAGTGTATGATCAAACGCGGCGCGAAAGTGCAGGCCTTCAAAGTAAAGAACTGGTTTGATTGCGGAAGAAAAGAAACACTGCTCGAAAGCAACGCCACGTTACTTAAAAAATTTGGCGGCAATGTAACCGGCACGCACGATTTTAAAGACACTATCATCATTCCGCCGGTGAGTATTGCACCGGGTTGCGATATTTCCAATTCGATCATCGGCCCGCATGTGGCCATTGGTGCCAATACTTCCATCAAACATTCCATCATCCGCGACAGCATCATCGGCTCTTACACTAATTTATTTGAAGTGGTGCTTGATAATTCTTTGATCGGCAGTGATGCTTCTGTAAAAGGATTGAGCCGCAGCCTGAATATTGGTGATAATACCGAGATCGATTTTGGGTAGATTATTTTAATTCCGAAACATTTTCAATATCAAATATTAATGGTACGCGGATAACGCGGATTAAGCCGATGTATGCGGATTTGTTCGTTGCTCAATAATTTTAACCCGTGTAAATCCGTTTGATCTGCGTCATCCGCGTGCCATTTCTTTTTCTTTAAATTGCAGCAATGAATTCTCAAAACCGCCTCACACAACTCTTCAACGTTCGATACCCCATCATCCAGGCCGGAATGGTATGGGCAAGCGGATGGCGTTTGGCAAGTGCTGTTAGTAACGCCGGTGCATTAGGTTTGATCGGCGCAGGCAGTATGTATCCCGCGGTGTTGCGTGAACATATTCAGCAATGTAAAACAGCAACGGATAAACCATTCGGTGTAAATATTCCTTTGATGTATCCCGATGTGGAAGAACTTTTAAAAATAATTATTGAAGAAAAAATTTCGATCGTTTTTACCAGTGCCGGCAATCCAAAAACATACACCGGTTTTTTAAAAGAAAAAGGAATTACGGTTGTGCATGTTGTAAGCAGCAGTAAATTTGCAATGAAAGCAGAAGAAGCAGGATGCGATGCAGTTGTAGCCGAAGGGTTCGAAGCGGGCGGACATAATGGTAGAGAAGAAACCACTACCATGGTGCTTGTGCCATTGGTAAAAGAAGCGGTGAAAATTCCCGTGATCGCTGCAGGCGGCATTGCATCAGGTAAACAAATGCTGGCTGCAATGGTATTAGGCGCAGATGGCGTACAGGTGGGCAGCCGTTTTGTTTGTACGCCGGAAGCCTCATCGCATATGGCTTTTAAAGAAGCGGTGATCAAAGCGCAGGAAGGTGATACTTTATTAAGTATGAAAAAATTAATGCCTGTACGTTTATTAAAAAATAATTTCTTCACCGAAATCCGCAACGCTGAATTACGCGGCGCCAATGAAGAAGAGCTGACAAAGATCCTAGGCCGTGCCCGTGCCAAAAAAGGAATGTTCGAAGGCGATCTTGAAGAAGGCGAATTGGAAATAGGACAAGTCAGCGCGTTGATAAAGAATATTAAACCTGCGGCTGAAGTGGTGAATGAGATCTGGAATGATTATGAAGAAGCTTTGCGGAAGTTAAAAGTGAATAGTTAAGAGTTAAAAGTGAAGAATTGCTTGCAAATAACTTTTAACTATTCACTTTTAACTCTTAACTACCTATCTAATCCGCCGGCGGTAAAAACGGCATCGCTTCCCATTCTTCTTTTGATGGGCCGTAAACGCCCGGAACTTTTAATCCTGCCAAACGCATCAGCACAGTTAATTGCCCGCGGTGATGTATCTGATGGGTAACCGTTACCCAAAGTGCAAATCCTTTTTTCCATGTTTCACCATACATCGGTGTGTCTTCCTGTAATGTTTCGTCTGTCCATTTAGCAGCTGCAACTTTTACTGAGTCTGTTGCTTTTTTATATGCATCGATGATCGATCCTTTGGTATGGTGTTTTTCTGTTGAATAGTCTTCAACCGGCAATGTTGCTTCCAACGGGATGCCCGCAGCACAAATAATGATATGATTTACGTTGCGGTCGATTGTCCTGTGTTCATGCACAAGATCTTTTGACAAACTTTCGTCTGTGAGGTTGTTGAAAATAGAAAGCGTGGAAGCAGTTTCTGATTCCCACACGTCTAGAAATTGTTTGATAGATGTAAACATATAGCTGGTTTATTTATGAAAATAAATTGCATCGGCCTGTGATGTACAGGTAACCACCAGGTCATTGATGCATACATGTTCAGGAAGATTGGCACAATAAAAAGCGATGTCTGCAATATCTTCTGCGTGTAACGGCGTATAACCATCATACACCTGTTTTGCTTTTGATGCATCTCCTTTAAATCGTACGATCGCAAATTCTGTTTCCGCAGCGCCGGGCTGTATCGCAGTTACTTTGATGCGGTGTGGTAACAGGTCAATGCGCATTGATTTACTCAATGCATCCACTGCATACTTACTGGCGCAGTAACCATTGCCGTCTTTATATACTTCTTTGCCCGCAACCGATCCCATGTTGATGATATGCCCTTTTTTTCTTGCCGTCATGTAAGGCAATACGGCTTTGGTTACATACATCATACCTTTTACATTGGTGTCCATCATTGTGTCCCAGTCATCCAGATTCGCATTTTCAAAACTATCTCTTCCCAATGCGAGCCCGGCATTGTTTACAAGCACGTCAATATTTTTCCATTCATCCGGTAAATTTTCAAGCGATGAAAAAACAGCGTCCCTGTTTTGTACATCAAATACCAGGGCAAGCGTTTTGATTTTGTAAGCGGCCTGTAATTCTTTCGACAACATATCCAGCCTGTCTTTTCTTCTGCCCGTAATGATACAGTTCCAGCCGGCAGCAGCAAATTTTTCTGCCATCGCTTTTCCAAAACCCGAAGTAGCCCCGGTAATTAAAATGATCTTATCCATCTGTAAAAAATATGTGCGCTAAATTAAGTGATTTGTATGTTTTGAAGTGGGTAAAATTGAATCGTGAGTCGTGAGTCGTGAGTCGTGAGTGGCCAATGATCAAAACTTAAAACTTAATAGATTGATCTGGAAAGCAAAGTAAAAAACTTGTTCACTATTACCTATTCACCATTGCCTATCTGATCAACACCACCGTCCCTTTTCTGAAAACGATCTTGCCGGTATAATCAACACCTTGTGTCTGGTAAACATAGGTACCGCTTGGTTGTGCAGTGCCGTTAAAGCTGCCATCCCAACCCTTGTTAAGTTCTGTTGTAAAAAATAACAGTTGCCCCCAGCGGTTATAGATACTGAAGAAATTTAATTTGCTGATGCCGAACGGTATGGGTTTAATGATATCATTCTTTCCGTCACCATTCGGCGTAAACCCTGTTGGTACAATAATATCGGGCGATGATTTGAAAACATGCACCACCACCTGGTCATCAGCAGAACAGCCGCCGTCACTTACATGAACAGTATATAAAACAGAATCAACCGTATTGTCGAATGTTGCAACAGGATCTGCGATAGATGCATTGCTCAAAAAACTCGAAGGCGTCCATTCATAATTTGTTCCACCGGTTGCACCTAATTGTAAAGCCTGTCCGGGAACAACGGTTGTGTCTTTTCCCGCATACGCAATGATCTGCGGGATCACGGTTACAATAACTGTGTCATTTTTTGGTTTAGGGCATCCAACCGTATCTGTTACACTTAAAACATACTCGGTTGTTTTTGTTGGCCCGGCTATAGGTGTTAATGTTTTTTCATTGATGAGTGAACTCGTCGGGCTCCACGTAAACACCGTACCCACAACGCTTCCGGTTAACTGTAGCCGGGAGCCGTAACAGATGGTCATATCGGGCCCGGCAGCGGCAGAAGGATATGGCGCTACTTTTACAAGCACCGAATCATTGGCCTGGCACTTGCCCAGGTTGGCAACCACATAATAGCGCGTGGTAACCAATGGTTGCACCAATGGATATTTTACATTGTCAACTTTTACATTGGTGGAAGCGGTCCATTTATAACTGAGTGCATAGCTGACGGGGCGCAGATGAAACGTATCTGTTTTACAGATGCCCGTATCAATACCGGCTTTCACAGAAATGAACTGCAGAACATTTACGTTCACCGAATCGGTATTGGCACAGCCATTGTCATTAACAGATACATAATATTTTGTCGTGTCCTGCGGAAAAACCAGTGGCGAAGTAGAAGTCGGGTTGATGATCCTCGTTTTATTCGGGCCGTTCACAGGCGTCCACAAAACGGTTCCACTGAGCGTGTTTACTTTTAGGGCGAGGGTATCATTGCTGCAGATCAGCGTATCGCGGAAGGGTAAACTCAGTATGGGCCTGTCAAGCACATTCAATGTTTGCACCACTGTATCAACACAACCTTTAGTGTTACTCACTATCAACGAAACTTTTGTAGTGGTGGCGGCAGGATATTTCCATGCGGAATCTTTTGAGCTTGCCGTGTCTGCCAATGTGGTGCTGTCGCCGAAATTCCATTTCCAGCTGTTTACCGATCCATATTTAGTAACTGTCGCATCAAGAAATTGATAGCTGTTTAAATAGCAGGTTCCCTGTGCTGTAAAATTCGGTGCGAAGCCCGGATATACTTTTACCAGTGCAGTAGTCGAATCCTGACAGCCGGCTGATGTCGCAACTTTTAATTTCACCGTAAATGTTCCACTGTCTTTTCCACTTTTTAAATAATCATAGGTAGGTGTTGGGCTGGTGGAAGTATCTGTTGTAATTGACGGTACGCCAAAATCCCACAAATAAGAAATGATGCTTGAATTGGTTGATTCATTTTGAAAACTTAAAGAGGTTCCATTGCAGGTAATATAAGTTGGCTTTAAAGCAGCGGCCGATAAAGAACAATCTCCCACAGTAATATGAATTTCTTTTTTTGTTGTACCGATCAGTACATTATTCCTGAATTCGCTTGCGCAAACAGATATTACATATTCTCCAACAGAATCAGGTGCTACACCGGATATTATTCCCGTATTCTGATCGATGGTAACATTCAGACCCATAGGTGATGAACCGGTGTATCCAACACTATATGCGATTGCTGTATATGGTGGATTACTTGGTGGATCAGGCTGTGCTGCATTCTGACTATTATTCGGATCATTAAATCCCCCGGTTAAGCCATCACAAAAACTATAGCTTAAAATATCACCATCCGAATCGGTTGCGCTGAAATCGAATGTGAAAGGTGTATTATGACAAACAATAACAGTATCTTTTTGTGCAAATGCTGGGCTACTGTTATGTGAATAATCTATGCCGTTAATGAACCCTGGTATTTTAGTTGTATAACTCAAGCCGTAATTATTTGAAGGATCCTGAACATTTACTATGCTCCCAACCCTGCAACATCTTTGTACAGTAAGTGTATAACCGGCGGGGTTGTTTGGCAGATCGATTATCTGTGTATAAATATCGATGATATAACAGACTGGTTTAGGATTATTGAGACAAGGGCTGAAAGTTGTTTTATTAGGATTATCTGAACTTGACCTCGCAATTGTGATTGTATTGATTAATTGGTTTGTAACTCCATCAAATACTCCCAAGTAAACCTGCGCATCTCTTTGCGTAGCGGAGGAACTGCACAAGAGATATTGTCGCACAGTAACCTGGTATTTAGAACTATTTGCTGTACCGCCGGGCCCGAGATAAGTATATTGGATCCAACCGCCTTTCAGGTGAGCCGCATAAGACGACTGACCACACACGAGAATTATTAAAAAGAAAAGGATCGATTTTTTCATGTTCTTTCGGTTTCCCTTAGATAGCAGCGTACTTACAGATGTATGAAAATACAGTATGTTAATTAAGCCTTAAATAAAAAGGCATTATTTAACGCCATTACAACATCTTAATAAGATCAAAAGAATGGTTGATTTGCTGCTTTTACGCCGGATACAATACTGAAACAAAAAAGCCCAGAATATCTGATATTCCGAGCTTTTTGTCTTGAAACTGGTAATTATTTTATAACTATCAGCTTTTTAACTGTTGTTCCTTTTGCAGAAAGTATGTTAACAAAATAGCTGCCGGGAAGTAAGCCACCGGCATTAATATCTGCTGTTCTTCCTTTTGTATTGATTGTTTTCATCAATGCACCTTTACTTGAAAAGATCTGCACTTTGTCAAATTCATCAATTGCAGCAATTGTGAAATTGTTCTTTGCAGGATTTGGATAGATTAGTATGTTTTTTTCATTATTAAAATTTTCCCCTGTTAATCTCGAATTTCTTACAACTGATGAATCTTTAGTTTTTGCGAAAACATGCAAATAGTCAGTAACAAATTCGAGCCAATCGTAGCTGGTTTCTAATGAAGTATTTGCACAGCTAAAATCCGATCCTGATAATGTTAATTTATAAGTTAAATAAACAGGTGGAATGGATGCTTCATTAGGTACATCTGGTACATAAAAACTTACTGGATATAGGCTTGTATCAGATAACGGAATTGCGCTTGTTGGAGATGTTATTTTCCACGCTATTGACGAGCTGGTTCCATATCCTATTGGAGATCCAATCCACGGATAAGGATAAACATATCCAGACAGGGCAAAACCTGTTCCATATGTTGTACCTGAAAGTAAAGCAACTTCTGGCAGTTGTATAGCCTTAATAATAACAGGATCAGATATGCATCCGGTTGACAAATCTTTTACTGTAAAAGGACTTGAATAATATAAGGTGCTTCGAGGAGTAGAATCATAAAGACGAAGAGTTTCTTCTCTAAGAGTGAATGAACTATTTGTACTATCAGGAAAATCATGTCCACGGATAGACCATCTAATATTCGAAGTCAGATTCGTTGTAAGTGTCGTAGTAAAGCTAGGTTCCCAATAATAACAAACTTCTATTGGACCTGACGGGCTAATTGTAGGAACACCTGTTACCGTTACTGTTACAGGCGCTGTGGTTATCGGGCAGTCACCTACATTAAAGACGAGGTTATCAATGGCAAAATCATTTCCATCACCACTATATGAACTAGGTTCGCTGTATATGGCAATAGTAGCGGTATAATCAGATGATCCAGAGATCCAGCCTGCACTGAGTGTTGTCCAGTCACAATTATTGAATGTTAACACCTGGTTGCCTAAACTGGTACCATTTATTTTAACTACAATATTGGGATCATTAACGCCATACGTACTATAAATATTCATAAACTGGCCTGAGAAAGAATAATAAGTACTGGGAGTAATTGATATAGTTTGATACCAGACCCTCTGATTGGCAGAAGTAGCCCCATCAACGATCAATGCGTTTGTTCCGCGTGGCGGTTCAGTATTGCACCACCAATTATAAACATCGGTTGGCTTATTTGCGATAGTATAAGTTGTATAATTGCCTAAACTGATCCCATATGAATAGTCTGTAGAAAAACCTGTATTGCCACTTTCAAAACTGCCATTAATAAGCAGGTTGGGTTTAGGTGTCATTGTCAAAGTGTAAGTAGTTGTTCCCAAAGGGCTGGCTGTAGGATTAAGCTGTGTTGATGAACTTAAACCCGCAGTAGGATACCATGAATAAAAATAATTGGGGTTATAACTTCCGCCGATGGTAGTTGAACTGCCGCAAGAAATAGTTGCATCACTTCCCGGGTCTGCGGTTGCACAGGTATATCCTCCGGGATCATCTAATCCATTCGTTCGTAAAGCCGGTGATGTAGCATAAACCGGGCTACTTTTTTTTACAACATGAAGCTTTGATTTTACTTGGGCAGAGAGGGTGTGGCAGATTAATAAAAAAAATACCACGGCAGTTAAATGCATGATTTTTTTCATTGGATTGGATTTTACCTCTTAAAAGTAATAGGCTTTTTTTCTAAATCCAATCTTTATCCTGAAAATAAAAAAGGCTGAAATGCAGTACTACTGCGTGTGTAGAGTTTTTATCGGATCAGCACCACCGTTCCCTTACGGAAAATAGTTTTGCCTTTATAATCTGCACCCAGTGTTTCATAAACATAGGTATTCGACGGCTGCGGTACACCGTTGAATATGCCATCCCACCCTTTACCGATCTGGGTTGTGCTGAACATGAGCTGGCCCCAACGGTTAAATACTTTGAAATAAGCAAGCGTTGAAATACCAACCATTATGGGTTTCAGGATATCATTCTTTCCATCGCCATTTGGCGTAAAGGCAGATGGAACAATGATATCGGGGCCGGTTTTGTATACACGTATCACTATATCATCGTCTGCATAACAACCATAGGCATCCGTTACACGAACCCTGTATTTGATCGAATCTATATCTGCACCCAGTGTGGCAATAGGATCATAGATGGATGGATCATTCAATCCTATTTCAGGGCTCCATGAATAAGTGAGCCCGCCTGTTGCGATCAATTGTATCGGCTGATCAGGAAGCGCTACCGTATCTCTTCCCGCATCTGCAATAATTTTTGGCGCCACTGCTACAAGAATGGTATCGCTTGCGGGTTTGGGGCAACCCAATGTATCCGTAACCCGCAAAATATACGCAGTGCTTTTTGATGGCCCTGCAACAGGCGTAAGGCTTGTTGGATTGATCAATGAATTTGCCGGCGACCATGTTACCGATGAACCAACAACCGTGCTTCGCAACTGGATGCGGCTGCCCAGACAGATCGTTGTATCAGGGCCAACGACGGCAACAGGATATGGAACCACATTGATCATCACACTGTCATGGTCTTCGCATTTTCCCAAATTAGCTTTTACATAATATTTCGTGTTGACCAATGGCTGCACCAACGGATATTTTACACCAGCCACTATTTCACCCGAAGAACTGGTCCATGCATATTGCAATGCATAACTGACCGGCCGTAGTTGTATGATATCCGACTTGCAGATCACCGAATCATTTTCCAGTTTCACTTTTATAAAGGGTAAAACATTTACCGTTACGGTATCGGTGTTGATGCATCCGCTGTCGTTCAGGCTAACAATGTATTGGGTCGTGTCTTTCGGAAACACGACCGGGCTGGATGTATTCGGGAACAGGATATTTTTATTCGGCAGCCATGAGTACACACCGGGATTGCCTACATGGATCGGCAATGAATCAATATTACAGATCAACGTATCCTTGAACGGAAGTTGTAATACCGGTTTATCGCGAACAGGATAATCCAGTTGCGCGGTGTCAATACAGCCTTTTGTATTTGTTACTATAAGGCTCACTGTTTTTTGCGAAGCGGAAAGATATTTATAGGTTGGATTTTGTATGATTGATGTATCTGCATTCGTATTCTGATCGCCAAAGTTCCAGAACCAGCTGTTCACGGTTCCGTATTTTGAAACGGTGGTGTCTTTAAAATGAAATGGATTCAATACACAACTTCCCGTAACAGCAAAACCAGGCGTAAAACCTGGATACACTAAAACAAGTGTGCTGTCTGAGCCTATGCATCCTTTCGGGCCGGTAACTGTGAGCCTGGCCATAAACGTTCCTGTATCGGCATAGGTATGGTCAACGGTTGGGCTGGTAGAAGTATTATTATCGCCGAACTCCCACAAATAAGAAGTGATGCCGGAAGAACTTGACAGGTTTTCAAAATGAACCAAAGGTATTTTGCACTGGATGATCTTGTCGGGCAATGCGGCTTCTATCAGGTCGCAATCCTGTATTTTTAAAATAAAATCTTTTCTGTGTTCCGTAAATGCAACGCCATTTCTCCATTCGGTAACACAAACATTTACCACGAATTGGTGGCCGGATGCCGGCGCAATGCCACTGATAATTCCGGTTGATGGGTTGATCGTTACGCTCGGCCCCAAAGGAAAACTCCCGCTGTATGGCGGAATATATTGCAGCGGTATTAAATTAAGTGTTGGCGTTGGCGCCTGGCTAACACCTGAATTGGGGGCCGTATATGCATCGCAAAGAGAATAAGTAAGTGAATCACCATCGGGATCCTGTGCGCCAAAATCGAGTTTGAATTTTTTGTTGGTGCAAACAAGTACCGTATCCCTCACATAAAACTGCGGGCTGCTGTTATGGCCTTCGGGTAGTGTAGACCTTCCGGGGATCTTAGTTACATAATTGCTGCCTACACTCATTTGCACAACTAAATTGTCAATCCTGTCTACCCGGCAACAACCCGTTCTTGATAAAGTATAACCGGCATTATTATCAGGCAAAGCAACAGTTGCAGAAAAAATGGCTACCTGGTAACAAACAGGGGTCGTCATACCGGTTAAACAGGGAAACGCTGCAGTATTAAGTGAAATGGTTTGAACAGCGCCCAGCCGGTCCAACGGCAAAGCCTGAACCAGGGAGTAAGTATCGGAGGCGAAAATTCCCACAACTACGGTTTCACTTTCAAGCAATGGCCCGTTTGATAAACAATCCCTGAATAAACGCAATGTGATCTTATACATGCTTGTTCCGTTCGGTCCGGCGCCCATGTATTGATAAAATAATTCGCCGCCTGCCACATGCTTCGCTGTTGCAGACAATGAACTGATGAATAAAATAACTATGAAGAAAAGCTTCTTCATAACCCTGCTGATATTAAGGATGGATAAAAGCGAGTAAGTATTGGTTCATTTTTTCCGGTGCTTCCCACATGCCCATGTGCCCTGTTTCCTGTAACACATAAAGATATGAAATGTTAGGTAGGGAAACCTGCCGGATAACATCTTCCACCGGGGCTGCAACATCCTCGGTACCGGTTACGAAAAGAACGGGTAAGCGGTTGCTTTTTAATACATGGGTACGGTCGGGGCGCAGCATCATGGCGCGGTAATATTGTTGCAATGCTTCTGTTGAAAAAGCCGCACCTGCTTCAATAAGCGCATCCACTTTTTCGAAGTGCGCTTCTTTAAATTTTTTTCCGAATAAATTAGGCGTGGTATTTTTTAAAAAAGGATATGAACCATATTCTCCCATCAGCGTAATCCCTTTTTCGCGGTTCTTCTTTTTTTCTTCGCTATCTGCAAAAGCGGTTGAATGCACCAACCCGAATGCGGTTAACATGGATGGATATTGTTCTGCAAACGCCAATGTGATATATCCGCCCATGCTGTGGCCAAGCATGATGCAGGATGAAATCTTTTCATGTTGAAGAAGGGAGTGGATGCAGGAAGCATAATCATCGATAGAAATATAGTCTGGAGACTGGAGTCTGGAGTCTGGAGTTGATTGATCATTTAACTCCAGTCTTCTAACTCCAGTCTCCAGACTTAATAAAGAAGATTTACCCGAACCCGGAAGATCCGGCACTATTAACAAACAATGTCCTTTCAAAAACAAAACCTGTTCATTCCACACATTGCTGTCTTCTCCAAACCCATGAAGCAATACCACGGGTTTCCCTTTTCCTTCAATGGTATAAGAAATTGTTGCGGATCGATATTGAAATGATCTTTGCATCAGTTATTTTTTCGCAACTGCCAACACCTGAACAGTAATAATATCAAAATGGGAATGAGTGCGATATTGAATTGCTGCGGCAGCAATGGCCAAAAGATCAATGTGAATGCATATATAAACGAACAGATGCTGAAATAAGTTTTTACCCACTTTGTATTCCTGCGTACAACAAACGCAGCAATAAGATTTGTGGGGAGCGCCCACAAAACATTATAGTTGGCAGAATAAGCTTTACTGTCAGATCCGAACCACAGAAATAAAAATAAACAACCGAGCAAACCGGTTACAACAAATAAAATAATATCAATGGCCCACACAATTCTGCGTGCCGCCTTATTTGCTGCAAATGAAATGGCCATCACTATTACTGCAAACACACTAAAAATATATACGGGCAGGTTATGATTGGTATCTGCTGCCTGCGCACCAATATTCAATACTGTTTTCTGCTGTAGTATCGGGTGAGGGGTATTTACAGAACTGTCAACACCTTTCATTAAATAATCGGGCAGGAACATGGACTGCGGTATATCCACTACTTTATCGATCGTGCTGCCGAGTAACAGATCGATGCCGAGTTTGCTCCAGGTTTGGCCGCCCCTGTCAAGGTATTCGTGAATAAGGTTTCTGAAAGTTGTTTTTGCTGGAACCAATGGGCGGATAACCTGTAAGCCCGCATATTTCAATAATATTTCACGAACGCGTGTTGTGCAGTTGTCGTATAAATAATCATATTTATAATAACGTGCAGCGCCGATAAGATTTTCGTTCAATGCTTTTACGATAACCAGTTTTATGCTGTCGGGGAGTATTAATAATTGTTCGGTTACACTTCTTTTGTCTTGCTGGTATTCCGGCATAAAATCGATCATGCCTTCGGCGTTGAGAAAATAATCCAGTTTGCCTCTTACGAACTTCATGTAGAAATCAGGGTCATCAAAATTGAAATTGCCGTAGTTGTAAACGATATCTGTTTGCCTGGTGCTGTCCATAATGCGGATGGCAGTATGGCCAAATGTAGAATACAATTCATCACCCGGCCCGCAGGTAAGCAGGCTGATGCGCAAATGCGATGGAGCATTTTGTGCAGTTGTTTTCTGTACAAATAATGTGAGGATACAAATGAGAAGCAGGCCGGATCTTTTCACAGCTATGTTTTTCGGAAAGATAAGCAGGTTTTATTGTTTGGATGTTAAGAAATCTCTCTCTGCGTTATGTTCTGAACGGTGAAGTGTGCGACGCAACCAAGTTGCCATAAAATACAAAAGGCGACTACATAATAATCACCTATAACTTACAACTTAAAACTTACTACTTATTACATTCTACTATAATTCGGCGACTCTTTTGTAATGAACACATCATGCGCATGGCTCTCTTTCATTCCGGCATTGGTGATGGTTACGAAAGTTGATTGCTGCAATGCTTTGATGTCTTTTGCGCCGCAGTAACCCATGCCTGAGCGGAGCCCGCCAACATATTGATATACGATCTCATTCAGATTTCCTTTGTAGGCAACGCGGCCTTCAATTCCTTCGGGTACATATTTTTTTACATCGTCTTCCACATCCTGGAAATAACGGTCGCCGCTGCCCTGGCTCATGGCGCCGAGGCTTCCCATACCGCGGTATTCTTTGAATTTTCTTCCTTCATAAATAATGGTGTCGCCGGGGCTTTCTTCCACGCCTGCAAACACACTGCCCATCATTACAACGTTGGCGCCGGCTGCTAATGCTTTTACCATATCACCTGTATAGCGGATGCCACCATCTGCGATCACAGGAATACCTTTTGTTTTTAATGCATTGCTTGCTTCCATGATGGCGGTTAATTGCGGAACACCTGCGCCGGCAACAATACGTGTGGTGCAGATAGAACCCGGGCCGATACCCACTTTTACACAATCGGCGCCGGCTTCTGCCAATGCTTTTGCGCCTGAAGCAGTACCGATATTTCCTGCGATGATCTGTAAGTTCTTGAAATTTTTTCTGAGCGCTTTCAATGCCTGTATCACACCCTTGCTGTGGCCGTGGGCGCTGTCGAGTGTAACCACATCAACTCCCACAAACTGAAGTGCGGCCGCTCTTTCAAGCAGATCCTGCGTGATGCCTAATGCGGCGCCTACGAGTAATCTTCCATGGGTATCTTTTACAGCGTTGGGATAATTTCTGATCTGTAAAATATCACGATAAGTAATTAAGCCGATCAGTTTCCCCTGCTTATTTACAACGGGCAATTTTTCAATTTTATATTGACGTAAAATTTTTTCTGCTTTTTTAAGGTCGGTTCCTTCGGGTGCGGTA
>JABDAP010000018.1 GCA_013289065.1 Bacteroidota bacterium | reverse complement strand
AGGTAACGATCAAAATGACACCAAACGGATTCTCAGGTGTGTTGAATAATCAGGCTACGATGACGGCAAGGTCTCCATTCGGAAGCTTTAATATTTTATCAAACGATCCAACAGTTGGTAACGGAATAGGCGTGCGGAACCCAACCAAGTTTGTGATACCGTTTGTAGATATATTTATACCGGGTGGTTTCTCACCAAACCATGATGGTGTAAATGATCTGTTCGTTATCACCAGGCCGGTTGGTACAACCATCAGTTTTCAATTGTTTAACCGTTGGGGTAACCTGGTATACACGGCGCCTGATTACAAAAACACATTTGATGGAAAAGGAAACCAGGCAAATCGTCTCCTGGGAGATGATCTTCCTGACGGCACTTATTATTATATTGTATTGGCCACCAATACCGCAAATAATTCTGTGCGCAAATTTGCAGGCTTCATCACGTTGAAACGATAGCCGCAAATGGTAGCATATAAAAATATTAATTTAGGTAAAAAAGAAAAGTAATCACATGCGTGTTTTGATGATGAAAGTCAGATGGGGATTGGTGGTTTTTATTTTACTGGCTTCTGTGTCTGCTAAGGCACAGCAACCGCCCATGTATTCCCAATATATGTTCAATATGTTGAACATTAACCCTGCCTATGCAGGAAGCCGTGGTGTAGTAACTGCTACTGCTTTATACCGGAACCAATGGGTTGGAATTGATGGTGCGCCGCAAACAACTTCGGTTGGTTTTGATATGCCCATTCATGAAAAGAAGATCGGTGTGGGTGTTCAGTTATATGATGACAGGCTGGGTGTTGAACGTACAACCGGTTTGAATGCTTCTTATGCTTTTCGTATTCAGCTAACAGAATCAGGAACATTAAGCCTTGGCCTCCAGGCCGGCTTATTGAATTACCGGGCTAACTACAGCGAGGTAAGAACTTTTCAGCCGAACGATCCAACATTTAACCAGAATATCAGCGGTATCTTACCTTCGGCAGCGGCTGGTATATATTATAACTCCGACAGATTTTATATCGGCGTATCAACCCCCGCTTTATTAAAAACAAAACTCAGTTATGATAATACGGCAGATGTGTCTTCGGTTAATGGAAGGGATCTGCATTTGTATCTTGCCTCCGGTTTTGTAGTGAACCTGAACCAGGATCTGGTGTTCAAACCATCTATCCCGGTAAAAGCGGCAAGCGGTGCGCCGGTTGAATATGACCTGAATACAAACCTGTGGATCGACAATGTGATTTCATTCGGCTTTTCATACAGAACGGGCGATGCAATAGTGGGTATGGCGGAACTGCAGTTAAGTAAACAATTGCGTTTAGGGTATGCATATGGAATTCGGAACAAGTAAGGGAAAAGTTGCATCACCAAGGTACTTCTGATCATAAATACAGGTAATGAAAAAAATTATACTATATATTCTTATTTTTCTTTCAGGGTTTCAAACGCTTTCTGTGGCGCAGGATGGCCGGTCGCGAAGGGCAGAAGTATATTTCCGCAATGGCGAAAAAGAATTCAATGACCAGCGTTACATGTACGCTATCCCTTTTTTCAAAACCAGCCTGAAACATCCCAGCAGGAACGATTCACTGGCCAGCTTACATATCGCCGAATCGTACTGGTACATCAAAAATTATGATTCAGCACTTGTGTACTACCAGAAATATGAAAGTAAGTACGGGGGTTTATTTTTCACCAGTCAACGCATAGCAGAATTGCTCGCTAACCAGAAACAATATAATGAAGCGGCAAAAATTTATAAAAAATTATCCAAAGAAACTTCTTCAAGAACAGGTAATTTATTGGCAGAACGTTTCAAAGGTTTTTCCAATACACAGATCCTGCTGCGTGATTCACTGGATTATTCCATACACCTGTTGAACCTGAATACACAACAGCAGGATTTCAGCCCCCAGTTTTATCAGCGTGGAATGGTGTTCGTATCAAACCGTTATTCAAGGCCATCTTCCGAAAGAGAGTTTGGCTGGGATGGTTTGCCATTCGCCAATATTTATATGGTAAGGGATACGGCCGACCTGTATATAACAGATACCGTTCCCGGCCATTCTTCCAGGAGCTATAACGGATCGATCAAAGCAAATGATGATTACACTTCGCAAACAAGTAATGATAACGATATCATTCTCGTAAGCGGCATGCACAGCAATTATAACGGCACGATACACAAACTTGAAAAATTCAGTAACGAATTAAATACGAAATATAATTACGGCCCGCTTTGTTTTAATAAAGCAGGCGATAAAGTTTATTTCACCCGTAATAATTTAAAAGCCAGCAACGGAAGATATAACCTCGAAATATGTGTGGCTACTTTAGAAAACGGTACCTGGGGCAACATTAAAATATTGCCTTTTGTACAACCTGAATTCGATTTTTATCATCCCGCACTCAGCGATGATGAAACACGTTTGTACTTCTGCAGCAATAAACCCGGCGGTATGGGCGGAAGCGATATTTATTATGTAAGCACCGCGAGCGATTACGACATGACCGTTGTATTCAATCTGGATAACAAGATCAATACAGCAGGCAACGAATTGTTTCCAACGATCAAAGGCGATACATTGTATTTCAGTTCGGATGGATTGGCGGGATTGGGTGGGCTGTATATTTATAAAACATACATAACAAAAGGTAACTGGAAAACACCCGTTAACCTTGGATACCCGATCAATACAAGTTTTGATGATTTCGGTATTATCTATAATGATAAGAAAACAAAAGGTTTCTTCAGCAGTAACCGTTTGGGGACAGATGATATTTACATGTTTGAGAATGCACCGTTCACCGTTCAGATGGAAGGAACCGTTCTCAGCAAAACAACATTACGAAGGCTGGATTCTGCAAAAGTGGTGATGCGATTACTGGATGAAGAAACACCGGTAGTTGATTCGTTTATAACAGATATCACAGGCAATTTTCATTTCCCCGTAAGGCCCGGACGTGCATATATGCTGCATTTCACACGCAACGGCTACTTAGAAGATTCATTACTGGTGAATAATACCGGAACAGAAAAACGATTGGTGTTACAGCCCGTTTTGCTAACACCTATCGTTGTTCCGCCGCCACCGCCGGTTGTTGAAAGAGACAGGGATGGTGATGGTATTCCGGACAGTAAAGACAAATGCCCTGATGTAAAAGGAACAAAAGAAAACTTTGGTTGCCCTGATATCCAGGCAAGGCTGAATGAGCTTGCAAAAATGGTATTCTTTAAAACAGCCAGTGCAGAATTATCACCCGCTGCGTTGAAACCGTTGAATGAAGTGGCAGATATCATCAAAGATTATCCCAATGTTACGCTCTACATAGAAGGACATACTGATAACAGGGCAGGCGCTGCATATAACAAAGACCTGTCTAACAGGCGAGCCGCTTCAGTTGTATCGTTCTTTGTGAAGAAAGGATTTAGTGCCGGAAGGTTCACATCAGCAGGGTTTGGATTGGAAAGGCCGATCGCTGATAATAATACAGAAGAAGGAAGGGCATTGAACAGAAGGGTTTCGATCAAAGCCACTTTCCATTGATAAAAAATGAATTGAATAAATTGTATTGTATGCGAAATTTTAAATACCTCTTTTGTTTTTGTGTAGCTGTAATGTGCATGCACATTGGTTTTGCGCAAACAAAAACGGTGATCCAGGCACCGGCAAGAAATGCTGTTCCGAATATAACAACACAACCTGTAGAAAAGAACGGCCCACATTTGGGCAGGTATGAATTGTATTCAGGTATTCCAACGATCTATATCGGAAATGTGGTGTTGCTTGCAAATGGTAAATACAAAGTAGCATTCAGTACGGCCGAAGATGATTACGAAATTGGCAGATATGTATTTCATGCTGACACCAACACGATCGAATGGCTCTCAGGTATGTTTAAAAATAATAACTGGAGAGGCAAATTAACCAGCTCAGAAAAAGGTTTCCGGATCGAGTTTAACAGTGCAACTTACGCGGACAGTAATAACAGTAATTAAGATGCTGAACGCGAAACGCTTAACGCAGAACGCATTTGATTGGCGTTTTGCGTTAAGCGTCACACTCCCATCTCACTCAATGCTTTTACAAGCACATCTAATTCCGAAACAGTAGTAAATATATTCGGTGTAATACGGCAGCCATGCACATTGGCGCCATCGATGGCAACAGTGTAGATCCTGTAATTTTTCAATAAAGTTTCAGCCATCTCAGCAGGCTTCATTCCTTTGATACCAACGTTTGCAATGGCACAGGAACGCGTTGGGTCGGCAGGTGTATTTAGAATTACATTGGAAAGATTGCGAACTTTTGTTGTCCAGTATTGCTGCAGGTAACGTAGCCTGGCTTCTTTTCTCTCGCCACCGATCTTATGATAAAAATCAATCGCATCAGAAACAGCCAGGTCGGTATGCACGGGATGTGTGCCGATATGATTCAGCCTTGAAATATCATCTTCTTTTCTTTCCGCTTCAGCAAGCAATGGCCAGATCTTATTGATGTTATCCCTGCGCACGTACAACATGCCAACACCTAACGGAACTGTTAACCATTTGTGCAGGCTCGCCGCATAATAATCGCAATGCAGATCAGGAATAGCGAAACGGATATGCGCCACCGCATGTGCACCATCAACCATTACCTGAACGCCTTTGCTATGCGCCATATCGCAGATCTTTTGAATGGGTAATATCTGGCCGGTGATATTCACCATATGACAAACCATCAGCAGTTTTGTTTTTGGTGTGATGGCATTTGCATAAAGATTAACGATCTCATCATCGGATGCCGGATGATTGGGAATAGATAGAATTTTATTTACCGTACCATATCTTTTTGAAACCTGCCTGAACATTTCCAGCATCGATCCATAATCCTGTTCCGCCATCACTGCTTCATCGCCTGCGTTCCATCTAAAACCGCCGATGATCATGTCGAGCGACTCCGTCGTATTTCTGGTAAGCACCAGTTCATCCGTTGTACAACCCAATAACTCCGCCACTTTCGCGGCCATATTCTTTTTATTATCAAACTGCACCGTACGCATATAATAAGAACCCTGATAATTTACTTCACGGATATGTTTGATATAATTTTCCAGTATTTCTTTTGGTAAAATATTATAATAACCATTTTCAAGATTGATATAATCCGGTTTCAGGTTGTATTCGCCGCGGATAGCTATCCAGAAATCATCATCTGAAGCAAGGTCATTTATTGGCCTTTTATCAGCCAGCCGTATCCATTTATCCAAAGCACTTGTAGAGAAGGGCGCCGATAAACCGGCCATAGCCATGGTTTTTATAAATGATCTTTTTTGCATTTCGTAAGTATGGGTTTAACCGAACAGGTTTACATGAAAATACAAAATAAAAACAGTTGTCAAATTCCCGTTTTTGTAAGATTAACCGCTGCAAACAGGAGCAGAGGGATTGCAGGGTATTTTAATAGGAAGATCAGGCATTGAATTACTTTTGCAGAAAGTATTCACTGCATGCTATCGCCATTAAAAATATTTTCTTCAAAACAGATCAGAGAAGCAGACAGGTTCACCATACAAAATGAACCCAGTGCCTCAATTGATCTGATGGAACGAGCCGCTGCGAAATGCGTTGAATGGATCAAACAAAAGTTCAACAAAGAAAATTCATTCTCTGTTTTCTGCGGGCATGGAAATAATGGCGGCGATGGGTTGGCTATTGCGCGTATGTTACTGGTTTCGGGTTTTGAAGTAAAAGTATTTATTGCAGGCGAAGGAAAATATTCAGAAGAATGTATCATCAATAAAAAAAGGCTCGAAGAAAAAAATAGTTCGGTCATTCATATTCTTTTGTCAGCCGATGATTTTGATTTACAAAAAAATGATATCATCATCGATGCCCTTTTCGGAACCGGTTTATCAAGGCCGGTAACAGGATTTATGGCAGGCTGCATTAATACGATCAATCAAAACGGCAATAAAATTATTTCGATCGATATTCCTTCCGGATTATTTGCAGATATTTCTTCTGATCATTCTTCCGCTATTGTCAAAGCCCAGCACACATTAACTTTCCAGTTTCCCAAGTATGCTTTCTTCTTTGCCCAAAATGCGGAATATGTTGGCGATTGGGAAATAATAGACATTGGCTTAAGTAAAAAATTTATAGATGCAGAACCATCCGGTAAATATCTCATCACAAAAGATCTGATAAAAAACATCTTCAGGCCGCGCAGAAAATTTTCACACAAAGGAACATTTGGCCACGCATTGCTTATTGCAGGAAGCTATGGAAAGATCGGTGCCGCAGTTTTATCGGCGCGCGCCTGTTTGAGAAGTGGTGCGGGTTTACTCACAGTTCATCTCCCGCAATGCGGTTATGAAATTATGCAGGTAAGCAATCCGGAAACAATGGTAACGGTTGATGCCAATGAAAAAATGATTGGTGATATGATCGGTACTGAGAACTTTTCATCTGTCGGGATCGGCCCCGGCATTGGTACAGAACAGATCACGCAAAAAATGTTGTATGGCCTGCTTACAAAAAGCAGCCAATCTCTGGTGATTGATGCGGATGCACTGAATATACTCGGGCAGGAAAAAAAATGGCTGGACCAGATTCCGGCAAATTCTATTCTTACACCGCATCCCAAAGAATTTGAACGGATCGCAGGAAGATCAAATGATGATTTTGAAAGACATGAACTGCAGGTTGCATTTTCAAAAAAATTCAAAGTGTATGTGATATTGAAAGGAGCGCATACCTGTATCACCACACCTTCCGGCGAAAGTTATTTTAATAACACAGGAAACCCCGGCATGGCAAAAGGCGGCAGCGGAGATGTACTCACGGGAATCATTACAGGCATCCTTGCGCAAAAATATTCTCCGCTCGAAACAGGCTTATTAAGCGTATACATACACGGCCTTGCAGGCGACCTTGCAAAAAATGTTTTAGGAGAAACAGCGATGCGCGCAGGTGATATTTGCGATTTCCTTCCTGCAGCCTTTCAACAAATAAATAAAAAATAAAACTGCGCCACCGCATCTTTGCGTGAAAAAAAATTAATCAATCAACGAACTCAGTTTCGTATATCCCAAATGCCATTCATCTCTCAATAAACCATCAGCAGTTTCAATACCGACAAAATATTTTTCTTTGATCGATGACGGAAGTATTTCTTCAATCTCATACAGGTCATCCACATCCACGCCGTACTTATCATCTATATGCGAATCGGCGCCTGTAAAACCGGTATGTTTATAAAAGGCAGATCCCTTTGCCTGTTTAATTGCTTCGGATTTATCTTTTGCAACCACCAGCATTTTATAGTGGTATTCTTCAAACTCATTTTCTTTATAACCACCGAGGTTGAGAAAAAATAACCGGTGATCTTTAATTTGCACCTGATCACTTTTTTTCGGTAATAACCTGATCGCAAAACCATCCACTTCTGTAACCTCGCGCCAGGCATCGATATGTATCTTCGGCGGTTCGGGCCAGAATGTTCTGATGGCCGGTAACAGGTCTTTCAAAGAATTGCCGGCCCCAAAAAAAATATCATGTTGTTCAGTAAATCTGCCTGGTGGCTTGCAACCCAGCAGCAGCATAAATAATTTTACGGGTTCCATCAATGGTTCGTTTGCAGATTAGTGTGATTATTCAATGCGTTTATGTATTTTGTTGTACTCATTAAAAATGATAATCGTATGATCGATAAAAATAAACATTATTCGCTTGCGTCAATTCTCGTCATTTTTTTGCTGATCAGTTACAACAGTTATTCACAAACAAAATATCCAACACCTGTTGAAGGAGATTATGCCATAAAAGATTTTCCTTTTGTGAGTGGCGAAAAGATTGCATCACTGAATATGCATTATACGGTTATCGGCCGGCCGCAAAAAAATAAAGAAGGCAAAGTGACCAATGCCGTACTGATCATGCATGGTACCACCGGGAACGGTAAAAATTTTTTAACCGAAACATTTGCCGGAAACTTATTTGGTGCCGGGCAATTATTAGACGCCACAAAATATTTTATCATCATGCCCGATGGCATTGGCCACGGCAAATCAGGCAAACCCAGTGATGGCCTGCACATGCGCTTTCCAAAATATACGTATGATGATATGGTGCTGGCCGATTATCGTTTACTCACAGAACATTTGCAGGTGAACCATCTCCGACTCGTAATGGGAACATCAATGGGTGGAATGCATACATGGGTATGGGGATACACGTATCCTGATTTTATGGATGCACTTATGCCATTGGCAAGTGAACCCGCAGCGATTGCAGGAAGAAACCGCATACAAAGAAAAATGGCGATCGACCTCGTAAAAGCCGATCCCGAATGGAAAGGCGGCGAATACACACAACAACCCAAACTGGGTATGCAGGGAGCCATTTCATCCATGATCTTTATGGTAAGCAGCCCTTTGCAATGGCAGAAAAAAGCGCCTACCCGTGCAGAAGCAGAAAAGATGCTGGATGATCTTGAAAAACGATACGCAGGTTTACTGGATGCAAATGATTTCATTTACCAGTTTGATGCATCACGCGATTATGATCCGTCGCCATATTTAGCAAAGATCAAAGCGCCGCTGTTCGCCATCAATTCAGCAGACGACCAGGTAAACCCGCCTGAATTAGGTATCATGGAAAAAGAGATCAAAAATGTACAGAAAGGCAGGTATATATTATTACCGATCACAGATAAAACAAACGGCCACGGCACACATTCCATTCCATCTATCTGGGGCGGGTATTTGGAAGAGCTGTTAAAAATATCAGAACCGAAAAATTAAACCGGCTTTGTAGAAGATGATGGATGGCAGTTGTTAGATGATAGAAGAAAGTCTTATCCGTCATCTAACAACTGTCATCTAACATTGTGCAAATAACTATTCAATGAAAAAAGCAATTTGTTTTCTTTTACCAATTGTCATCATTACTTCATTGTATGCTCAAACAAATCCGCAGATAGAATTGATCAGGCAAATACAAACAGAATTAAATCAACAGAAAGGTTTTTTCGCCTTTGCATATAAAAACATACAGACCGGCGAAACCATTTTATGGAACGAACACGAGACTTTTCATGCAGCCAGCACCATGAAAACACCTGTGATGATCGAAGTATTTAAACAGGCAGCCGGAGGAAAAATTTCATTGAACGATTCTGTATTGATCAAAAATGAATTTAAAAGTATTGTTGACGGCAGCCCCTATTCACTCAACTCTTCCGACGATAGTCAGCAGGATCTGTATAAACAGATTGGTAATAAATTACCACTTTCAGCATTGGTATACCAGATGATCATCATGAGCAGCAACCTCGCTACAAACCTCATTATGGAAATGGTAGATGGAAAGAACATAACACAAACTATGCGCGATCTTGGTGCAAAAGATATTATGGTACTGCGTGGCGTGGAAGATAATAAAGCATTTGCGCAGGGCCTCAACAATACAACTACTGCATATGACCTCATGCTGATCTTTGAAAAAATGGCAACCGCGCAGATGATCAATAAAAAAGCCTGTGCAGATATGATCAATATCCTGCTCGGTCAAACACATAATACACTTATCCCCGCATTGCTGCCAAAACAAGTGAACGTGGCACATAAAACCGGAACGATCACCGGGGTTCACCATGATTCAGGAATTATATTCCTTCCCGATGGCAGAAAATATGTGCTCGTTATCCTTTCAAAAAACCTTGTTGATGATACTGCCGCAACAGCTTCTATGGCCAGGGTTTCCAGGATGATCTATGATTACTTTGCAGGAAATTGAGACAAAGGGCAAAACAAGGCTGATTTGTCAAACAAAACCGGAAATAAATTTTCCACAGCAAAGGATATCGCAAACGTTTGCGGAAACAAATACAAAAAAAATGTAAAATTTAAATCCCTTTATCCGCATACATTTAGATGTATAACGTTATGGGTTTTAGTAAAATAGCCAGTCTGTTATGCATCGTTTGGATGATTGAAAAGGTCTTGATTTAAATTAAATGACCTGAGGATTGCGGCAAACAAAAAATCAGAAAAAAAATTAACAAAATGTTTTTTTAGAAATAAAAATGTGTACTTTGTACACGCTTAATAACCAATAAACTGCCATTTATGAATTTTTCGAAGCTTGTCAGGCCCACGCTCGTGGGTTTATTTGCTTGCTTGTTTGTGATTTCCTCGCAAGCCCAAAACAAAACTGTTACCGGTAAAGTAACTGATTCAAAAGACGGATCAGCTATGGTCGGTGTTTCGGTTGTAGTTAAAGGAACCAAAGTCGGTACACAAACCGGCGCCGATGGTACTTATAAACTCACCGTTCCATCTACCGCTACCACTTTAGTTGTTTCTTCTGTAGGCTTCGGCTCACAGGAAATTTCTATTGCCGGAAAAACCACTGCCGATATTTCATTGGTTGCCACAAATGAGCAACTGAATGACATTGTGGTTATTGGTTATGGTAGTGTCCGTAAAAAAGATGTGACCGGAGCGGTTGTTTCTTTGCAGGCAAAGAATTTTAACCAGGGTGGTGCGATTTACTCCCCTGCTCAATTATTACAAAACAAGATCCCCGGCCTGGAAGTTACCAACACAAGCGGCCAGCCCGGTGCTGCTGCTACTATCCAGATCAGGGGTACCTCATCTATCCGTTCCAATAACAATCCGCTATATGTAGTAGATGGAGTGCCATTGGATGGTCAAACTGCCCGCCCTAATCTTAGTAATGCATTCGGAAGCACGCCGAATTCTGACCCGCTTCTTTTTATTGATCCGAACACAATTTCTCAGATCGATGTATTGAAAGATGCATCGTCTACTGCTATTTATGGATCAAGGGGTTCAAATGGCGTGATCGTGATCACTACCAAAAAAGGGACTCCGGGAGCAATCAAGCTTGAAGTTGGAACCAGTTTCGGTAGTAATATCGGTTACATGAAACGTTTCGCAGTATTAGACGCGGGCGGGTACAGGGCAGCCTTGAAAAAATACAATCAGCCTGCTACCCTCGATGGCGGTACCAATGAAGATGCTTTAAAAGCCATCACACAAAGTACCTTATCACAAAATTATTCTCTCGCAATGAGCGGAGGTTCCGATGCCGGCAGGTTCCGTGCTACTTTCCTTGCTTCTGATAATAAAGGATTCCTGAAAAAAACAGCCCTTGACAAATATATTGCCACATTTAACGGCAATTATAAATTCCTTGATAAGCGTTTGAGCTTTGATTTTAACCTGATCGCAGGTAATTATTCTGAACAATTAACCAGTGTTGGTAATAATTCAGGTTCTCAAGGTAATATTATTTCTTCCGCACTTAGTTGGAATCCAACTGTGGCCCTGGTTGGCGCCGGTGGATTGTATAATTTCCCAAGTAACGGTTCTGGTAACCCCCTTGCTTTTAATGATGCGTATGCAGATAAAAGTAACGTATATGAGTTCTTGGGAAATGTTTCAGCTTCTTATAAGATCACGGATAAACTTGAGTACAAACTGTTATACGGTTTGAACAGTGGATCCGGAACAAGAAACCAAAGCCTGGACGGATGGATCAATGGTATCGCCGGTGTTTCAGGATTGGGTGCTGCGCAGATCCTGAATGCAAAACTGAATTCTCAAACTATTACACATACATTAAGTTATCGTGATAATTTCAACGCTAACCTTTCAATAGATGCGGTGGTTGGTTACGAATACTTTAAAACCGATTTTAATGGAAACGGGATCGCTTCAGCTGGATTTAATACCAACCTGAGCCAGTCAACAAGAATTCCTATTCTTTATACAAGCATGATGTCTGATGCGCAAACAGTAACTACTCCGTTCTATTCTTACGCAAACCCAACTGCGGAATTACAATCGTATTTTGGAAGAGCAACTTTGAATTATAAAGACAGATTGTATCTCACCGGTACGATGCGTGCAGACGGCTCAAGCAAATTCGGTAAGAATAACAAATACGGTTATTTCCCTTCAGGCGGCCTGAGATGGGTACTTAGCAACGAATCATTCATGAAGGATAACAAGGTATTTTCAACCCTTGCTTTCCGTGGATCATACGGGTTAACCGGAAACCAGGAGTACCCTGCCGGAGCTTCACAGGAACAATTTGCCCTGGGTTCATTTAATAACGCACCGCAAACAGTGAATGGTAACCCTAACCTGAAATGGGAAAAAACAGCACAGATAAATCTGGGTCTTGATTTCTCATTTGCCGGTGGAAAGATCTATGGTACGTTTGATTATTATAACAGAAAAACATCTGATATCCTGTTTCAGACAAACGCCATTCAACCTGCACCAAACTCAATTTCTTTTATCAACCTGCCGAATGCTAACCTGATAAATAAAGGATTCGAATTAGGCCTTGGAGCAGCATTGATCAACAAACCCGCTGTCGGCCTGGACGTAACCTTCAACATTTCGCATAATATAAGTGTTATCAGAAACTTTAAAGACCCGAACACGGGGCTTGATCTGCAGGTTCAAACCGGCCAGATCAATGGCCAGGGTGTATCGGGAACACTGGCACAGGTTATGGCTAATAACCAACCGGTTAATGTGTTCTACTTAAAACCATTCAATGGTTTTGATGCATCAGGTAACCAGCAGATAGGTGCCAACCCGCAATATGCAGGTGATCCTAATCCACATACTTTGTTAGGCTTTGGTGCTACATTACGCTATCATAAATTCTCATTTAATATGAATATGGGTGGTGCCATGGGATTTGTGATCTATAACAATACAGCCACTGCTGTAACGAATATCGCAGGTATCGCACAGGGAAGGAACATCGATCTTGCTGCTTATAATTCTGCGGAAGGTGTTGCCAGCGGTGTAGGCGCATCTACCAGGTTCCTGGAAAACGGCAATTATTTTAAAATGAGAAATGCTACTATCCGATACAACATTGGCAATGCAGGTAAATATGTTAAAAACCTGAGTGCATTTGTAAGCGGAGCCAACCTGTTTGTAATAACTAAATTCACTGGTTTTGATCCTGAGGTGAATATCGACAAAAACAATAATTCTTATCCATCAAGATCTATTGAATATGTTCCTTATCCAACACCAAGAACCATTACGTTTGGATTTAATTTCAATTTATAAACAAACACAAAAAACAGAAGTATGAAACCATATAATAATATCATAACAAAATATGCACTCCCTCTTATCGCCGTCTTTGCGATGTCGGGTTGCACAAAGCTGAACGAAGGCCTTGGCAGCACACTCACCAATACCCAGGTATCAAATGCTTTAGGAGCAGCGGGTACAGGTTTATTGCTTTCAGCAGCTTATTCTGATCTTGGTGGCCCATTAACCGGCCAGGATCAATTATTCTCATTGATGGAAAATTCAACAGACGAATCGTTGGTACCTACACGTGGTGGTGACTGGGATGATAATGGTGTGTGGAGGGTAATACATAACCATACATGGAACGCAGATCATGGCCAGGTATTAGGTGTATTTAATGCACTCAATAAAATCAATTTTGATGCAACGAATGTATTAGGCTTTAACCCAAGCAAAGGACAGGCGGCTGAAGCAAGATTTATCAGGGCGCTGGCATTATATTACCTGCTTGATCTGTACGGACAATTCCCTTTCAGAAATCCAGGTGATAATCTATTGTTAGCGCCTGTTGTAAAATCAGGTTCTGACGGTGCGGCATTTATTATTTCTGAGTTGACTGCTATTTTACCTGACCTGCCTACTACCAACGGAAGCAACCTTGCAAATCCAGATGCAGCAAGAGTATTGCTGATGAAATGTTACCTGCAGCAGGGAACATGGGCAAACCGCGCAGCACCAACATTTGCGGCAGCTGATATGGCGCAGGTTATATCAATCGGTAATACAATTATCAACAGTGGCAAATATTCTTACACAGCTAACTATTTTGATAATTTCAATGCAACTAATGATAATTCACCTGAGGCTATTTTCCGTTATGTTAACAATTCAGGTCAAGGTGCCAATAACTCCGGTATCACTGCCCGCTGGAATATGACATTGCACTATAACTCGTATACACCAAGTAACCCCAATGCAGGATGGAACGGTTTCTCTACTATCGGAGATTTCTATGCATCTTTTAATACAACTGCAAAAACAACAGCTTATGCTGCTTCAGATACTGCGTTTGATCCAAGATTGGGGGGACGTAATTATCAGGGTTCAAAAACTATTTCCGGTATCAATCCAGGATTCCTGATTGGCCAGCAGTTTAATGAAACAGGCGCTGCTGAAGTAGACAGAAAAGGTGCGCCTTTGGCTTTTGTAAAAGATATCGCAGCCAATATGATCGAAACAGGAGCAAATCTTGAGCTTACGGGTATCCGTATTGTGAAATATGTACCTGACTATCCTCAATATCAAGGTAATGCTGGTAATGATCTGATGATCTTCCGTTATCCTGATGTTGTATTGATGGTTGCTGAAGCAAAATTAAGAACAGGTGATGCTGCAGGAGCATTAACGATGGTAAATGCTCTTAGAACAGCAAGGGGCGCTACACCTATGGCAGGGCCATTGGTTTTAGTTGATCCTAATGCACCGGTTGGTGGTAGCTCTCTCGGTGGAAATGTAGACGGACCTAATTCCTTACTCGCCGAAAGAGGCCGTGAATTTTATTGGGAAAGTATTAGAAGAACTGACCTTGAGCGTTTTGGTGTTTTCCTGAAACCATGGCAGTATAAGCCAAGTGATGATCCAAAGAATTTAGTGTACCCTATCCCTAACCAGGCATTGGCAGCAAATCCAAACCTGAAACAGAATCCTGGGTACTAATAATATTTTATTTTTCCAGACATAAAAAAAGGAACTCAATCGAGTTCCTTTTTTTATGTCAAGTTTTTTTGATAAACGATCAGAAAATTATCTGAGTGATTTAAAAGACGAAATTACTCAATACCTCAATTTGTTATGCTTTGTTTTTGGATCAAAGTTGTGCAGACTTACCTTTTATAAATGATAAAAGAGAGCGAAATGATTTATATAAAAATTAATAAAACAAGGATGTTTTTTGATCGATAATATCAAAAATTTATACTATATTAGTTTATAGATATTTTTTGATCTCTGCTTTAGTGACTTGCATTAAAACGATTTGAAATAAAGCATTGTCAAACCTCCCCCCTGGATCAAGTTAATCAAATCAATTAAAATTTGTATGGCCGAAGTATTTAATACAAGCCTGAAGTTTATTGCGCAGAGCTATATAAAACTGCTCAATCTAAAGATCAGCTCTTTGAGCATTGAAAGAGAAATCGAATCAAATCCCTATTATCCGAGTTTATTAAGCCTTACTGAATCTTTCAATCGATACAATATTTCAAATGAGGCGTATGAAGTAGAAAAACATTTATTTAATCAGGCGGAAGCACCGTTTGTAGCTTATATAAAGACCCCTGAGAATGGGAATGATTTTATCCTGGTTATTGAAAACACAACCGAGCATGTAAAGTATATATATAAAAACAAAAAAATAATTCAGAGTACTTCCGAAAAATTCCTGAGAACTTATCAAGGGATAATCTGGATGGCGGAAGCAAATGAAGAAGTAGAAGAGGATAATTATTATGCTAAGCTGAAAAAAGAAAAGATCAACAGGGCAAAAAAAAATCTGAGCGTATTCGGCGTTATAGGATTAATAATATTGTTGGTAAGTTCAAATCTTACGCAAAAAGATCTTATACCTTTTATTACACTGCTTATTTTTAAAATAGCCGGAATTGCCTGTACTGTTTTATTATTGGTTTATGAAATTGATAAAAATAATGTAGTTGTAAAAAATATCTGCAGTGCAGGAAAGCAAACCAGTTGTGATGCTGTTCTAGGAAGTAAAGCAGCAAAAATATTCGGCATCAGCTTTGGAGAGATCGGGTTCTTTTACTTTTCTGCAACAACCTTGTATTTAATAATGCCTGGCATCGTTTTTTTTGAGAAAATGATGTACCTGTCATTGCTAAGTTTATTTGCAGCAGTATATATTTTATTTAGCCTTTATTATCAATGGCGAGTTGTAAAAAAGTGGTGTACATTATGTTTAACTGTGCAGGCTGTATTGTTATTGGAATTTGCCTGGGGCCTGTTTGTGTATTTTAATTATTCAATCAATTTGCCTGATATCAGCTGGCAATCCTTTTCAATAATTTTATTTTGTGTTCTATCGCCTATCGTCACCTGGTATATGATGAAGCCATTTCTTAGTAAAGCAAAAGACTACGATTATTACTTTCCAGCATATAAACGCATAAGATACAATCCTGATATATTTAATACATTATTGAAACAACAGCCAACAGCAGGCGACAACTGGCAGAAGTTAGGCATTGATATTGGAAATATTTCTGCTGAAAATATAATTATAAAAATATGTAACCCCTATTGCGGCCCCTGCGCAAAAGCGCATGTGATACTGGAAGAAATAGTAACCCATAATAATAACGTGCGTTTAAAAATAATTTTTAATGCAAAAAATAATGAGCAAGACAGAGGCAGCCGCGTGGTAAAGCACCTGTTGGCCCTTTATTCAAATACCGATCAGGTATTTTTTAGAAAAGCACTTGACGAGTGGTATTCAGCCGAAATAAAAGATTATGATCTTTTCGCCAAAAAATATCCGGTTGAATTGAGTGAGTTTGCTGAACAAGGGCAAAAACTTGATGCTATGGATAATTGGTGCGTGGAAACAGGCATCACATTTACGCCTACTATTTTTGTAAATGGATACCGGGTGCCGGAAAATTATTCCGTTGAAGAGCTTAAAAATATTTTATAACCTTTTTGGATATTCCAAAAAAAGGGGATGCTGAAAACCTTTAAAAGAGTAAGCAAAAAAAAACTATGAAAAAATTACAAAACCTGGGTAAGAAACTTACCAAAGAAGAATTGAAAAAAATCACAGGCGGTTATGGCGGCACCTGCGATGGAATATGTCTCGCTAATGGATGCGGCTGTGCAGGGGCAGGAGCTTGCTGTAGTCATAATTGCGTTGGCTTTATCGGGCAGGATTTAGGCTATTGTGCACCGTAACCACTGCAGCCATTGTACTAATGAATTTTTATAAGTCTGTTCTGATTATATCTTAGTAATTCAGAACAGACTTAATTAGTATTATGATTAATCGCGCCTACCATCTTTACAAATTGGTACTGATCGCCAGAAAATTATCCTGTAGAAGAGCTTAAAAATATTTTATAACCTTTTTGGATATTCCAAAAAAAGGGGATGCTGAAAACCTTTAAAAGAGTAAGCAAAAAACTGTCATATGAAAAAACTACAAAACCTTGGTAAAAAGCTTAGCAAGGAAGAATTGAAAAAAATCACGGGTGGGTACGGCCCAAACTGCGATGGAATTTGCTTCTCTGGCGGATGCGTATGTGCATCTCCTTACAACTGTTGCAGTAATGAATGTATTGAAGGGCTAAACCAATTATCCTATTGCTTAGCGTGATTGCGCTATTCGCCAACATCAATTAAAGGCCTGTTCTGATCATATTTTAGCTTAATTCAGAACAGGCTTTTTTATTAAATGAAAATCATTCAAACATATTGGTCAAAACCTATTAACGACCAGAATTCAAAAAAGGACGTGTTCGGGCGTTTTGCCGGCGGGTGGCTTTCTGAAAAACATCATTATATAAGTTGGGCATTGAGTTGCTTAAAACTAAAACAGTTTTATGATGATGTGGAATTATATACAGATACAAAAGGAAAGGAAATACTTATCGATAAACTAAAGCTGCCTTATTCCAAAGTACATGTATGCCTGGATCATTTCGACTATCTACCCTCTTCTCTGTGGGCAATTCCAAAGATGTATACTTATAGTTTGCAAGACGAGCCATTCCTGCATGTTGACGGGGATGTCTATATCTGGGAACCATTTCCTGTTTTGTTCTCAGATGCTTATTTGATCGCCCAGCATTTTGAAGATAATTATCATTTTTATATTGATGCATTGGATTTTGTATTTGCATATGCTAAACAGATCCCGCCTTCTATAAAGAAGTTTGACTGGAGAACAAAAGGGATCCAATCTGTTAATGCAGGAATACTTGGAGGGAAGGATATTGGTTTTATTAAAGAATACTGCAGACAGGCTTTTGCGTTTCTCAGGCGGAATGAGGGGATCATTCATAATGAAAATGCATCTAAAATAAATTTTGTAATAGAGCAATATTTATTTTTCAGATTGGCAAAAAGCCGAAAAACTGAAATCAATTTTTTATTGACCTCATTAAGCCAGGATTATTCGGATCTAATGCAGTTTCATTATATCCCTTATAAACAAACTTTCATTCATTTGGTAGGATCGGGAAAACAAAATGCCAATGCCTGCAAAATGATATCGTTTCATTTGCAATCAGAATTCCCAAGCTTTTATAAAAGGGTTAGCAGATATTTTGATAAGAAAACAATGGCAACGGATTTTGTAAGAAACAGCAGCAACCGCTTAACCATTTTTTTTGCCAGAACAATTATTGTTATTGAGCATTTCTTACCTGATTATAAAAAAGCAGATATAAAGACATACCGTATTATTTCAAAATGCATCGAACAAATATCTTTATTGGTAACCAATAAAAAACTGGGTAAGATAATATCGGAGATCTTTGCATTTGAAAATATCCAGTATCAGCTTAATAAAGAACCCATATCCTTGTCAAACGAAATGGCCGCTTTAAAAAAATTTCGTGATGTCAAATCTTTTTTATCTGGCCAA
This sequence comes from Bacteroidota bacterium, assembly GCA_013289065.1. Lineage (GTDB taxonomy): Bacteria > Bacteroidota > Bacteroidia > Chitinophagales > Chitinophagaceae > Sediminibacterium. Next base: position 21,547 of record JABDAP010000018.1, on the reverse strand, counting down.
GACACAGATGTTATTATGAATCAAAAATTTGTATTGGCAACAAATGCAAAAATACTAACAACGAATTTTAATATTCCCGAAATAACAAAAGAAGATAAATGGATCAACAGGCTAACCAAAAACAGCAGGTTGATAAAAAAAGATGAGCATGTTTTTTTATTTCTGCAGGACCCGGAGAATAATATTTCCTGCAAAGAACTGACTGATAAATATCAGCTTTTATACTATTTTAGTTTTTCCCCGATCAGTTGCAGCGAAGTGCTGTCTTTAATAACAGAGGACGAGGATCAGAAACCTCATCTTTCGCAAATCATAATGGACTTTCTTGCAAATGTATTAACATATGAACCTTATTTGAACTTTTCAGAGTAGGCAAATTCTGATGATTCCGTAAATGATATATTCTGCATTTTGGATAATTTCACATATGGTTTTAACATAACTTATTTGAAATATATAATGTACCTTTTTTAGAAAAAATTACTATTTACATCCTCTTTTTCTTTACCTTGAAATTCTATAAGAAAACCATACTGCTCAATAGTTTCATGATAAGACCTTTTACTTACTTCGCTATTCTTTTTCTTTCGCTGGCGTTATTTTCATGCAAACAGAAAAATGAACAAACACTTTTTGAACTCGTAGATAATACCGGCATCAATTTCAGGAATGATGTGACTGACGGAAAAAAAGAAAACAGCTTTCTCTTCCGGAATTTTTATAATGGTGGTGGTGTAGCTATTGGCGACCTGAATAATGACGGGCTGCCCGATATCTTTTTCACCTCCAATATGGGGGAGAATAAACTATACCTTAACAAAGGCAATTTTAAATTTGATGATATTACTGCAAAAGCCGGCTTTAAACAAGACAGCATGTGGAGCACAGGCGTTGTGCTGGTAGATATTAATAATGACGGCTGGCTTGATATTTATGTTTGTAACTCGGGGCATATGTCGACAGGCAACCGCAGAAATAAATTATACATCAACAATCACGACCTCACTTTTACAGAATCCGCCGCCCAATACGGGCTTGATCACAAAGGATATTCCACACAGGTATCTTTCTTTGATTATGATATGGATGGAGACCTTGATTGTTTTATCATCGATAACAGCCCGATACCCGTAAATCAACTCGGCTATAATAACAAGCGCGACCTCCCTGAAAACGAATGGAAAGTGGGAGAGTTTTTAAAAGGCGGCGGCAATCATCTTTACCGGAATGATAATGGCCATTTTACTGAAGTAACCAAAGAAGCCGGCATACACAGCAGCCTGATCAGTTTTGGGCTGGGTGTATCTGTGGGTGATATAAACGGCGATGGTTATCCCGATATCTATGTTTCCAATGATTCCTATGAAAGGGATTATTTATATATCAATCAGAAGAACGGAACATTCAAAGATGAGTTTGAAGAAAGAATAGACCACACCAGTTTTTCATCAATGGGTTCTGATCTTGCAGATATCAATAATGATGGGCTGCCTGATATATTCAATACCGATATGCTGCCGGATAATGATTACCGCTTAAAAACAACCGGCGCATTTGATAATATCGACCTGTTTCATACAAAACTGAAGACCGGTTTTTATTACCAATATGTAAAGAACTGTTTACAGATAAATAATAAACAGGGAAAATTTATTGAAACGGGTAACTACAGCGGCATCTCCGCATCAGACTGGAGCTGGGGCGCTTTGATGTTTGATATGGATAATGACGGCTTTAATGATATCTATGTTTCCAACGGTGTGAACAGGGATGTAACTGATCTTGATTTTATAGAATTTTTTGCGAATGATGTAATTCAGAAAATGGTGCTGAGCGGCCAGAAACAGGATGTGGATGAAGTATTAAAACATATTCCGCAAACTCCGTTGGTCAATAAAGTATACCGCAACCTGCATGACCTGCGTTTTAAAGATATGGCGCAATCATGGGGATTAGCACAACCCAGCTTTTCCAACGGCGCAGCTTATGGCGATCTGGATAATGACGGCGACCTCGACCTTGTAGTGAATAACGAAAACCAACAGGCTTTTGTTTATCGTAATAACAGCCGTGAGATAAATAAGAACCATTACATCGGCCTGAAATTGATCGGTAAAGATAAAAACACGTTTGCGATCGGAAGCAAGATCAATATTTATCGCGGGAAAGAAATTATTACCCGTGAGCTGATGCCGAGCCGCGGATTTCAATCATCAATGGACTATAAACAGATCATCGGTTTGGGAAATAATAAAGTGATCGATTCCATGATCATTATATGGCCCGATCTGTCTGTTCAGAAAATTGTACATCCTGCAGTTGATACGGTGCATGTTCTGAAACAAATTGAAAAAAATAATTTATTCCATCCATATACCGCTCCGGTTATGGCGCCATTGCTTGATTCGGTCAAAACAATATTTGCCAAACATGAAGAAGATGACAATATTGATTTTTATTATGAACGCAACCTTCCCAAAATGCTTTCGCGCGAAGGCCCCAAAGCTGCGCATGGAGATGTAAACGGCGATGGTCTCGAAGATATTTATATTGGCGGAACGGCAGGCCATGCGGGACAATTGTATATTCAAAACAAGAATGGAACATTTGAAAAAAAGCCGCAAAAAATATTTGACCAGTTCCAGGATTTTGAAGATGTAGCGGTTTTATTTTTTGATTACGATCATGACGGTGACCTTGATCTGCTGGTTTGCCCGGGCGGCAACAATAACAAACCCGATACGCGCCAGATGCAGTTGCGTTTATATAAAAATGATGGCAAAGGAAACTTTACTATCGATGTGAATGCATTTCCCAACACCGGGATGAATATATCTGTTGCGATCGCGGAAGATTTTAATCATGACGGCTATCCCGATCTTTTTATTGGCGGCAGAAATGACCCGCGTAACTACGGCATCGATCCATCGAGCTATATTTTTCTGAATGATGGCAAAGGGCATTTTACGGATATCGCTAAAACAAAAAATCCTGACATCGCACATATCGGAATGGTTACCGGCGCAGTATGGGCCGATGTTACCGGGGATGCACAAAAAGAGCTGATCATTACGGGTGAATGGATGGCAACAAGGATCTTTTCATTTAACAAAGATCATTTCGAAGAAGTAAAAACAAATCTCAGCGATATGTTAGGCTGGTGGCAAACGATTACTGTGGCCGACCTGAACGGCGATGGAAAAAATGATCTTGTGATCGGAAATATCGGCGAGAATTTTTACCTGCATCCCGATAAAGAAGAGCCCGTGAAATTATGGCTCAATGATTTTGACCAGAATGGATCAAGCGACAGGATCTTAACAAGCACGGTGAACGGAAAGGATATGCCTGTATTTATGAAGCATGAAATGGAGGATCAGCTTCCGATATTAAAGAAAAAAAACCTGAAACACAGGGATTATGCCGTTAAATCAATACAGGAATTATTTTCTGCAGAACTGATCAAAAGCTGCAAAGTAAAAACATTCAATTATACTTCATCCATCATTGCATTGAATAATGGCAATGGACAATTCACCATACAAAAACTTCCTGCCATGGTACAGCTCTCATCTGTAAATGCTATTGTATGTACGGATGTTGACGGTGATGGCAAACCTGATATTGTTCTCGGCGGAAATGAATACGGATTCCTTCCGCAATTTGAAAGGCTCGATGCAAGCAGGGGATCAGTATTGCTCAACAACGGTAATGCACAATTTACCTTACTTGACTGCGGCCGCTCAGGAGTGAATGTGAACGGGCAGGTAAGGGATATTGAAGAAATAAAAGGCGCAAATGAAAAACAGCTTCTCTTCCTGCGTAATGATATGTATCCTGTTCTGTTTAAAATAAAAAAACCGCCGCTCAGTAATAGTGTTGTTCAAAAAGCGGGGAAATAAATTGTATGTTGAATTTTGTAAAAAAATATTTCTTTTTCGCTATCATTATCCTTGCCGGATGCGGACCTGCTGCGGTGAAGCAACCACCTATGTTTGAGCTGCTCGACAGCAGTAAGACGGGTTTATCTTTTTCAAACAAACTTACGCCAACGCAACAGCTGAACATGTTCAAGTACATGTATTTTTATAATGGCGGCGGTGTTGGATCGGGTGATTTTAATAATGACGGGCTGATCGATGTTTTTTTTACTGCCAACCAGGGCGATAATAAATTATACATCAATAAAGGCGGATTGAATTTTGCCGATGTAACTGCAGAAGCAAAAATACCACAGGATGGCGGATGGTCAACAGGCGTTTCTGTTGTTGATATCAATAACGACGGGCTGCTCGATATTTATATTTGCCGTATTGGTGAATTTGAAACACTGCATGGGCATAATCAATTGCTGATCTGCCAGGGTATTGATAAGAACGGTGTGCCTTTTTACAAAGATGAAGCAAAAGAATACGGGCTCGATTTTTCAGGATTTAGTACACAGGCCGTTTTTGTAGATTATGATATGGATGGCGACCTGGATTGTTTTTTATTGAATCACTCAGTTCACCGCAACGGATTATTTGCACCGCGCAAAAATTTTCTTGGCACGTATTCCCCGCTTTCAGGCGATCGCCTTTTCAGGAATGATGGCGGCAAGTTTACAGATGTTACCAAAGAATCGCAGATCAACAGTTCAGCGATCAGTTATGGATTGGGCGTTGCGGTAGCGGATATCAATCTTGATGGCTATCCCGACCTGTATGTGGGTAATGATTTTCATGAAAATGATTATCTATATATCAACCAGAAGAACGGAACATTCAAAGAAGAACTGAATGATCATATCATGCACACCAGCCAGTTCTCCATGGGTGTTGATGTGGCGGATGTAAACAATGACGGATACCCGGAGATCATTTCAATGGATATGCTTCCATCCGACCCGTATATTTTAAAACGCTCGCTGGGAGAAGATGAGTATGATCTTTTTCAATATAAAATTTCGGCAGGATATAATTATCAATACACAAGAAATAACCTGCAGCTGAATAAACGGAATGGAATGTTTAGTGAAACAGGTTTGTATTCGGGCGTATATGCAACTGACTGGAGCTGGGCGCCTTTATGGATGGACTTTGATAATGACGGTTTGAAGGATCTTTTCATTTCCAATGGCATCCCCAAGCGGATGAATGATATGGATTTTGTGAATTTTGTTTCCAATGAAGAAATACAGCGCGAGATCACTAATAATACTATAGGTGAAAAAGAAATGGCGCTGGTAAATAAATTTCCTGAAATAAAAATACCCAATAAGTTTTATAAGAATAACGGTGATATGGCTTTTGCCGATATGGGCAGTTTGATCGGTAACGACAAGCCTACTTATTCAAACGGAGCAGTGTATGCCGATTTTGATAACGACGGCGACCTTGATGTGATCGTAAATAATATTGGCGAAGCGGCTATGCTTTATAAGAACACAGCCAATGATAATAAGCACAAAGCATATGTTTCGATCAAATTAAAGGGCTCAGAAAAAAATATCAACGCAATAGGCGCTAAAGTAATACTGTTTGCAAATGGCGGTATCAGAACATATGAGAAGAACCCTGTAAGAGGATTTCAATCGAGCATGGAAGGGCCGATACATATCGGGTTAGATAAAACAAAAATAGATTCCGCTTTTTTGATCTGGCCGGATAATACTTTTCAACCGATCAAATTAGACAGCGCCAGGCCAAATACAAGTTTTACTTATGTGAAAGGCCTTCCTGTTTTTGATTATAAGAAGATCACCAATCATTGGCCGGAAACAACAAGGCCGATGGAAGACATCACTAAAAAAGTATCGCTCGGATATCTCCACCAGGAAAATGCATTCAACGAATTTGACCGCGAACCTTTGATGCCGCATATGGTTTCGGCCGAAGGCCCGGCACTGGCTGTTGCAGATATCAATCATGATGGATTGGAAGATGTTTTTATCGGCTCTTCACGCGATAAAAAAAGCGCAGTTTTTTTACAAAATGCAAATGGAAAATTTATACGGTCATCACAACCGGTAATCGAAGCAGACAGCGCTTTTGAAGATATCGATGCAACATGGGTGGATGTAAACAAAGATGGCAATATAGATCTTGTTGTAGCAAGTGGCGGCAATGAGTTCTTTGGCCCTGACCCGCATTTGCAGCCACGTGTTTATCTGAACAATGGCAAAGGGGTTTTTACAAAACTCGATCATGCTTTTGACAGCATATTTGTAAATGCCTCTTGTGTTGTTGCCTCCGATTTTAATGGCGATGGCGCAATGGATCTTTTTATCGGCGGCCGTACCGTACCTGCAGAATATGGAAAAATGCCGCGGTCTTATTTATTACAGAATGATGGTAAAGGGCATTTTACAGATGTTACCGCTTCACGTGCAAAAGATCTTGCCAATACCGGAATGGTTACACAGGCCATCTGGTTTGATATTGATAAAGATGGCGACCAGGATCTGATCGTTTGTACAGAATGGGATGGGATCTATGCATACATCAATGACCATGGAAATTTTACTAAAAAAATATTGACAGATAAAAAAGGCTGGTGGAATTTTGTATTGCCTGTTGATATTGATAACGACGGCGACATAGACCTCATCGCCGGAAACCTTGGCTGGAACAGCCGTTTACGGGCAAGCGATAAAGAACCGGTAAAATTATATTATAACGACTTTGATGATAACGGCAGAAAAGAACAGGTGCTTACTTATTTTTTAAACGGAAGAGAGATTCCTTTTGCCAATAAAGATGAATTGCAAAAACAGGTACCGATGCTGAAAAAGAAATTCCTGTATGCAGAGGAATTTGCAAAGGCAAGCCTGGAACAGATATTTTCAAAGGATAAGCTGGAAGCATCGGAAATATTGCAGGCCAATTGTTTTTCCAATGCAGTATTGATCAATGATGGCAAATTGAATTTCACACTCAAAGCTTTGCCATGGCAGGCGCAGTTAAGTTCTTACAGGGATGCCGTAGTGATCGACGCCAATCATGATAACCTGCCGGATATTTTGCTTGCCGGTAATTTTTACAATAACAATATCCAGATGGGCAGGTACGATGCTGATTTCGGAACCATCCTGTTGAATAAAGGAAATGGAAATTTTTCTGTTGAGAATATTAACGGCCTGCAAATAAAAGGGCAGGTACGCCATGTGAAAAAGATCATGATCAATAAAAAAGAAGCATTTGTTCTTGCAAGGAACAATGACAGTACAATGGTGATAGAGTTTGCAGATCAGGCTGTCAAAAAGTGATCTTCGTATCTAAATCAATAAACAGGCAGGTATATTTTAGTGATCCATTTACTGCTGTCGGGTTGATACATCCTGTCTGTCACCAACATCGTAAAGTTCATCGCCATGGATGTTTTATGGTAATCGGAAAAGAACTGGTGAAGATTTTCCGAAGCTTTATTCACTGCATTATTTCCGCCCACTACTTCCGTGATCATAAAAAATCCACGAACCATGTGTTTTAATGCAAAACCGTTTTTCTCTGCAATATTTTTATCAACCGGTATGCCGGCCATCAATTGCAGATGATTGCCCATATCCGTCACATTAAATATCGGGCTGCCGGTTTGATGGGCGCCGTTTTGCGAGGCATACGCCTGTATTTTTTTGATCAGTTCATAGATAACAGTTGTGGAAGGATAAGAAGAAATCAGCGTTTTTGCAGTAACATATAAAGTATCTTTTAAATGATTCTTTTCAATAGGGATGCCATATACATTTTCATTTTTGGAAAGAAAACTTTTTAAGTTAGCCAGAACTGTATCCATATTTTCCTTGATCCGTTTTGCATTGAAATAACCATCAATTTTTTTGTAAAGGCTGAAACCGGTCTCGATCGAACACTTCCATTCAACACCTGTAGAATCGAGTGCCAGCGGTATCAGGGACATTTTACTCTCCAGCTGCACCAGGTTATTATGTTTGATGCGGATGGCAACTGCTTTATAAAATTTATCCGTTAATCTATATTCATCGCGCCCGGCTATAAAAAGAGCAGGCGGCTGTTTTGCATCAGCAGTATTATGCTGCGCAAGATAGTTCCACCAAAGAGGCCATTTGGTTTCATCCATGATAAACCTTTCCGCGCCATTGTCGGTTGTTTGAAGAACCGTAGCACTGGTAATATGGATCGTTGGCGGGATAAAAATATAAATGCCTGCCACCAACACTAACAGGAGAGCACCTAAAAAAATCAAGAATTTTTTCATAAAGCAGCCGCTATTTTACAACATTGCAAAATAACGGATATTGGGCTATAATCAACCGAACAATCGCATAATATCCTTTTAACGATTTACTAATTTTTATTGCCATTCTCTTTTTGAATGCTTTTATAAAAGGGGTAATTTGCTGTGTTATGTTTTACCGATCTATTTGCTTACCGGGATGTGTTGCGGCCTGCCTTCTTTTTATGGCTTCCTGTTCAACTTCGGAACAGGATAACGCGAAAGACAGTTTGTTTGAACTGCTCCCGTCTTCCCAAACAGGTGTGGTGTTTGCCAATAATGTGACGGACACCAAAGAAATGAATATCCTTAACTACCATAATTTTTATAACGGCGGTGGCGTAGCGATCGGCGATATCAATAATGATGGCAAACCGGACATTTTTTTTACTTCCAACCAGGGAGATAATAAACTGTACCTGAACAAAGGCAATATGCAGTTTGAGGATATTACGGCGAAAGCAAACCTGTCGAGCAAGCATAAATGGCATACCGGTGTAACGATGGTTGATATCAATGGCGATGGCTGGCTGGATATTTATGTTTGTAATGCAGGGATCATTGCAGGCGATGACAGGGCGAATGAATTATACATCAACCAAAAAGACGGGACATTTAAAGAAGAAGCGCATGAATATGGCCTCGATGATAAAGGCGCCTCAACACAGGCTATCTTTTTTGATTATGACCATGACGGCGACCTGGATTGTTTTGTGTTGAACAACAGCCCGAGATCGATCGATAATTTTGGTTATAAGATCGATGCGCGATACCAGCGTGATAAAATAAACGGCGACCGTTTATACAGGAACGACGGCGGAAAATTTACCGATGTAAGCGAACAGGCCGGGATCTACGGATCTGAAATTGCTTTTGGCCTTGGTATTGCAGTTGGCGATGTAAACAATGATGGATGGGAAGACATTTATGTAGCCAATGATTTTTTTGAACACGATTATTTATACATCAACCAGCATAACGGAACGTTCAAAGAAGTGGCCACCAATGCAATGGGGCATCTCAGCAATGGCGCGATGGGAACGGATATGGCCGATATCAATAACGATGGCTGGCTCGATATTTTTACCGCAGAGATGTTACCCGAAAATGATTACCGTTTAAAAACCACACTCAAGTTTGATAGTTACGACGTGCAGAATGCAAGGAACAAATTAGACTTTCATCACCAGTTTACGGGCAATACATTGCAACTGAATAATGCAGATGGAACCTTTAGTGAAATTGCGCAGCTGGCGGGTGTTGATGCAACGGGCTGGAGCTGGGGAACGTTATGTTTTGATTTCACCAACGACGGATGGAAAGATATTTTTGTTTGCAACGGCATCCGCCGCGATTTAACCAACCAGGATTTTTTAGCTTTCTTCAACAGCCAGGAAAATATTGCGCGTGTAAAGCAAGGCGGTTTTGATTTTTTAGATCTCCTGAAAAAAATGCCATCAGTTCCTATTCCGAATTTTGCATTCACGAATCAACAAAATTTATTGTTTAAAGATGAGTCGAAGCAACTGGGGTTTGGCATGCCCACATTCAGCAATGGCGCGGCTTACGCGGATCTTGATGGCGATGGAGACCTTGACCTGGTGATCAACAACGAGAATAAGGAAGCATCGATTTATAAAAATCATTCAACAGAAAAACTACATCATCATTATGTAAAAATAAAGCTGAATGGAAATGCGCCGAATACAGCAGGATTTGGCGCACGTGTTTCTGTATTTGCTGCACAACACGAACAGGTTATTGAACAAATGCCTACACGCGGTTTTCAAAGCAGCGTTGACCCGGTATTGGTTTTTGGATTGGGCGATGAAAAAACAATCGACAGTATTCTTATCCGCTGGCCGGATCAAAAAATGCAGGTAATAAAAAATGCAAAAGCCGATACACTGCTCTCTTTGTATCAAAAAGATGCCAGGGAAATAAAAATAATTACAAAGCCTGTTCAACCGTTATACGATGATATTTCTGCTTCTGCGATCAGCGGTAATACCAGACATAAAGAAAATGATTTCGTGGATTTTGACGTAGAGCGGCTGATCCCGAAACTTATTTCAACCGAAGGCCCGAAGATCGCAGTGGGTGATGTGAATGGCGACGGGCTCGAAGATTTTTTTATCGGCGGCGCTTCGGGCGATACCTGCAAACTGTTCATACAAACAAAAGACGGGCATTTTGTAAGAAAACCGCAAAACGTTTTTATCGCAGACAGTTATTATGAAAGCATCGGCGCTGTTTTCTTTGATGCAGATGGCGATGGCGATCTCGATCTTGTGGTAGCTTCAGGAGGCAATGAGGCAAAACAGGGTTCGCCCTACCTTCTTACAAGATTATATATCAATGATGGCAAAGGAAATTTCTCGGCTGCTGCAAAAGGATGGCCGGCTGTTTCCATCAATGCATCCTGTGTGCGTGTGGGCGATTTTGATAACGATGGTAAGCCGGATATCTTTATTGGTGCACGCGATGTTCCGGGCAGTTATGGTGTATTGCCGAATAGTGTGCTGTTGAAGAATATGGGCGGAGGAATATTTACTGATGTTACGGCAACTATTGCTCCGTCGCTTATCCGCGCGGGTATGGTTACCGATGCACAATGGGCGGATGTTGATGGTGATGGAAAAAAAGAATTAGTTGTTGTGGGCGACTGGATGCCGGTTACGATATACAAATACATCAATGGAAAATTTCAAAAAATAAAAGAGATCGCAAACTCATCCGGCTGGTGGAACTGCGTAACCATTGCAGATATCGACGGAAACGGGACACCTGATATCATTGCAGGAAATTTTGGATTGAACTGCAATATCAAAGCCGACAAAAGCCATCCTGCTAAATTATATGTGGATGATTTTGATAAGAACGGGCAATCGGAATGTATTCCTGTTTATTATAAAACGGATGGCAAAGCATATCCTTATTATTTAAAAGAAGAAATGGAATCGCAGATGCCCATACTGAAAAAGAAATTCCTTCATTTTGAAGCCTATGCAGGAAAACCGATTGAAGAAGTACTTACTTCCGATCAATTAAAACATGCAGAAGTATTAACGGTTGAACAAACGCAAACAAGTATTTTTATCAATGACGGGCATGCGAACTTTACTATGCAGCCTTTGCCGGTAATGGCGCAGTTATCGCCTGTATTCGGTATCACCGTTACAGATCTTGATGGCGATGGTAAAAAAGATATTTTTATGGCCGGCAATTTCTTTGGGTTAAAACCACAAACAGGAAGATTTGATGCCAGCTATGGAACAACGCTGATCAACAACGGGAAAGGCCATTTTACTTATCTGAAACCTAATGAAAGCGGATTATTTTTGAAAGGGGAAGCAAGGGATATACAAAACATCGTATCAGCCAATGGCAGCAGTTATATAATTGTTGGAATGAATAATGATAAGTTGTATTTATTTAAGAAAAAGAAATGAGTGGCGAGTGGACAGTGGTGAGTAAGAAAAAGATCATTTGCTATTCACCACTCACGATTCACGACTCACGATAAAGATTCTTCGGCACTAAAACTATTATATGAAAAGAGCATCACTGTTTTTATTATCTGTCACCATTTCTTTTCTTGCCGCTGCTCAGCAAACAGATGTGTGGAAGATCAGCACAGATAAGATCGATCCGGCAAATTATTATGGCATCACGGTTGCCAACGGAATGATCGGGATCGTTTCATCGCCCGAACCATTTAAAGTAAAAGATGTTGTGCTTGCCGGTGCATATGACCTCTATGGCCGCGGCAGGGTAAGCAATTTTCTGCGCAGTTTTAATTTACTGAACATGCAGATGGATATCGATGGCAGAAGGATCGGCAGCAATGATGCACATAACATGAAACAGTCGCTTGATATGCGGCACGCAAGCTTTACCACTTCATTCGATTACGGTGATAAGGCAACGATAACGTATACTTATTATTCTTTACGCCACCTACCGTTTACCGTGTTGATGGATGTTTCGGTTACTGCAAAAAAAGACATCCTGCTCGGCTCGGCCAGCGTAATGGAAGCGCCCGATGCATTGAAAGAAGTGCAGAATTATTATAACGAAATTGACAGGCCGCATGTGGTGATCAGTTTACTTACTTCAACCGCAAAAAGCCCTACAGGTAAATTGTTGATGTGCGCATCCAATACTTTTTTATTCAGTGAACCACATGGAGAGGAACCGCGCGTGATACATGAAATGTGGGATAATAATATGCATCTCATGAAGTTCAGCCGTAAAATAAAAGCCGGCGAAACGTATCACTATTCGATCGCAGGAACATCTATCACATCAGCGCATCACGATGATCCGTTGAATGAAGCGGAACGCATGACCATCTTTGCCAAACTGGAAGGAAGAGAAAGGCTGATCAGTTTTCACAACAAAGCATGGGATGAATTATGGAAAAGCGATATTATCATAGAAGGCGATGACCAATCGCAACAGGATATTCACAGCATGCTCTATCATCTCTATTCATTTGTACGCGAAGGAACGGATATGAGCCCGTCGCCAATGGGTTTGAGCGGCCTCGGCTATAACGGCCATGTATTCTGGGATACGGAATTGTGGATGTATCCATCCATACTCGTACTGCATCCTGAAATGGCGAGAAGCCTGGTGGAGTATCGTTATAACAGGCTGGCGGCCGCAAAAAAAAATGCATTCAATCACGGATATAAAGGCGCAATGTTTCCATGGGAGAGCGCAGCAACAGGCGTGGAAGAAACACCGGTGTGGGCATTAAGCGGGCCATTCGAACATCATATCACCGCATGTGTTGGAATAGCGGCATGGAACTATTATTGCGTAACACAGGATAAAGAATGGCTGAAAGAAAAAGGCTGGCCCGTTATAAAAGAAACAGCAGATTTCTGGGCGAGCCGCGTAGAAAGGAACGGCCCCGGACATTATGATATTAAAAATGTAGTGGCTGCAGATGAATGGGCGGAGAATGTAGACAATAATGCATGGACCAATGCCGCTGCAAAAGCTGTTTTACAAAATGCCACAGAAGCCGCGAAATTATTGGGTGTAGCTGCAGACCCCGACTGGATGAATGTTGCGGATAATATCCCGATACTGAAAATGGAAAATGGGGTAACAAGAGAATTTGCAACCTATCATGGCGAAGGCATTAAACAGGCGGATGTAAATCTGTTGGCGTATCCTTTAAAAGAGATAACGGATCCCAGGCAGATCCGCAAAGATCTCGAATATTATGAATCGCGCGTGCCGAATGAGGGAACGCCGGCCATGACGCAGGCCATCTTTACTTTATTGTATGCAAGATTAGGCGATGGGGAAAAAGCGTTTCAGTTCTTTAAAGATGCTTATGTTCCCAACCTGAATCCGCCATTGCGGGTAATAGCAGAAACAAAAGGCGGAACCAATCCTTATTTTGCAACCGGCGCCGGCGGAATTGTACAGAGCGTGCTGATGGGTTTCGGCGGGCTCGAGATCACTTCCAAAGGGATCACCCAGGTAAGCTCCGCCCTGCCAAAACAGTGGAAGAGCCTTACTATCACCGGGGTTGGCGTGGAAAAGAAAATATTTTCTGTTAAAAAATAATGTGTTATTTTCACACAACGTGAAACGGATTGCTTCCATACTGCTATTGGGAATACTTCTCTTTAATTGGGGCGGCTACAAGCTGCTTTCCGATCATTTTGAAAACAATGCCGATGCCAAAATGCAGGCAGAGCTTGATCTTCATCACTACAGCGATGCAGATCTGATCACCATCAAAGTGGCCGCCAGCCTTCCTTACGGAAGCAGTTCAGAAAAATTTGAAAGGGTAGATGGAAACATTGAAATGAATGGCGTTACATACACTTATGTAAAACGCCGCTTCTACCAGGATTCACTGGAATTGCTTTGTATACCGAATACAGAACGTACCGGTATTAAAAATGCCCGCGATGAATTCGCCAGATTAGCAAACGATTTTGTTACCAATAATACTTCCTCTAAGAAGGCTACCTCACATCAAACTCATTTGACAAAATTCTCTGTGCAGGATTTTACAGATGATCATCATTCTTTTGCTTGGCAGTTTAGGGATCATGACCTGTCTGCAACCTGGAACAAGATGATTTTTGCGCAAATGAAGTCTGAATACCTCAGCCGCTTAGATAAACCACCACAAGCTTAGTGTTGGTTCATTAAGCAATTTTTTTCTCTTTCCATTTAATTTTTTAGTGAAATGAAAAGACTCCTGTTGGGTCTTTGTGTTGTTTTATGCCTGTATTCATGCCGTAACGGTAATGATTACAAAACATATCTGCACAATCCGGAATTATTCAGTCAAACGGTACACCAGTTAAATACAGTAGTGATGGGAAATAATTTTCCTCCCATGGTTGCTGCACGTAACTATAGTTATGCTGCTATTGCCGCATATGAAATTATTGCATCGGCACATCCGGATCAATACAAGTCGCTTGTTGGACAATTGCATGGATTGAAAAAAATATCATTGCCACCAACAGATAAAAATGCGGATATAGAACTTGCTGCATTACTCGCATACATGAAAGTGGGCGAAGCGGTTACTTTTCCCGAAGGAAGCATGAAAGAATATAAAGACAGTATTTTACAGATCGCAAGAGATAAAGGCATGTCGGATGATGTAGAAAAAGCATCACAACTATTGGCAGATAGTGTGGGTATTTCTATTATCCGCTGGAGCAAAAAAGATAAGTATCTCGAAACACGCGGCGCTGAAAAATATACGGTGAAAGATATTCCGGGAAGATGGATACCCACACCACCCATGTACGCATCGGCTGCAGAGCCGCACTGGATGGAGATCAGGACAATGGCGATCGATAGCGCCGGTGTATTTGCACCACCGCCGCCGCCAACATATAATATCACTGATAAGAACAGTAAATATTACCAGGAAGTGATGGCCATTAAAAATGCAGGCGACAGTTTAACAGACGAACAAAAACATATTGCAGAATTCTGGGATGACAATCCTTTTAAAATGAATGTAACGGGGCATGTTATGTTCGGCAGTAAAAAATTCTCACCATCGGGCCACTGGATGAGCGTAGTAGGCATTGCGGCAAAAAAAGCGAAAGCAGACTATGCAACTACTGTGTATGCATTTGCCGTAACAAGCATTGCATTGTTCGATGCATTTATCGAATGCTGGAAAGTAAAATATACCTACAATACGGTAAGGCCGGAAACAGTGATCAATAAATACTTTGATCCAAACTGGCGCCCGTATTTACAAACACCGGCATTCCCTGAATATACCTGCGGACACTCAACCATTTCATCATCAGCCGCAGAAGCGCTTACCAGTGTATTTGGCGATAATTTTCAATATACCGATTCAACCGAACTGGAGTTTGGTATTAAGAACCGCTCATTCAGATCTTTCCGCGCAGCAGCGCAGGAAAATAACTGGGCGAGATTTTATGGCGGAATACATTTTCACAATTCATGTATCGTAAGTACCGAATGCGGAAAACTGGTCGGGCAACTTGTTGCCAACCGCATACAAATGAAAAAGAAATAGACTTTTTCAAAACCAAACCATTATTAACTCTTTAAGAAACTTGTCATGAAAAAAATTATAATCATCCTCATTTTAGCAGCCTCTATTTCAGTGAATGCAAATTCACAGGGTTGTGTGGCCATCCGCAGTGTTGGCGGTATGTGTACGATGGATCATGCACATGCTGATTCTACAGCCAGCCGCTGGATCTTTAATATGAACAATCGTTACTTCCATTCCTATAAACATTTTATCGGGGAAGAAGAACAAAAACAAAGACAGGATCTCGGTACAGAAGTGATCAACCATTCTTATACAATGGATGTTGCCATAACCCGTATCCTCAACGACCGCTGGTCCGTTGCAATAGATGTTCCGATCGAGTCAAACACACGCTCTTCCTTATATGAGCATGGTGGTAAAGAAAGACATACAACTGCTTCTTTTGGTTTGGGCGATATCCGTTTAACCGGCTACTACTGGTTATTGGATCCTGTTAAGAACCGTAAAGTAAATGTGCAGCTGGGATTGGGCCTTAAACTTGCTACCGGCAATTATAATGTACTGGATCATTTTTATACAGCTACACCAAATGTATATACACTCGGACCCGTTGATCAGTCTATCCAGTTAGGTGATGGCGGTACAGGAATTACGATAGAAGTAAACAGTTTTTATAATATTGCCCGCAATATAGGATTGTATGAAAATTTTTATTACCTCATTAACCCAACAGAAGTGAACGGAACTTCTGCCACACGCGGTGCTACACCTTCTGCAGCAACGATCGCAAACGGCAGTGATGTGATGAGTGTTCCTGATCAGCTGATGTTAAGAGGCGGTGTAAATTTTCTTGTTGATAAATTTACTTTCTCGGCAGGCCTGCGTAACGAATGTTTACCTGTGCATGACCTGATCGGCGGCAGCGGTGGTTTCAGGCGCCCCGGTTATATTATTTCCGGTGAGCCTGGTGTTACCTATGCTTTCAAAAAATTAAATGTATATGCTTTTGTACCGATCGCTATAACGCGCAACCGTACACAGAGCATTCCTGATAAAATAACTACGGCACTCACCGGCAAATACACACAGGGTGATGCTGCCTTTGCAGACTATGCAGTTAACATCGGTTTGTCTTTCAGGTTTTAAGGGAAGAGAAATCAATATTTTTTCAGGGGCTAAACAAAAAATTCAATGAAAACTTTATTGGCACAACCATGCAGGTGGTTGCTGGTCATGGGCATGCTATGTATTGCCCATGTATCAGTAACTGCACAAACAGACATCGATGCCATCATGATGTCGAAAAATAATTTTTGTATTGGTGGTATGTACAGCAGCAGCCATTGGACCGATTACTGGGAAGGCACGCTGAAAAGAACGAATGATAATCTCGGTAACGTGTCTATGAACATGGCCGGCTTTATGGGAACGTATGGTGTTTCCGGAAAACTGAACCTGCTGGTTGGGTTGCCATATGTGCAGACAAAAGCTTCTGCAGGCACACTGCATGGAGACAAAGGATTCCAGGATCTTTCTCTCTGGGTAAAATGGATGCCTGTTGAAACACATGTAGGAAATGGATTGTTATCCGTGTATGGTATTGGCGGATTTTCATTTCCCGTAACGAATTACAATCCTGATTTTCTTCCGATGTCGATCGGTATGCACAGCAAAAATCTTTCGCTCCGTGCGATGGCCGATTATCAGGCTGGCCATTTGTTTGCAACCGCTTCAGGAACCTATGTGGTACGAAGCAATATCAAAATTGACCGCACATCTTATTATACAACAGAACTGCATCTCACAAATGAAGTAGAGATGCCTGACCAATCGTCTTTTAATATCCGTGCAGGATACCGCAGCGGGCGTTTGATTGCAGAAGCCATCTACAATCAAATGTACACGTTAGGAGGTTTTGATATCACGCGCAACAATATGCCGTTTGCAAGCAACCGGATGAATGCATCAACACTCGGGATCAATTTAAAATATACGCTGAAAGCTATCAGTGGGTTATCGCTGATCGGCGGCGGCGAAACCACGCTGGCAGGCAGAAATGTTGGTCAGGCCAACAGCCTTACCGGCGGTATTTTTTACATTCTTGATTTTTCACACAAGCAAAAAAAATCAGTTCCCGCTTCAAATCAAAAATAATATGAAAAAGATATTTTTTTCAACCGCAATATTGGCAACAGGAATTATTTTTTTACAGCTTTCCTGTTCAAAAGCTATTACAGGCCGCACAGATAACCTGCCGCCGCTCAACCCTGCAAAGATTGATCTTGATGCAGGCAACTGGAAAACTATTTTACTCACGGGCCCTACAGATTTTCCTGTGGCGGCACCAACAGCTGTAAACTCAACTGCCTATGTTGCAGAATTAAATGAGATCAAATCGTTACAGCAAAATATCAGTGATGATGAACAGGCAAAGATATCCTACTGGGGTGCGGGCTCTGTATTGAGATGGAATGAACTGATGCGTCAATTGGTAGCCAAATACAATCTTCCACCTTACCAGAATGCCGATGGAACATACCCATTTCCCAATGCGAACAATCCGTTCGCGTATCCTTTGTTTCCGTTTGCCAATCCACCGTATGCAGCAAGAGCATATGCTTATGTAAGCGCTGCACAATATGATGCATTGGTGGCGGCATGGTACTATAAAAAATTATACAACAGGCCCGCGCCTTATAAAACAGATCCAACCATTACTGCGCGGCTTGGTGCAACCGATCTGCCTTCTTATCCTTCAGAAGATGCTGTTCTTGCAGGCGTAACAGCAGAAATGATGAAGCTGTTATTTCCTGATGAGATCGCATTCATCCAGCAAAAAGCCGATGAAGAAGAATTGGCAAAAATAACGGCAGGGTCTGCCACCCGCAGCGATATTGAAGCAGGTGAAGCGCTCGGAAGATTGGTGGCGCAAAAATTCACCACGCGTGCAAGGGCTGATAAAGCAGGCGCTGCGGCAGGTACGCAGACAGACTGGTCAAATTTTGAAACGGTTGCCGTGGCAAGAGGCGAAACACCATGGTTCAGCCTTGAGAGCCCGCGCAGGCCGCCGATGTTACCGTTGTTTGGAAATGTAACGCCGTTTTTATTTGATCCAACGATAACGGCTACATTAAGACCCGGGCCGCCGCCATCGACATCGAGCGATCAGATGAAAACAGAAACAGCAGAGATAGCCGATCTTGTAAAGAACCCAACGCGTGAACATACACGCATCGTACAGTTCTGGGCCGATGGTGTGGCAACTTACACACCACCCGGCCACTGGAATGCGATCGCTGCTGAAGATTTTATTACAAAGAATTTCAGTGAAGTAAGATGGGCGCGTGATATGGCGCTGCTGAATATGTCATTGATGGATGCTGCTATCGTATGCTGGAACACGAAGTATTTTTATTTTAACCCGCGCCCTACGCAGATGAACACTGCTATCAAAACATTGACAGGCATTCCGAATTTTCCAGCTTATATATCGGGCCATTCAACATTCAGCGGAGCGGCGGCAACAATTCTCGGATATATTATTCCGGAAAGGGCAAGCGCTTATACAGACATGGCTAACGAAGCATCTATGTCGCGCATGTACGGCGGCATTCATTACCGGAGCGATTGCGGTATCGGGTTAACAACCGGCCAGAAAGTTGGTGCATATGCAGTAGCAAGAGCAAAAACAGACGGAGCTGACTAAACTTTTTATAAGCTTACATAAATGGCAGTTTATTGGACGCCTCTCTGTTTCTGCAGAGAGGTTTTTTTTTACGCCATCAAGCGGAAGAACCTTTTATGTTTCATTCAGGGTAAAATTATAAATGTGTTGTGGATAATTTTAACTGTGTGAAAAATACATGACCACTTTGATGGTTCCATTAAAACTGCAATTTTGTTGAAACCGGTATGATTCAAAACGAACAACCGTTAGATAAAATCCATAACCGTTAAACCATTTCAAGTTCCAATAAATGGCAGTTTATTGAACACCCCTTCCGTTTTTACTGAGGGGGTTCTTTTTTGCATATAAGAAAGATAAAATACAAACTGTTTTTTTCAAAAGTGTATATTACAGACTTAAACAACCGCACAGTTAATTATCCAATGCATGATACAACAGAGTACGCTTAAAAAATTATCAGAAGTATTGGGCCTGAGTATCTCAACGGTTTCACGTGCATTGAAAGACCATCCTGATATTTCTGAGAAAACAAAACTGCGTGTTAAGGAACTGGCAACAGCCATGGAATATGAACCCAACAG
Source organism: Bacteroidota bacterium (assembly GCA_013289065.1). Taxonomy (GTDB): domain Bacteria; phylum Bacteroidota; class Bacteroidia; order Chitinophagales; family Chitinophagaceae; genus Sediminibacterium. The sequence goes on along the minus strand of JABDAP010000018.1, from coordinate 1,512 downwards.
CTATGCCGTACAACTGCGCACCAAACACAATAATGTTTTGGGGATACTGGTTCCCACGATCAACAATTTTTTTTACGATTCTTTTATTGCCGCGGTGGAAGAAGATGCAAGGCTGCATGGTTACTCTGTATTGATCATGCAGTCGCGCGATGATATGAGTATTGAAAAGAACAACCTCAACCTTTTCAGAAAAAACATGGTGGCGGGTTTGTTTGCCTCGATCTCTATCGCTACGGAGGATATCACTCCCTTTTTTAAACTTAATGAATTAAAAGCGCCGGTCATATTTTTCGACAGGGTTCCCGTAAATGAAACCTGTAACAAAGTTTGCCTGGCAGATGCTGAAACGGCACGTATGGCCGCTGAAGCGATCATTAAAAAAAATAAAAAACATGTGCTGGCATTGTTCGGCCACCCGCATCTCAGTATCACGCAGAAAAGACTGGAATCATTTAAGGAAACATTTGTTGAATTATCCCCGCAAACAAAAATAGATATTTCATTTCCCGAACAATCGGCAACAGCAAAAGCAGAAACGCTTGCGGCATTGAACCGCCCCGGCCGCCCCGATGTAATCTTTTGTATGGGCGACCTGATACTGATCGGCGTGATGTATGCCATTCACGAAAAAAAATTACGCATCCCCGATGACATATCGGTGATCAGCATCAGCAATGGCTTGCTGCCAACTTTGTATGACCCCAAAATAACACATGTGGAAACCAGCGGTTATAAACTGGGCAAACGCGCATTCATGCAAATGCTGTCATGTTTAAATGTAACGATTTGATCTCATTTAATTCTGCAACATAGGCAGTTGATAGAAGGCGGATCCTTATAAGGCTGCGTTCTTGTGCAATCTTTTCCTCAATGCGCCATGATTTTTTGGCCGGTACGATTTTCGAATACAGGTTGCCTGTGTCTTTGTTATTCGATGCGCTTGTTTTATGAAATACTTTTACATCAGCCGAGTCGAGTACGATGTGATTGATATCGATATTATTTCCCTGGATCAGATCCAATGGCGATAACCCACGTATGGATAAATTTTTAAGCGAAATGGTATAAATATTATCCGGGAGTTGTTTCAGTTTGTCCAGTTCAATGGCACGCAATGAATCCGGTGTGAGTAAAACATTTTCAGCGGTCACAGAAAAATTGGTGATGTCGATCTCCACATTTTCCATATCGAGGTTATATAAACCGTTGGATGCTTTCTTAACCAGCTCGGCGAGTTTTCTTTTTATCTGCGGTTCAAAATCTCTGCTCTTGCGTACATGCAGGTACAGGTAGGATGCGGTACATACCACGGCAACTACGATCAGTATGATCCATTTACGCTTCATACTGTTAGCTACTTTTTGGAAGTGAGATTGGTTTTACGTTTTTCTAATTTCTGAACAGATCTTTTAGAAGGCGATTCAACATCTCCTTTTTGATTTGATTCAGCGGTAAAAGAGCCTTGTGGCTGTGCAGGATTTTTTTCGTTGTACCCTTTCTTCGGATCGTTTG
>JABDAP010000017.1 GCA_013289065.1 Bacteroidota bacterium | reverse complement strand
TGAAAAAAGCAGCCACTATTAAAGACAACCGTTCTAAATTCTTCTAATACAAACCAATAGTATTTTACAAAGCCCGGCGCCAATAACGCCGGGCTTTGTTTTACGCATACCGAAAACACAGCAGCGCAGAGATTTGTACTTTTGTGTAATAAAGAAGATCCATGAACGATATGCCGGTAAATAAAGTGGCCGAAAGCGGGTTGATCAGTTTTGACCTGGAAGAGTATTATCCAAAAGGGGCCATCAAAGTTTTTGACCTGAAAGAATATTTATTCATGGGGCTGATCCTGAAAGAAAAAGATTTCAGGGCAGCATTACAAACAACTGATTGGGAACAATACAAAGATGCATATGTTGCCATTACCTGTTCTGCAGATGCGATCATTCCTATGTGGGCATATATGCTTGTTGCAAGTTACCTGCAGCCATTTGCGCTCGATGTTGTTTTTGGCGATGAAAAAAAACTCATCAGCACCCTCTTGCTCAAAAACCTGGATGCAGTAAAAGGAGAAGAATATACCGATAAACGCGTGGTGGTAAAAGGTTGCGGCGATGTGGATATTCCCGAAACGGCGTATGTTGAGATCACCAATAAATTAAGGCCGTTCGTTAAAAGTATTATGTATGGTGAACCCTGCAGCACGGTGCCTATCTATAAAAAACGGTAAACTGTTTAAGCCCGGGCGGTTTCAAACGATTCTGCAGGAAGATCGATCTCCGTTTCCGGTACCCTTGATTTTACTTCTTCAAACTTTTCATCATAGTCCGCACGGATAGTTCCGAAAATGCGATCCCAGAATAAAAAATACAAACCATAATTTCCTTTGAAGTATTGATGATGCTGGTTATGGTTGATAGAAGTGTTGATCCATTTGCCCACGGCGCCTTTACTAAAACCTTTCGGATATAACTCATAGCCAAGATGGCCGTACACATTATACACGATCATCATCAGGAAAAAGATCAGCAGGTGCGAGCGGTGCATGGGAATGGTAAACATAAAAACAACCACGATACCCGCTTCCACCACAGCTTCCAGCGGATGAAATGCATACGCGGCCCATGGCGACGGATTAACAGACTGGTGATGTACCAGATGAAACCATTTGAATAATTTTTTGTGATGCATTAAACGATGTGTAAAATAAAAATAGGTATCGTGCATCACGAACATCAATGGATAGGCAAGAAAATAATAGGCCCATCCATACTGATGTATGTCGAGATAGCGCGTTGTATGCGGCGCTACTTTTGGATGAGAGAAAAGTATTAACGATACCAAAGAAAAAATACAGATCGTTAAAAAAGAATAGAACATCTCACGCAGGTAATCGCTGTTCTTTGGAAAACGGCCCTGTATCTTTCTATAAAAAAAACGGTTGCGCCAGATCACATAAAAAACCAAAAAAGCGATCGCCGCAAACATAAAGTAGCGCGCGCCGATCAGCCAAATGCTTTTTAAATAGAAATCAAGGCTCATACAATAAAGGTAAATAAATCTTGCATAAAGCCCCCGAAGTCACTATCTTGTTAACATGAAAACTAAGTCGCGATTAATTATAGGGGCATTACTGCTGGCGCCGGGAGTATATGCGATCATCAGGTGGTCCATGATAGATGCAGACCGTAAAAACCAAAACCAGGACGAGATCATCACGCGCTATAAAAATGTTCTTTACACGGGAGGGCTTTCGTTTACTATGCTGGTATTGATCCTGCTTGTATTGGCCATGACAGGGGTTCTTATAGCGGCTTACAGCAAAACAAAAGCTTCTAATACGCAAAGCGGCCTGCGTATTTTTTTAATGATCGTTGGAATAACGCAAATTGCGATGCTGCTGTTTTCTGTATTATAAAAAACGATCAGCTATTCATAAACTTTTCTAACCCTTCTTTCGCCTGCTTTTGTATTCTCTTATGCATCCAGGATGTCCAGCCGAGTAATAAACCGGGCAAACCAAACGCCTGTCTTGCCCAGCGGTAAATATCAAATGCGTCCGTGTGTTCGCAGATCAAACCATCCCTGAATTTCATGTGCGCCGTGATCCTGTTCACAATGCGGCGGTTGGTTTTTGTAAAAAGATAAGAAGCCGTCCAGTTCGTAGTGGTATATTCTTCATCCAGTAATTTGATATTGCCGTACATCAGCGAAAAATCTTTCGCGCGTTTGCACAACATTTCCCACATCGCCCTTGTTTCTGCGGCATCCAGCAAACCAAACACATGGTCATTGAACACGGCGTCATCAGTATAACACGACTGCATGGTTGCATAATCTAATTTCTGAAATGCAGCATAAAACCTGTTGATCGTTTCTTCGTTCGTCATAAAATTTCATTTAGCTCCCCTTCAGGGGCCGGGGTAAAAAGGATAAACAAAATCAATGAGCCTCCAGCCAATTTAACCCCGACCCAACTTCCGCTTCAACGGGAACATCATTCGGAAGTATCATTGCGCCAGTCATATTTGTAATGATCAGTTTTTTTAGATCCTCCACTTCTTCTTTCACCGCATCAAATACCAACTCATCATGCACCTGTAATATCATCTTCGATTGCCAGTTTCCCTTCTTCATTTCTTCATGAATTTTTATCATAGCCAGTTTGATCATATCCGCTGCAGTTCCCTGTATCGGCGAATTGATCGCATTCCGTTCTGCATAACCACGCACAGTGAAGTTAGATGAGTTGATATCTTTCAGCCATCTTTTTCTTCCCATCAATGTTTGCACATAACCATGCGCCTGTGCAAATTTGATCGTGTCTTCCATGTAAGAAGTAATACCAACAAATTCTTTTTTATAATTGTCGATTATCTCTTTTGCTTCCGTTCTGGAAATACGCAAATTATCTGCGAGGCCAAAAGCGCCCTGGCCATAAATAATTCCAAAGTTCACGCTCTTGGCTTTGTAACGCATTTCTTTTGTTACATCCGCTTCGGCAACATTGTACACTTTCGCTGCGGTTGCTGTGTGAATGTCTTTGCCCTGTTTAAATGCATCACACATATTCGGGTCGCCGCTGATGGCTGCAACAATGCGCAATTCTATCTGCGAATAATCCGCACTTACCAAAACATGTTTGTCATCGCGCGGAACAAATGCTTTCCTGATCTCCCTTCCGCGGTCGCTTCTGATAGGAATGTTTTGAAGGTTGGGGTTATTGCTGCTCAGCCTTCCCGTAACCGCAACTGCCTGCGCATAAGATGTATGTACGCGGCCCGTTTTGCTGTTGATGATCTGCGGCAAAGCATCAACATACGTGCTTTTTAATTTTGTGAGTTCGCGGAAACCAAGAATATCTGCAACGATCGGGTTGCTGTTGGCGAGCTTTTGCAAAACATCTTCACCCGTTGCATACTGGCCCGTCTTTGTTTTTTTTGCTTTAGGGTCGATCTTTAAAATTTCAAACAACACTTCACCCAATTGTTTGGGCGATGCTAAATTGAACCGAACGCCTGCCTGTGCATAAACATTCTCTTCAAACTGTTTCGCATCTTTTTCTAATTCTTTGCTGTAAACGTTCAAAAAATTAACATCGATCTTTACGCCTTCAAATTCCATTGCAGTCAATACACGTACCAACGGATTTTCCACTTCATCAAAAACACGTTGTACTTCTCTTTCCTGTAATATAGGAACAAACGCTTCTTTTAATTGTAAAGTGATATCGGCATCTTCTGCGGCGTATTCTTTTACTTTTTCAATTTCCACATCGCGCATCGTTCCCTGCGTTTTTCCTTTCTTGCCAATGAGTTCATCTATGTGTACCGGCTCATATCTCAAATATTGCGCGCTCAGCAGATCCATGCTGCGCCTGCCTTCCGGCTCTATCAGGTAATGAGCAAGCATGGTATCGAACAGGGTTCCTTTGATATCTATATTATACCATTTTAATACAAGCAGGTCGTATTTTAAATTCTGCCCAACCCAGTTCATCGATTCATTATTAAACAAAGGAAGAAGCTGATCGAGGATAGACTGAGTTATTTTCTGATCGGCAGGACAGGGAATATAATATCCCTCGCCTTTTTTAATTGAAAAACTTAATCCAACCAATTCCGCTTCATTTGCATCTATGTTGGTTGTTTCCGTATCAAAACAAATTTCTTTTTGCGTTAATAAAGTGTCGAGCAGTTTTTGAATTTCTTCTTTTGACTGAACCAACATATAGTTGTGTTCGGTATTGTTGATATTCTTTTCTGCCAATAATCCCACACTTTCCTCGCCCGTAATAATTGGAGCCGCTTCTTTTTTTGCAGAGGAAGATGTGCCGGCTTTAACCGGAACATTATTACCGAACAGATCTGTCTGCACACTTTGCGGCGCTGTATGGAACGCATTGAATTCATCGCCCAGAATTCTTTTGCCCAGCGTTTTAAATTCAAGCTCAGTAAATACTTCTACCAATGCATCTTTGTTCCATTCTTTTAAACAATAATCTTCTTCATGAAAAGCAACCGGAACGTTTGTAATGATCGTTGCCAGTTTTTTACTCATGATCGCAGCTTCCTTTCCGTTACGGATCTTCTCACCCAGCGCGCCTTTGATGCCATCTGCATTCGCTAAAATATTTTCAAGCGTATCAAATTCTTTTAAAAGCTTGGCAGCAGTTTTTTCACCCACACCGGCGATGCCGGGAATATTATCCACTGCATCACCCATCAGGCCCAACATATCGATAACCTGTTCCACTCTTTGTATATCCCATTTGGCGCAGATCTTTTCTGCAGTAAGAATTTCTTCTGCATTACCGAAAGATGGCGGCTTATAAATAAATACGTTAGGATGAATAAGTAACTGCCCGTAATCTTTATCCGGCGTTACCATATATACTTCATAACCAAGATCGGCGGCCTGCCAGGCAACCGTGCCTATCACATCATCCGCTTCATATCCATCCAACTCAACAACCGGTATATTGAAACCATTGATGATGCGTTTGATATCCGGAATGGAAGCAAGCAGGTCTTCGGGCGCTTCCTGCCTGTTTGCTTTATAGTCTGTAAAATCTGTATGCCTTTCGGTTGGCGCATGTGTATCAAAACAAACAGCGAGATGCGTTGGTTTTTCTTTATTGATCAGATCGAACAACGTATTGGTAAATCCAAACTGTGCATTGGTATTCCTTCCTTTGGAAGTGATGCGCGGACTACGGATCAATGCATAATAAGCGCGATAGATCAAAGCAAATGCATCGAGCAGAAAAAGTTTTTTACCCATTTGGCTAAGGTAAAGAAAAACCGCCCATGGCCTATGGTCCATGGTGCATGGACAGAATTATTTTTTCTTCAAGGAAAGATAATCCAGGAAATAGATCACCCGCAAGGAAAGGCTGTTAAGCTGCGGTGCGGTTAATGTATTGCTGAAGTTTTTAAAATACGCGGTTGCCACATCCGTATCCTGTGTGCCGATAGCGTTTTTCCAGACAATATTTATAAAGCTCCCTAACGCAAATTGCCAGGTATACACCATGTCTATATTAAAATAGTTAACATTATAATCGGAAGCGCTGCTGTAATTATTCGGGTTGTTTATCATGCTGCCATCCTGTTTCAGCGTAAAATACTGGCGGTTATTAACCATGCTCCAGTAATGGCGCGCGCGGAAACTCAATCCCATTTTATTATTGAAATTATATTTTACAGTAAATATATTTTCAACCGTGTTCCTCGAACGAAGCGCAATGATCACACTGTCGTTTGATGTGGTTGCATAACCAAGGTCATTGGTATAGAACGACAGGTTTGTATTTGTGCTGATGGTTAATTTTTTATTGAAGCGGAACTGGTTGGAGAAAAATATATCATACCCATTTGACCTATGCGGGTTAGATCTGGTGATATCAAGCTCAAAATTGGCAGAATATTTTTTTGCATTATTTGAGTTGAACCAGTATCCATAGGTATAGGCAGAAGGCCGCTTAAAAACATATCCCGTAACACGCGGCTCATAATAATCATTTTGCTGTGGCTTGATAGTTGTAAAGATCCCAACGTACCAAAGGTTTTTCATTTGCCCGTTCACATTTACATTCACGCGCGCCGCCTGGTAATCGCCGGGTTCAAAGCGGCGAGAATAATATCCGTTAAAGTTTGCGTAAATATTGTTGTAAAATGATTTTGGCTTTAACCACTTGTAACCGAACCACAGGTAATGATCGATATAATTATTGTTGGTCAGGTAGCCCATATCGTTACTGCTGAATTTATTATCAACCAGCTCCTGCGAAAAACTCATATTAAAATTGCCGCCCTGTTTACTAAAACCAATATTATGAGTGTATCCCGATAATGTTTTGCCACCCGGCAAATAGCCGATCAGTTGGCTCTCACCAACTTTTCCGGATACGTTCCAGTTATTTTTTTTGTCGTAGAGATCCCAAAGCGCGGCGGTAACATTCGCATCATAATCAGTGCCGCTGCGGGTTACATTGGTATTGATAAAGGAAATGCTTGAATTTCTTTTCAGCGACTGGTCAAAAACGATGATATTATAATTTGTAAGCGGATCGGTTTCGATCCTACGCGTTTCTTTTCCGTTTGATTCGATCGTTGCATATTGCGGCGCCGTTATCGCATTGAATACACCAATACCCAAACCGGATGATGTTCTTCCGCTGACCTTTGTTGCATTGAGTAACCGCGTTTGATCAGGGTTGGATGCAATGGATTCTCCGGGTAACAATTCATTCGCTACATCATTATAATGCAACGGCTCACCGCCAATGCGCCGGCTGTAAAAAAGATTTCCTTTGCTAAAGAGTTCGGTGCCTTCTGTAAAGAATGTACGGTTCTCATTATACTTTACTTCAAAGGGCGTGAGGTTTAAAATCTGGTTATCGCTTTGTACCTGCCCAAAATCCGGGATCAGCGTCATGTCTAAAGTGAACGATTGATTGATCCCATACTTCACATCCATTCCACCATTAACCGAAGTAGCGGTATTCTTAATTGCAGGGTCATTGTACGGATAATGATTGAGGTAAGTAGAAAAATACGGGGAGAAAGATAAACGTACCGGCGGTTTAATATCTTCAACACCCTGCCACAAACCAAACTGGGCAAAGAAATTTCCACCAATGGTTGGATCGGTTGGGCTCCACATCAGCTGTTTTCCGCTCTTCGATCTTCGCCGCGTTATATTGATTCCCCAATCCTGTTTTTTTATACTGCTGAAACGAATGGCCGAATAAGGGATCCTCATTTCAAACACCCATCCGCCCGGAACGATCTTCGCCTGCGATTCATATACGCTGTTCCAGCTGCCGTCTTCCCCGTTGGAAGAATATTTTGCATCGTATTGTTCGCCAAGCGGTGTTACATAATATCCAAAGCCGTTGATCTTGTCATTGTATGTATCAAACAAAACGCCCACAAAATCATTTACGCCCACCACATCGCGGCCAACGAGTTCTGTAGAGATGCTGTCGTTGGTTGCTTCATGACAAAAACCGCCGATATAAATAGCTGTATTATCGTAGAGTATTTTTATTTCTGTTCGGTCCTTATACTGTTCCACATTTCCAAAGCTCGGGCGCCATTCTACTAAATCTGTTGCAATGGGTGCTGTTTTCCATGCTTCGTCTTTCAGGTCGCCATCTATCACGATCTTTTGCGTGGTGCGGACCGCGGGGAGCTTTCGTACAATTTTCTCTTTTTGCGCCGAGGCAGTAAGGGCAAAGCCAAAAACGCAAACGGCCAGCAATAACTTCATAGTTTCTTTTTGCAGACAGGAATCACCCGCGATGGGTAAACGTACTAAATCTAAAAAGGTTACAGATAGGTTGTTGTTAAAAAATTGGCAAGAAATGCAGGCGGAAAATATGCTTTACAGGCGGTCACAAAAAAACCTCCCGCTTTAGCGGGAGGCCGTAAGCCTTTCAAATATGCGATCGGTTATTTGATCCCGTATTTGTATTTATATCTTTCATACAATTCTTTCTGTTTGTTATCAAGGCTAACCTGCCTGCCCTGTATAAACGCTGCAGAAACATTGCTGCTCTTCATATCAAGTATATCTCCATCGCAGATCACGATGTTGGCGTCTTTACCAACTTCGAGAGAGCCCGTTCTGTTGTCTACACCCAGGATCTTTGCAGCATTTAATGTGATCGCCTGTAATGCCTGCTCTTTGGTTAAACCATAAGTAGCTGCAGTACCCGCATTAAAAGAAAGGTTGCGGTAACGGCTTTCATCATGCGTATCGTTCAGTGCAAATAATACGCCTGCTTTTTGTAAAACGGCGGGTGTTTTATACGGCTGGTCAACATCATCATCTTCCATTGCTGGCAATGAATGTTCGGGCCCAAGGATCACTGCAATATTATTTTGTTTCAGCAGGTCGGCGATCTGGTAGCTTTCGCTTCCGCCGATAATTACTACATCACAGCCAAATTCTTTTGCAAAGTCGATCGCGATCAACATTTGTTTTACCTGGTCGCCATGTACAAACAGTTTTTGTTTTTTATCGAACAAACCCTTTACCGCTTCCAGTTTCAGGTTAGTTGATTTGTGAACGCTTTCTGCATTGTATGCTTTTGCTTCGCGTAAAAAAGCCTTGATCTCGTCAACACGGTCAAACGCTGCTTTCAAAGGATCTTCACCACCGGCGCCAGCGCCCCTTCCTCCCGGAACTCCGCCAGGAAAACCACCGCCACCGCCTCTGCGGCCGCCGCGTGCAATAAAGCTTGGCATATTAAGGTGAATACCGGCATCCATTTTATATGCGGCATCTTCCCAGTTCCATGCATCTAACTGAACAACGGTTGATGAACCGCTGATCACACCACCTTCCGGTGTAATGCTTGCGAGCAAAATTCCGTTTGCTTTAAGTACGTTAATAAATTTGGAATCGGTATTATACGCAGTGATCGAACGGATGCTTGGATTGAATTCACCCAGCTCCGAATAATCATTGCTGCCTCTTACGCCATTGGCGATCTCTTTCAGGCCAAGATCGGTTGAAGGAAGGATCAGCCCTGGATATACCTGTTTGCCTTTTGCATCGATCACTTTATCGCCCGATGGCGTTGATCCGCCGGATCCGATCTTTACAATCTTTCCGTCATTTATTTCAATGGTTGCATTTTGCAACACTTCGCCATTGCCAACGTGTACGGTTCCGTTGGTGATGTATAAATGGCCCTTATAATCCCGTGCAGGATATACTGTTTCCTGGGCTTTTACAAAACCCGTCAACAGTAAAAGGGCTGCTATATTGCTGAATATTTTTTTCATCATAATTAGTTTAGTTGTTTAAGAGATCACCTATTACATCGCCGATTACATCAATCGTGATCAATCCGTTGTGCTCATCATGATCACCACAGCTTAACAGGAATTGATAGCTTGGTTCCGCAGGCCTTGTTGCAGCGCCGCCTCTTTTCTCACCCTGTAATTTATTTACCAGGCGGAAACGTTCTGCTGCAATTTTTTTGCGTTGCTCAGCATCTTTGTCTCTGTCGAAATAAACGATACCATCAACAATTGTTTGTTCCGATTTTGCGTAAATGCTCAGCGGATGATCGCTCCAGATAACAAGATCCGCATCCTTGCCTGCTTTGATACTTCCTACCCTGCTGTCAACATGCAGCGCTTTTGCAGGATTGAGCGTTACCATCTTTAAAGCATCTTCTTCCGGAACACCGCCATACTTAACGGTCTTGCCGGCTTCCTGGTTCAGGCGGCGCGCCATTTCTGCATCATCAGAATTGATACAAACATTCAGCCCCATTTTATACATAACGGCTGCATTATATGCCATGGCATCTTCTACTTCCACTTTGTATCCCCACCAATCGGAGAAGGTAGAAGCGTTAGAACCGTGCACTTTCATTTTATCCGCTACTTTATACCCTTCGAGAATGTGTGTGAAAGTGTTGAAACGGAAACCATATTTATCACCCACACGCATTGCTGCGGTGATCTCACTTTGTTTATATGAGTGACAAGTAATAAAACGGTTTTTATTCATGATCTCAACCAATGCATCCAGTTCCAGGTCTCTTCTTGTTCCTTTCGGATCGGCTTTCATCGCTTTCTCATAATCGGATGCCCTTGCAAATGCATCGTTCAATACTTCCTCCACACCCATACGTGTATCAGGGAAACGTGTGTTGTTGGTTGATGTGGTACGTTTCACATTCTCACCCAACGCGAATTTGATAAATGGATCAGCGCCTTTAAATTTCAGATCCTGGTCATTTGCGCCCCAACGTAATTTGATCAGCTGTGTTTGCCCGCCGATCGTATTCGCAGAACCATGCAGGATATGTGATGAAGTAACACCACCGCTTAACTGGCGGTAAATATTAATGTCTTCAGGATTTAAATTATCACCGATACGAACCTCAGATGTTACAGACTGGCCTCCTTCATTAATAGAAGCTGCTGCAATATGCGAGTGTTCATCAATGATACCGGCAGTAACGTGTTTGCCTGTTGCATCGATCACTCTTGCAGAAGCGTCGGTTAAGTTTTTTCCAACTTTTACGATCTTGCCATCTTTCACCAACACATCGGTATTCTCTAATTTACCTTCTTTCTCGTTTGTCCAAACCGTTGCGTTTTTGATCAGCAGGTTTTCTGCTTTCGGCGCTTCTTCCCAACCATAGCCATCAAAAGGATAGGTTACTTTTCCAATTCTTTGTTGTGGTGTTGGTCTTCTTCTTGCTGCAGTAGTATCTGAAGAAGCGGCTTTACTGAATGTTGCCGACCACATTATTTTATTACCCGCGGTATCTTCTCCGCTACCGTTCCATGTATCGCCATTAGAGATACCACTCAGCCTAAACTGTGGCCCGGTTGCGCCGCCACCGCCTGCACCTCTTCCACCAGCGTTGCCACCACCAAATCCTTGCCCGCCACCGCCTCTGCGGGCCGGTGTTGTTGAGAAACTCAGTTTCACCTGTCTGCCATCATAACTGAATTTGCCGGTCAATGTGTCTTTGCCAATTACGTTTGCTGCGCTGCTGCTTTTTACATCGAGTACATAATTGATTGTTGCGCCGGCACCCGAGATCACTAAGTTGTAAGTTCCTTTTACATCATTCCATGCATCTTCTTTGATACTATATTTATCACCACCAACCCAGTTTTCTATCAAAACCGCTTTCTCAGAAAAGATCGGATCGGTTGAAATAACAAAGTTGGCGATCTTACCAGCTTCAAGGCTTCCTACTTTATCATACACACCCAATAGTGTTGCAGGTGTTTTTGTCAACGCATCCATCGCCCTTGATTCGGTTAAACCATATTCCATTGCTTTGCGAACATTGGCCATGAATTGTTTTGGATCACGCAGGTCGGCAGTTGTTAAGCAGAAAGGGATATTTGCTTTTTCAAAAGCGCCCGGGTTTGTTGGAGCAAGTTCCCAATGCTTCATATCAGCAAGAGAAACAAAACGAGCATCGCTCGGATCTTCCACATCCATTGCTGTTGGGAAGTTGAGCGACAGGATAAACGGCGCTTTTGTTGCAGCGATCTCCGCCATACGCTGGTATTCATTACCACCGCCTTTAATAATATACTGCACACCAAACTCATCACCAATACGGTCTGCACGCAGATCGTTCCATTTATCATCCGCTTCAAATATTTGCGGAAGATTCTGGTTATCGTTCCATGCCTGTAAAGAAAGATTGATTCCTTCTGTTGACTGTGGTTTGTTCTTATACCATTGTGCATCCAAATAGGTTTGACGCAACAATGCGATCACACCCATCACGCTGCTTGGATAGGATTGGGTTGATGTTCCCCTGTTCAGTGAATAATGCGCAGAAGCTTTTTCTTTGATAACGGCAAGATTGTCTTTGTCTTTGGCAAGCGTTACAAACGCACCTGTTCCGCGGGCAATCCCATCTTTCACGTGTGTTAAAACAGAGCCGAATCCGATATCACGCAAAGTTTTTGCTTTGGCATCATCAGTAGTAAAAATGCTGATCGCGTTTATTTCCGGTTTGATCGCCTGGTTCCAGCCATAAGGGCCTTTTGCATTTGATACGATCTGTGCGGCCTGTCCGAATCCGCCGCCACCGCGTCCGCCACCACCAGCCGGCGTTTCACGGACCGGAGCAGTTACACCATAATCAGAATAGATATCTATGAACGAAGGATAAATATATTTATCCTTACAATCGATCACTACCGCATCTTTCGGCACGGAAACACCCACACCTACGGAAACAATTTTTCCGTCGCGGACGATCATGGTTGCTTTCTGTAATGTTGACTGTGTGTTCTGAACGATGGTGGCATTGGTGAAGGCATAACAGCCTTCCCGTTTATCGGCCACACCATTAACGGGGAATGTTTCCTGGGCCTGTAGCAAAGATGCAAACAGCAGCCCGGAAAGCAGGAGCTTGATTTTTCTCATATCGATTAGTTGGTTTTGGAAGAATTCTAAAACTACTGAAATGCGCGCATTGAAAAAACCATTTATCAAATTTTCGGTAAAGCTTGTTTCTTGTCGGTGAGCGCTATTTTTTAAAGCTTCCGTCATCAACGTCTTTGATAAACTTTATTAAACCCGGAAAATAATGCGTTTGGTCATCCCACATGGAACAATGGCTGCCATCCGGACATATTAAGCTTCTTCCGTTCTGTACCTGCGTCGCCATCCATTTCATGTGTTCAGGATCCATGGTATCGTGCATACCGCCGATGGTAAGTGTGGGTACTTTTATTTGTGGAAGGTCTTTGCTCCTGTCCCAGTCCCTCAACCGTCCTGCGATCCCGAATTCCGAAGGGCCTTGCATCATGGTATATATTTCTTTATTGGTATGGTCAAAACCGCGGTTCACCGGATCGGGCCATACGGCAAGGCGGCAAATATGTTGCTGATAAAAATTTGGCATAAGAAGCGCCATATATTTCGGGCTTTCAAAATCGCCATGCGCTTCAATGGTGCGGATCGTGTCGAGCACTTTTGGATCGATCTGTTTGGCAAGTACATCAGAATATTTCCCATACGCCGGGCAGCTGCTCATCATATTGCTGATGATAAGTCCTTTCAGGTTATCCTGGTATTTCAACGCATACTCAATAGCAAGAATACCGCCCCAGCTGTGCCCGAGTAAATAGAAATTGTTTTTATCGAGCCCAAGCGCTTTTCTCACCTGTTCTACCTCTTCAACAAAACGCACGGTTGTCCATAGGCTGCTGTCTTTTGGTTTATCGCTATAAAACGAGCCTAATTGATCATACTCATAAAATTCAAAACCTTCCTGCGGAAAAAAACTTTCAAACACTTCCATGTATTCATGCGAACAGGCAGGGCCACCATGTAGCAACAAAACTTTTATACGTGGATTATTGCCGACGCGTTTTGTCCACACATTAAATTTTCCAACAGGCGTTTCTACCTGGACCAATTTTACACCGGCCGTTTGCACGCCACTATCTATTGCAGCATGGTACTCTGTTAATGATGGCGAAGAATTTTGCTTGCAGGAAAAAAATAATACTGAAAAAAGAAAGCAGAGCAGAAGGATCCGTTTCATAAGCGTTTTTTGGAAACGGAAGTTAGGGATAATTATCGTCCCATATACACCATCAGGATCTGTACATCACTCGGGTTCACACCACTGATGCGGCTCGCCTGGCCGAGTGTTGCGGGTTTTATTTTCTTGAATTTCTGCAGGGCCTCATTAGACAAAGCATTTACACGGTCATAATCAAAACTTGCCGGAATGGCCATGTTTTCAAGAGCACTCATTTTTTCAACGATCTCCTGTTCTTTTTCAATGTAGCGTTCATACTTGATCTGTATCTCTGATTGTTCCAAAGAATCTGTTGAAATATCTGCGAGTGATTCTTTCAACCCAGGAACAATTTTCATCAACGATGGCAGGCCAACATTCGGACGCAAAAGTATTTTTGAGATCTTTTGTTTTTCTGAAATAGCAGCTGAATTTATTTCTGTAAAATAAGGATTCACATTATCTGGTTCAGCACTGGTTTCCGTCAACAATTTTTTTACGCGGGCAACCTGGTTTCTTTTTTCGATCACATTATCCATTCGGTCCTGCGAAGCCAAACCAAGGCGATAACTGACCTCTGTCAATCTAAGGTCGGCATTGTCCTGTCTTAAAAGCGTTCTGAATTCCGCCCGGCTCGTAAACATGCGATACGGCTCTTCCGTTCCTTTACTGATCAGGTCATCGATCAACACACCAATATATGCCTCGCTCCTTTTTAAAACAACCGGTTCCATATCGCGCGCTTTTTGATGCGCATTGATTCCTGCCATCAATCCCTGGCAGGCCGCTTCTTCATAACCGGTTGTGCCGTTGATCTGCCCGGCAAAAAATAAATTGGATACAAGTTTTGTCTCTAACGAATATTGCAATTGTGTTGGCGGGAAATAATCATATTCGATCGCATAACCCGGGCGGAATATCCGCACATTCTCAAAACCCGGAACAATACGAAGCGCTTCGTATTGAACATCTTCGGGTAAAGAAGTTGAGAATCCATTTACATATATTTCTACCGTATTCCATCCTTCCGGTTCAACAAATAATTGATGACGGTCGCGATCTGCAAAGCGATTGATCTTGTCCTCGATACTTGGGCAATACCTCGGCCCTATTCCTTCAATTCTACCCTGGAACATTGGGCTCCTGTCGAAACCAGTTTTTAGAATATCATGAACCGAATCGTTTGTATAAGTGATATAGCAGCTTCTTTGCTCTTCCGGTTGAATGCGTTTGGTTTTTGTATAAGAAAAACCAACGATCTCATCGTCGCCTTTTTGTTCTTCCATCTTTGTGTAGTCAAGGCTGCGTCCATCAACTCTTGGCGGTGTGCCCGTTTTCAGCCGGTCGCTTTCAAATCCAAACTCAACCAATTGTTCTGTTATTCCGGTGGACGCTTTTTCGGCCACACGCCCGCCACCAAACTGTTTTTCTCCAATATGAATGATGCCGTTTAAAAATGTGCCGCTTGTTACCACAACAGACTTTGAACGAACTTCATGGCCAAGCCCGGTCACCACTCCGCAAGCTTTGTTCCCCTTAATAATAATTGACCGCACCATATCCTGATAGAAATCAACATTGGGCGTCTTTTCCAGCATTTCGCGCCAGGTCGCAGCAAACAACATTCTGTCGTTTTGAGTGCGCGGGCTCCACATTGCCGGCCCCTTGCTCCTGTTCAGCATCCTGAATTGTATGGTGCTTAGATCGCTTACTATTCCGCTATACCCACCCATTGCATCAATTTCGCGCACGATCTGCCCTTTTGCAATTCCGCCCATGGCGGGATTACAACTCATTTGTGCAATGGTCTGCATGTTCATGGTTATCAGCAACACCTTACTGCCCATATTGGCAGCAGCGGCAGCGGCCTCGCAACCGGCATGGCCGGCACCCACAACAATCACATCATATTCAGGAAACATAAGCTGCAAAGGTACTTCATGGTTTTTGCCCCGAACCAAATTTTCTGAGGATTTCTCTTTCCAGTAAAAGCTCGGCAACGGTATTGCCCTTATTGAGTCGATTAAATTCTTCGTGAGTCAATGTAGCCATGCTTTCGAAATGTGCACTGTTCTGGATGATAAAGTTTTCAATAGCAGGGCGACTTTCAATGTTCGATACTTCAATAGACTCGATCTTGGCTAGCATTTTAAGACAAACCGAAAATCCGGTTTTATCATATAGATCTTTAAAATAGGGCCTCACGGCGAGAAGGTCAATTCTGTTGCCACGGCTTTTGTTCAATTCAATTTTTTCAACCCGGATATTTACAAAACTCCAGCAAAGTTGCAGATCGTCTTCATTGGAATAATCGAAATAAGTAGTAGGCACAATATGATCGAACTGCCAGGCGTTTCCAAAATTATCCCAGTTCAACCCTTCTGTAAACTGTAATTCAAACCAATGTCTAAGTGTTTCAATATCAAGACCGAAATAAGGCGCATACGCCTCGCTTGGCGCTTTTTCAATTACATAGCGGCGATAACTTAGTTGCCATTTCCGTTTTGCGCGAAAGAGTATGAGCGAATCATTAACTTCAGTTTGCGCAGTCCATTTTTTACGAGCCATGCCCAAAAATAAATAATGTTTCTGAGTGAAACTGTGATTCGTGGAACAATTTAAAAAATGTTTCTGGACGAAACCGTGATTCGTGGAACCATTTAAGGTTGAACACAGGCTAAATCCTGAACCAGAAAGTATTGATCCTTACCATATGGAGCAGACCCAACTCCTATTTCCTGTAAAGAAGGATTTAGCAAGGATTTCCGGTGGCCCAAGTCGGGTAGGTCAATATCGAGAAAAAGCAAGATGACGGACATGAGTATGCTTTGGCTACTGATTGAAATATTTTCATTCGCACAACGCTTGATTCCTGCTGCTTTCATTCGAGTCCCGAAGTCTGTTCCATTGGTTGAAATATGGCTTGGTGGAGATTTTCTTGCGCCAATATCAGATGCGTGAGATTGAGCTGTTTTGATCAATGCATCATTTAATGAGAACATAGGCAGCTCACCAACTTTCATCAAATCGGATTTCAGGCTATTTGCTTCGCTGCGATTTAAGGGAGGGAAAACAGCTAAAATTGGCACCACGGCACTATCCCAGAATTTTTTTGGATCGTTCCGGCTATAATTGGTCCAATAAAGAAGCTCTCTTGCCTGTTGGGAAAGTTTTTGGTAGCCAGGTTGGGAAAGATCCCATTTATCTACAATGCTGTCGCGACTTTTGGGTTCAGGAACAGATCTATCTTCCAATTCGATCGTGGCAATCTGCGAAAAAGAAAATAGGGGAAGAATAAAGAGAAAAACCGTCACCAGCTTATGCATTTGCCAGAAATTTTTCAAATAAACGCAAATATTGATCCTCTTTGTTTCTCATTTGGGTGTTTTCACTTTTCTTTTTGTCTTTATAGCCGCATAGGTGCAATACGCCGTGGAATATAACCCTCAATACTTCATTCTTATAAGTAGTATTAAGGTTTCTGGCATTGTCTTTCACGCGATCAACGCTGATATAGATCTCTGCTTCAACCGGCTGGCCTTTTTCGGAAAGGCCAAAAGTGATGATGTCTGTGTAATAATCATGTTGCAGAAAATCGCGGTTCATTTTAAGAAGAAATTCGTCTGAACAAAAAATATAGGTCACAGAATCCAAGGCACATCTCTCATTTTTGAAAATTACTTGAATAAAATCTTTCAGGACTGTCTTGCCTGGCAGTTGCAACGATCTGTCTGCTGAACGAAATAATACGGATGCCATATCTGTTTGTATTATTCCAAAATTCGGTACAAAAAGCTATGCAGCCGCGTTACCTTTAGATATTAATAACTGGAAATGATACGATTGTCGGAATTATCGGTTGGGCAAAAAGCAGTGATCCATTCATTCGAGAAAGATGAGATCTTTATAAAACTGATGGAAATGGGATGTATACCAGGTGAAAAAGTACAGATTGAACAGATTGCACCATTAGGCGACCCGATCTCCATTTCTGTGTCAGGATATCATTTAAGCCTTCGGCTAAATGAAGCGAACAGCATCTTTGTAGAGCTGTCAGACCACTCGTAATTATATGACCTTCAATGTTTTAGATGAAAATTGGTTTATACTTCGGCTCATTTAATCCCATACATATCGGGCACCTGATCGTTGCGAGCTATGTTGCGAATCATACAGAAATGCAGCAGGTCTGGTTCGTGGTGTCTCCGCAAAACCCATTGAAACCATCTTCTGTTCTATTAAATGAATATCATCGCCTTCACCTTGTTCACCTTGCAGTGGAGGAAGACCTGAGGTTAAAAGCGTCTGATGTAGAATTTAAGCTTCCACGCCCTTCTTATACGATCGATACGCTTACTTATTTGCAGGAAAAATATCCGCAACACGCGTTTTCCATTATTATGGGCAGCGATAGCTTTCAGAACCTGCCGCGCTGGAAAAATTTTGAACAGCTGGTAAAAAACTATCCGTTCATTATTTATAAAAGGCCGGGGTTTGATGTAACAGATACATTGAATGCATCTGTTACTATTTTACACGCGCCGCAACTTGAGCTCTCGGCAACAGAGATCCGAGATAATATTAAAACCGGAAAAACCATCCGTTATATTGTTCCAGATAAAGTGAGGGAAGAGATAGAGCAGAACAGTTATTATAAATAATGTTTGCAGCTGCGAAAAAAATCATCCATCGGTTCTGTCTTCATCAATGCATTGTAATAGATTTATAGCATAAAACTATCTGCACAGATGAAAATTAAAATTCTTTCGCTTCTGCTTTTGGCGGGCGTCATCGGCTATTCTCAAAGCCTTACAGTTGAAAAAATAATGAAAGATCCGAAATGGATCGGCGTCTCTCCATCAAATGTATTTTGGTCGGCCGACAGCAGATCCGTTTTCTTTAGCTGGAACCCGCAGAATACTATTTCTGATTCTGTGTATTCTTTTTCAATCGGTGGAAATGAACCGCAAAAAGCAGGTTTTTTTGAAGCACAAAAAATGAACGCGATCAATAATGCCGTGTATAATAATAGTAACACGCAAATGGTATATGTATATCGCGGCGATCTTTATTGGGTTGATATCAAAGCAGGAAAAACAACGCGCATCACACAAACAGAAGAAATTGAATCTGCGCCGAAATTTATTTTAAAAGATGAATGGATCGCGTACACACGCAATCAAAATCTGTATGCATGGAATACAAAAACCGGGATCACTTTACAACTCACCAATATTTCAAGAACTGCTGAAACGGCTGCTGCGCCTGCATTTGGTGGCGGTGGTGGTCAAAGAGGCGGCGGTGGAGGTGGGCAACGGGGTGGCGGCGGTGGTGGAGGAAATGCATCAGCTGTTGGAGCAGGCTCGCAGGAGCAATGGCTTCAACAGGAGCAATTGCAACTGTTCCAGGTATTGAAAGAAAGAAAAGATAAAAGAGATCAGCGCTCCGCGTTTCTAAAAGCAAACAAAGAAACAGATACACTAAAAACGATCGGCATTGGCGACAAAACATTGCAAGGTTTACAGATCAGTCCTGATGGAAGATTTATTACGTATCGCTTATACCAGGCACCAACGTCTTCAAAAAATACTGCGGTTCCTGATTACGTAACGGAGAGTGGTTTTACAACAGATATTCCCGGCCGTACAAAAGTGGGCGCACCATTGGGGAAATATGATTTTTATGTTTACGACAGAATGAAAGACACGGTGATCGCCGTATCAACGGATTCTATTCCCGGCATTACAGATGTTCCGGATTATGTAAAAGATTATCCTAAAAAATTTTCCGGCCGCAGGTTAACCGCCCGCAGTGTTGTGTTTAACGGGCCTTATTGGAATGATGCAGGAACAGAAGCTGTTCTCGATATCCGCTCACAGGATAATAAAGACAGGTGGATCATGCGTCTTGAAGCAGCAACGGGAAAACTGATACCGGTTGACCGCCAGCGCGACGAAGCATGGATCGATGGCCCCGGTGTTGGTGGCGGAAGAGGCAGCAGGATCGGCTGGATAAATGATAATGTTTTTTATTTTCAAAGTGAAGTAACCGGCTACTCGCACTTATATAGTTATGATATCGCAACCAATACCAAAAAAGCGATCACCGAAGGAAAATATGAAGTGCAACAGGCAGAGCTTAGCCGCAACAAACAAAATTTTTATCTGCTTACAAATGAAGAACATCCCGGCAAACAAAACTGGTACCGCATTAAAACCGATGGAACAAAAAAAGAAAAGATCACCAATATGGATGGCGGTTATGAAGTAACCATGTCGCCGGATGAAAAATGGATCGCATACCGTTACTCTTATACCACCAAACCATGGGAGCTTTTTGTACAGGAAAATATGCCTGGGAAAAAACCTGTGCAGGTAACCAACAAAGCAATGACCGATGAGTTCAAAGCCTATGCATGGAGAGATACTAAAGTGATCACCATTCCAGCACGCGATGGTGCGCAGATCTATGGGAGAGTTTTTGATCCCGCCAGCGGAAAAAAAAATGGTGCCGCTGTAATTTTTGTTCATGGCGCCGGTTATTTACAGAATGTACATTACTGGTGGAGCTCTTATTTCAGGGAAACCATGTTCAATAATTTATTGGCCGATCTTGGTTATACCGTTATCGATATCGATTACCGCGCAAGCAGTGGCTATGGCCGCGACTGGCGAACAGGCATCTATCGCTGGATGGGTGGAAAGGATCTGGATGATAATGTCGACGCAGCAAAATTCTTAGTTGATAAATATGGAATTGATGCAGGAAGGATCGGCATTTACGGCGGCAGTTATGGCGGCTTTATGACATTGATGGCCTTGTTCACCACACCGGATGTATTTAAAGCGGGCGCTGCATTACGGCCCGTTACTGACTGGGCACATTACAATCATGGATACACCGCCAATATTCTGAATGAACCATACAATGATAGTATCGCTTATGCAAAATCATCGCCGATAAATTTTGCCGCCGGATTAAAAAATCATTTGCTGATCTGTCATGGAATGGTTGATGTGAACGTGAATTTCCAGGATGCTGTAAGGCTGACGCAGAAGTTAATTGAGCTAGGAAAAGATAATTGGGAGATCGCACCGTATCCTGTAGAAGATCACGGATTTGTTGAACCGAGCAGCTGGACGGATGAGTACAAAAGGATCCTCAAGCTATTCAATACAAATCTTTTGAAATAAAACTTATAACATAATTACAAAAAAAGAAGAGCTGCGAAATTTCGCAGCTCTTCTTTTTTAATCATATAAAAATCATCGCTTAACGGTTCATCGACATTAAGAATTCTTCATTGTCTTTTGTCCCGCGCATGCGTTTCAGTAATTCATTCATTGATTCTTCCGTATTCATATCATTGATAAAGAGGCGCAGGATATTCATGCGCTGCAGCACTTCTTTGTCCAATAACAGATCATCACGGCGTGTTGATGAGCCGGTAAGATCGATAGCCGGGAAGATGCGTTTGTTGGCGAGCCTGCGGTCGAGCAGCAGTTCCATGTTACCCGTTCCTTTGAATTCTTCAAAGATCACTTCATCCATTTTACTTCCTGTTTCGATCAATGCAGTTGCCAGGATGGTTAATGACCCGCCGTGTTCAATTTTACGTGCGGCGCCAAAAAATTGTTTTGGTTTCTGCATCGCGTTTGCTTCCACACCGCCGGATAAAACTTTTCCTGATGCCGGCGCAACCGTATTGTGTGCACGTGCAAGACGTGTAATAGAATCTAAAAGAATTACCACATCATGTCCGCACTCAACCAAACGTTTTGCTTTTTGTAAAGCGATGGTGGAAACCTTTACGTGTTTTTCTGCAGGCTCATCAAATGTAGAAGCGATCACTTCTGCACGAACGCTGCGTTCCATATCGGTAACTTCTTCCGGGCGCTCATCTATCAGCACTACCATCAGATAACATTCAGGATGGTTTGCTGCAATGGCATTGGCCACTTCTTTCAGCAACATTGTTTTACCCACTTTCGGTTGTGCAACGATCAATCCACGCTGGCCTTTACCGATAGGCGTGAAGATGTCCATGATACGGGTGCTGTAATTATTGGAAGTAGTAAAGAGATTTAATTTCTCAAAAGGAAATAATGGTGTGAGATAATCAAATGGAACGCGGTCGCGAACTTCATCGGGGCGTTTGCCGTTGATGCTGTCGACCTTTAACAAAGCAAAATATTTTTCACCTTCTTTCGGCGGGCGAACTGCTCCATGAACTGTATCGCCGGTTTTTAATCCGAATAGTTTTATTTGGGAAGGAGATACATATACATCATCGGGTGATGATAAATAGTTATAATCTGATGAGCGTAAAAAACCATATCCGTCCGGCATCATTTCCAAAACGCCTTCGCCAAGTATCACACCTTCAAATTCAATATTGAAAGCGGGCTCTTTGCGTTGCTGCGGCCGCGGGTACTGGTGTTGCGGTGCACCGGGATCCTGTGCAGAACCATTTTCTCCCGGCTGATGTGTTTCTTCGTTATTATCTGCGGAAGCCTCCTGTGATCCTGTTGGCTGTCCGGCTTCTGTTTCCTGCTGCGATTGTTCTTCGCGGGTAGTTTCAGCTCTTTGTTTGCGAACCGGCCCTTTTTTAGGAGCGGCTTTTTCAGCAACGGGGGCTTCCTGCATCACTTCAGCTTCTTCGGTTCCGTTGGTGGTTTTAACTGTAACGGGTTTGCGCGGGCGCGCAGATTTTTTCTTGGGGTCGTCTTTTGTTTCGCTTGCCTGTACTGCCTGGCTATCGAGGATCTTGTAGATCAATCCCTGCTTGTCAAGTTTTTTGGCGCCGGTAATATTCAGTTGCTCAGCAATATCCAGCAACTCAGGCAGCAGCATGTCATTTAATTGCAAAATGTCGTACATAAAAATAGGTCTGTTAATGGGGGAAATTCAAATTGTCAAAGGTTAAAAATCCAGTCTAAAGAAATCGGAACTCAGATAGATTGGGGTTTGTATTGTTTTGAGCGGAAAGCAGAGTAAACCGGTTGTGTCGAGAGCTAAGTGAAGACCGAACTGGTTTGGTTTCCACTGCAATGTTAAGGCAGTTTTTCTGAAAACAAGAATTTTTTAGTGAAAATCGGGCACGATATGCTGTTAAAAGATAATGAGGATGCTTGTTTGGTTATCTTTGCTGCCCATAAATTCACGGATTGGCGAAATAGCGGATTGATAATCCGTAATCCTTAATAAACTAATCCGTTAATTCGCTAATCCGTAATCCGATAATTAATTATGTTCAACAAGAGAACGAAGATCAAACAACTCCTCGCAACAGGTGCGGCAGGAGAACAGGTAACTGTAATGGGTTGGGTGCGCACATTCCGCAACAACCAGTTTATTGCTTTGAACGATGGCAGTACCAATAATAATCTTCAGGTAGTGGCAACGCTTGGGCAGTTTGATGATGTGTTGCTGAAAAGGATCACAACAGGCGCATCGGTAAAAGTAGTTGGCGAAGTAGTTGCATCAGTAGGCAAGGGACAAACGCTTGAAGTAAAAGCAGCAACCATAGAAATATTGGGTGATAGCGATGCGGAGAAATATCCATTGCAACCCAAAAAACACAGCCTTGAATTTTTGCGCGAGAAAGCGCACCTGCGTTTTCGTACCAATACATTTGGATCGGTGTTTCGCGTTCGTCATTCATTGGCATTTGCCGTGCATCAGTTCTTTCATCAAAAAGGTTTTGTTTACCTGCATACGCCTGTAATCACAGCCAGTGATGCAGAAGGCGCGGGTGAAATGTTTCGTGTAACAACTCTTCCCGTGAACAATGCGCCAACGAACGAAGATGGCAGCATAAATTTTAAAGAAGATTTTTTTGGCAAGAGTACCAATCTTACTGTTAGCGGGCAGCTGGAGGGAGAACTGGGTGCAATGGCGTTTAGTGATATTTATACATTCGGCCCTACATTCCGCGCAGAGAATTCGAATACAACCCGCCACCTGGCTGAGTTCTGGATGATAGAACCCGAAGTGGCCTTCAACGACCTGGAAGATAATATGAACCTCGCAGAAGCGTTCATCAAATATCTTATTCAGTATGTGATGGATAACAACCGCGATGACCTTGAATTTTTAGCGCAGCGTTTGGCAGAAGAAGAAAAACAATTGCCACAGGATAAACGCAGTGAATTGGGGTTGATAGAAAAACTGGAATTTGTTTTGAACAACGATTTTCAACGCCTCACATACACCGAGGCGATTGAAATATTGAAAGAGAGCAACCACAATAAAAAGAAAAAATTCCAGTATCCGGTTGAAGGCTGGGGTGTTGACCTGCAGAGCGAGCATGAAAGATACCTGGTGGAAAAACATTTTAAAAAACCGGTGATCCTTACCAATTATCCAAAAGAGATCAAAGCGTTTTATATGCGCCAGAATGATGATGGTAAAACCGTTGCCGCGATGGATATATTGGCGCCGGGCATCGGCGAAATTGTTGGCGGCTCACAAAGAGAAGAGCGGTTGGATAAACTGGAACAGCGCATGAAAGAAATGCATATTCCCGCTGAAGAACTAAGCTGGTATCTTGATACCCGCCGTTTCGGAACCGTGCCACATGCCGGTTTTGGATTGGGTTTTGAAAGAATGGTTTTGTTTGTAACGGGCATGACGAATATCAGGGATGTGATCGCGTTTGCGAGAACGCCGAATAATTGTGAGTTCTAAGAGGATTTTAGAATTGGGAGATTGGCAAATTTTGGAATTTGATATAATTCCAAAATTTCCCAATTCCAAAATTCCAAAATCCCCGTCATTCCCCTATTTTTGCTGCCCCGAAAGGGATTGGGGTATGAAATCTGTACTCCAGTCTTCTAACTCTTAACTTTTAACTCTCCACGGTGCGGTAGCTCAGTCGGTAGAGCAAAGGACTGAAAATCCTTGTGTCGCCGGTTCGATCCCGGCCCACACCACAACTTAAAGCCCCGGCCCGCAACCAGCGGATTGTCCGGGGCTTTTTCATGTCATTTAATTCAGCTTTTGTGCCGGATGCAGGTAGAAATAATATCAAATCATCGGAAAATTCGATATATTGGAATGGCCCCCCTGTATGCTCCGCGTAAGATCTTCATTACTCAATGTATGTTTGAGCAACCTAAAAAGTCAAAGCAAACGGGCAATAATGTTGCCGCAGGCAGCACGGAGATAACGGGTAGCAAACCTGTTTATCTTTCCGATAACAGGCCCGCAACCCTTAAGCGAGGCCAGGTGTTGCCCACAGAAATTGTACAAAGAGTAAGAAAGAACCCAGCAGGATTACGTGTGTCAGATCAACGCCAAACGTTCTATGCAGATATTAATGGTACACCAACAGCACTGATCTATCTTAATGACATCGGTGGCGCGGGGATAGGCGCCCAGCACAGGTTCATGCTGCCGAATGGTGAACAGGTAATACTACATGATGCACAACTTTCTACTCTGTGCACCAACTTGCGGGATCTTACGCACGGAGATGCTGATGCTGAACCCGAGGAAGAACCGGAGCGGCAGCCGGAACCACAGACGGATAGTTCTGTTACTGATCCATCTTTTTTGCCTGCCCCAACTATGTCTTCACTGTCATCGACCCCAAGCCCGTTCTTACCACCACCATTACACAGAATTTCCAGCGATCTGCCGACGCATGGCCCTGCTCCTTCGCCCACTTCGAACAGAACAATCACGGGCCCTGTTCCATTAAGCTTTCAGGAGAGGGCCAGGCCAGGTTCTGCAACGGATACTCACGCGCATCGTCACCCGCCAACGGGCGGCTCCGTTTCTTCGGGATCCGGTGACGCCCCGATTGTATCTGTTTCGAGGCCTGGTTTAGATGAAAGACATGTACGGCCCCCGCTGGCCCGCAGGCATACCAGCCGTTTTCAGGAATTGTTCCATGACCGAGGCACTGCTTCTTCCGGCTTACCTGTCAGAGCCTCCAGGCCTGCCAGAAGGTTCGCTGCTTTGTGGCCAATTCCCGCTCAGATACATCCTTTGGAGCAGCAATCCGGAGGCGGCCTTTCATTGTCATCTGGTTCGGGCGGAGGGCATGTACGGCCTCCGCTGTCCGGCGCACATACCAAAAGGTTCCAGGAATTATTCCATGGCCGGGGCGCTGCTTCTTCCGGCTTGCCTGTCAGAGCCTCCAGGTTTGCCAGAAGGTTCGCTGCTTCGTGGCCAATTCCCGCTCAGATAATTCCTGGGAAATTGCAAGCTGGTGGCGGTAACGGCTTTTCTCCATCATCTTCCGCCACTGGTTCTTTGCAGGCGCCAGTTCCGCGCAACCGGAAATCCGTTCTGGAACTGATCAGGGAATACAGAGATCGTTCTTTGCCTTCATCTTCGCCGGCCCATGTTTCGTTGTCATCGTCTTCCGCGCCAAGTCCTGCAACGCCTTCCCAGGCATTGATAACACAGGCGGGGCTGCTGCAGGAACCACCCGATGCTGAAAGCCGGGCCTCATCGACCCCGATAACCGCGCCGATCACGCTTGCTCCTGTTATTTCAGGATTATCTGGCGGAGCCGGTACTATATTACATTCTACCAGCGCGGCCACACCGATTTCTGTAAAGAAAGCACCGTTGGCCCCTCTTCGACGCCCTATGCTGCCGCGCGCAGATGATCCGTCTGTTATCTCTAACATTTCAGTATTTCTCGCGTTATCCGCCAGGCCGCAAACGGAAACACAGATAAAGGAGAGGGAGGAACGCGAAGCGGCAAAAAAAAGCCGTGTGGCCGAAGCGCATCATGAAAGAGAGAAGTTTGAATTAAACAAAAAACCGGGCGGCGGCATTCCCGCTGACCTTACTGACCTAACAAATGGCAAAGACCACTTTATTGCGTATACGGCCCAGGAGATGTTTAACACAACGCTCATGGGTATGAGCAAAGAATCGCCAGAGTACCTTTTATACCTGGCAGCAACTACGCCGGGATCGAATATAGCAGTACATATTGTTTATGTGCCCATGGATGGTGAGGAGATAGCGGAAGAAAATGAGCGTGGGCATGGCGGAGCGGCGGGCGCATCCACCAGTCGGAGAGAAATCCACACAAGCACCAATGAACCTACCTATGGTGTGATCAGGATCCTTGTTAACTTTTTTGCAGGAGACATTATGGGAAGAGTTGAGGCAATGAATACCGCAGGCGCGATATTAAATGCACTGATACATGAATATGCGGGCCATGCGGTACCATTGTATAAAATTTACAGAAAACATCTGCAAAACCCCCGCCTCCGCAAGGGAATGGAGAGAAGAAACCGCAAACTGATACCTTTTGGCGGATTGCATGATCATCATATCATGCATACCGGCCAGAACCCCTCTTATCAAAGAATGATCCAACAAGGGTTTGGCGTATTAACCAGCAAAGTAGAAAGGGCGATCGAAGCCGGCGGGGCTATGGAAGCCAGAACGTACTTAAAGGAGATGGAGCAATTTTTCATAAAATTTTGTTCTGATATGACTGAGCGCCAGCTGGAGTCGGATAAAGTGCGCAGAAATACCCCGGAGGCAAGGGCAGAGAGGGCAACCCCGGATATGATTCCGGCAGAGGGAGACAATGAGCATTTTATGTTAATGGCGCACAGGGAGCTGATGCACAAAACCATATCGGATTTAATGCGTAGGATCTCAAAGATGGGAACAGCATTGAAAGTGCCGGCAAAAACAGCAGCGCCATCTTCCTCCCCTCCGGGGCCGCCTTCACAGGGCCAGGTATAGCCCGGGAAACCATTGGTGGAATTATGCTGTTTTGTTTTCGCCCCGCACAGACCAATTAAAACAAAAACCCACGCAGGCCGCTGGGTTTTTATGCCTGGAGTGGAAATAAAGATGCCGGCGAAGGAGAAAAGGAGATCAGGAACATCATTGAAGGAAAAAGAATTGACATGGAAATACGTTTTGTAAAACCCATGAAAGTTTCTGCAACGATCATCATGGAAACAGACTCTTTATCCGATGATCAGACCAAAGTATCCTGGAGCAATGCCGGTACATTGAAATATCCACTGAATATACTGATACCAATGATGAAAAAACATGTAGCGAAAGATATGGATACCAGCTTGTCGACTTTAAAAAACATTCTCGAAAAATAATCAGGCAGCTCAAATATTAATGATAAAATAAAAGAAGTGTAATCTTTTAAAATTAATTTTACAGGCATGAAAAGAATATCATTTACGATAACACTAATTGCTGCATCGTTTTTATTAGGCTTCTCTTTTAAGACAATCATCTCTAACAAAAAAAATACAAAAATGAAAAAAGTAACAGGGATAGGAGGGATCTTTTTCAAATGCAAAGACCCGAAAGCAGTTAACGAATGGTATAAAACACATCTCGGGCTTGATACGGGCCCCTATGGAACAAGCTTTGAATGGCGCGAGATCGACGACAGTACAAAAAAAGGGCTTACCCAGTGGAACCCTTTTGCAGAAAATACAAAATATTTTGAGCCTTCAACAAAAGACTTTATGATCAATTACCGCGTAGAGAATTTAGAAGCGTTGGTGGAAGAATTAAAAAAAGAAAACGTAACCATTGTAGACAAAATTGAAACATATGATTATGGAAAGTTTGTTCATATTTTAGACAATGAAGGAAATAAAATTCAATTGTGGGAGCCTAAAGACTAGAACACGATTAAAAAAAATACCGTCACATAAACCTTCACGCAAAGCGTGAGGGTTTTTTAATTATGTGATGCATCGATAGCTTTCGTACGGTTATTTCAACCACGATCGTAAATACTTTTCGAATACGTCGGGTTTTTCAAAATTGAACAAATGTGCAGTGCCGTTAATTACCTGCAGTTGAGAACCTTTGATATTTTTATGTATGTATTGCGACTCCTGAACAATAAAAGGAATGTCAAGATTGCCATAAAGGATCAACGTTGGTTTTTGAATCAGCCTGATGCGTTTAGCGGCTTTCTTTTTATCGAACACCGGGCCCGAACCCTTATTGTTGCTGACTTTTTCGAAAGCCGTTTTAAATACATAGTTACGTGCGGCGGAATCAGCAGTAGCTGTTTTTCTGAAAGGGCCATCGAGCCACAGGTGTACAAAATTTTCAGAAATGAGTTGAGGATCATGCGTGTCGCCGTATGTGTCTGAGCGCATGAATAACTGTTTGCTTAATGTGTCGAGGCGCATTACATCCTGCCACCCGCTAAGGCCCGGGGAACATAATACCAACTTTACAGTTTTTTCCGGATGCGCGATCGCGAAATCAACTACGCATGCGGCGCCCAAAGACATTCCTACGAAAGATGCGCGGCCAACCTGCAAATAATTCATAACATGGTTTATTACTTCGGCAATTTTTATAACAGTATCGATGCCGGTAGATTGTCCATGCCCGGGCAGGTCAATGGTGATTACGCGATGATCTTTTATAAGCGGAGTAGCTTCCCGGTCCCATTGATGCATATCGAGAAACCCGGCATGCAGAAAAAAAACAACCGGCCCATGTCCCTGGTCGCAATAGTAAATTTTTAATTTGCCTGCAGCAGCATAACCGTAATGTTTTACGGAACTGGTTTGTGAAAAAGAATGATTACCCGTAAAAAGAATAAGAAATAAAATCAGGCTGATCCGTATAATTTTATTCATGCTGTTTCAATTATGTAGAACCTTTGTTTGATAAATACAGGCGTACAAGGTATTGATAAATGTAAAGAATAATCAGGAACAATACAGGTAAACCGCCTGTCAAAAAACCAACGAATCATTGATCATTTATAAAACAGGTTATATATTGAATTGCGCACTTTCAGGTGTTTGCGCGCTTTTAAAAACACAAACCGAAAAGATCTATTGGAACAAAATGAATGGATGGATAAATGCAACAGAACAAATGCAGAAAAAAAACATGAAGAATTTGAGCTGTCGTTCGACAGGAAGAATGTTATAGTATTTTGTTTATGGATCACTATTGTAAATATTATCTTTAGGGAGTTGGGGATCAACCTGCATAAGCTAAGGTTGAAAAATATTTGAAACGGCCCCATTCTTTAGAAAGCTTACCAATAACCTGCGTTCAATGAAATATCTGCAATTAAAACAACTGAAGGCCCTGAATTTTATTTCTTTTGCTGTTGCCTTTTTATTGTGGCTATGCTACTTTTTTTACTTTTCAGGTAATGAATGGCTTACTTCCGGTTGGGAAAACTTTGTAGCGAAGGTTACCGTTTTGTTCAGTGTTTTAATGGCATTTTTTTCGCTGATCATTTCAGTTAAAACAGGGTCGCAAAAAGGAAGTTTATTAGTTGGGTTGTTTTTGTCTTTGTTCTCACAAAATATTGCGATAAGCCATATGCTGCGCTTTCATGATTCCCGGATCCTGTTTATAGCCATATTTATCAGCAATGCTTTAGCCGGAACCGTTTTTTTGAAAGCTTTCCAAAGTTTCCCCAAACAACTTACCAATCATGATATTGAAACAGTATTTAAGAAGAATAAAATACTGAAAAGGCTTCTTAGGTGGGCAATTAAAGGCTATACCTGGTTCCTGTTTTTCTTGTTTATTCTTGCCGGTATTATTGTGTCTGTATTTACGGGGGTTTTAATTCCAACTAATTTTATAATACTGATCATTGGATTTCTATGCCTTTTTGTTAACTACAGAACTTCGTCTGTTTCAGAAATGAATAAAATATTATGGTTGTTCTGGGGCATAATGGTCGATATTTTTATCGTCTTTATTGCCCAAACGATCACATATTTCAATGGAGGAATATCGCAATCTTTAGACAATGTTGGGGTGTTCCTGCAAACTATGGTAATGATAGTATCATTGATAATGAGTTTGTTTTTCTTCGATACATTTAATACCGGGCTTATTATTACGCGGACAATAACAGACAGCATCATTTTTATTTTGATTGTTATTGTTTACAACACAACGGAGCATTATTTTTTACATTGGCTGTCTCATGAATTACACTTATCGGATGTGCTGGTATCTTCTTTGTTGTCGGGCATTTTTGTTATGTTATTCAGCCCGGTACATCATAAACTGATGCATTTTTTAGAAAAAAGGGTTAAACGCTTTCCGGTTCCTCATACCTGAGAACTAATATGCGGAAATAAAGAAAGGATCGGCCCGGCATTTTTTGTGTCAACACAAAAAAGTAAACAAAGGAATTGTTAACAAGTCGTTGGTTTCAAAAAAAACAATCAGGATAAGATCACTCTCGCATAATCCAGGCACTTCCCCGTTTCCTTCACAGCGTCAGAACCTGGCGGTATATCATATTCCAGTTCTATCGTTGCAGGGATCTTATATTTTTTATCTCTCAGCAGTGTAAGGATTTCTTTTAACGGCGTATCCCCTTCACCCCATGGCATATTTTTTCCGCCATTTGTTTTGTTCTTTCGGTCCTTGATGTGCATGCTGGTAATGCGATCGTGTTTGCTTTCAATTAAAGCAAGTAAAGTTTCTTTGGTATTGTTTTCTCCTGCAGCAATATAATGCCCGCAATCGAGGTTCATGGAATTGTATTTTGATTGTGCCAATGTAATATCCCATGCGGTATCGGTTGCCTGTAAATGTGCGTGGTAGCCGATAAATATTTTATGCTTTTCTCCCAGGTCGCCGAGGCGTTTAGTTTGTGCGGCATCTGTTGGCAGTTCAACCGTAACCGATGTTGCGCCTAATGCTTTGGCTGCATTTAATGCATAGGCTATTTCACCATCGGTATTATCTATACCCAATGCATTTGGTTTGAATGCATAAATGGTTACGCCTGCGTCATTATATTTTTTGCGTAGTTCGATAAATTTATCCATCGATATATGTTCTCTCCATGCGGCAACCTGTTGCTGGTATTCTTTTACCTGGGCTTTTTGTTCTGCTGTTAATTCAACACGCTGCCCGTTTACTCTGGGTGGAAGTTTAACTGTGTTAACCGGTTTGCCGGCATAATCTTCAACCGCATCGCCCATTAATTCAATGGCGCTGATATTGCTGTCGATACAATACTGCAGAACCTGATCAGGGTTACCGGGCAGGCTCCTGAACGAATAAGTAATGGCGCCGATCTGTACGCCATGTATCAATGAATCGGGTTTATGCTGGAACAAATTCATTGCATTGGCGGCAAAAGATCTTCCTGCCATAAATAATCCTAAAGACGCAAATGAACTTTGGCGTAAAAAATTACGGCGTGAGTGTTGGTTGAAAAAATTCTTTGGTGCGGGCATACAAAAGATTAAAGGATAAGAAATATCGATCTTAAAACTAATCTTTTATAGGAAACAATATGCGTGCATGGTGCCGTAAAAATTTCTACGCAAAGGCGCAAAGGAAAACAAAGGCGCAGTATGTACTTTGCGTCTTTGCCCCTTCGCGCCTTTGCGTGAAAAAAATATTAATCAACGATTCTACCGGGGAGCATGGTACTGTTTTTCCCTGCCCTGTGCATCCATATACACCGTACGGCTTCCGCTTCCGAGTTGCAGGCTTACCTGGAACAACGGTTGTGCATTGGGCCGCTCGATCCTTGTAACGTGATAATTATCACCTGTATGAAAACGGTCTCTTACCCGCATATCCACACTATGCGGAACTTCGGTTCTTTCTATTTCGCGGTGGGTGGCAATGCGGTTGCCGCGGCTGTCGTAATAGGCATGAACGTCGTGGTTGTCTTTATCGCGGTAATTGGCATGCCAGCTACTGTTGGTTTTCGACCACTGCGTACCCTGCGGGTTGGCATGGTCTCTTTCAAATGAATGGCGCACGCTGGCAGGGGGTTCGTGGTTCTGTGCAAAACTGGTGCTGCTTAAAAACAGCAGGGCAACGAGTATTCTTTTCATGTTTGTTTTTTTTAAATTAACTAAAGGGATTCAGACAATCTGTTGAAATTGCTGTGCCACCGCTGTAAATGACGAGATGGGTACATAATTGACCAGTGCTTTTTCTTTTATATAGGCTGATTGCTAAAATCAAATGCTGAAGAATTTCCTGTTGAAAAAATCTTAGAACTATGTTTATAAGAGTACTTGTAGACTAATAACATCAATTAAATTTGGTACTTTAATAGCCATATGGGAAATACATGAGATTTATAGGTAATAAAGAACTAATAACATCAGAAATAAGAGACCTGCTTGAAGAAAAAGGTCTGACAAACAGCGGATTAACTCTATTTGATGCATTTTGCGGAACCGGTGCTATATCAGACGCATTAAAAGAGTCCTTCAATATTGTAGCAAATGACATGCTGAGATGGTGTGTGATTTACACCAGAGGTAGAGTATGTGCCAATAACTGCTTTTTTGAAAATCTGGGATTTGACCCGTTTAAATATTTCAATTCTAACAAGAAAATCGTTAAAGGTTTTTTTTATAAAACCTATTCGCCAGGTGGTTCGAAGCGAATGTATTTTTCCATTGAAAATGCAGGACGTATTGACTATTTCAGAACAACAATCGAAAGCTGGAAAGATGATGTACTCATTAATGAAAATGAATACTCTTTTCTAATGGCAAGTCTTATTGAGTCCGTCTCCGTGGTATCAAACACCGCTGGTGTTTATGGTGCTTTTTTGAAGCATTGGGATTCAAGGGCGACCAAACCTATCGAATTCAAAAAAGTTAACTTTAATAGTTCCTTACACAATGAAGCCGAGTTCATCAATTCGAAGTTAGAAGATATCGTTTCAGAAATCAGTTGCGACATATTATACATTGACCCTCCATATACACAAAATCAATATGGGACCCAGTATCATTTATTAGAGACATTAGTTCTTTACGACAACCCAAGTGTCAGTAAAATAACGGGATCCCGCAGCACTACTCCGATGAGATCAGATTGGTCAAAAGATTATAAATCCCACATCTTATTGGACAAAATATTGGCAAAGACAAAGGCCAAACATATTGTGTTTAGTTACAGCAAAGATGGTTTCATGTCCAAAAGCTTTATTGAGGCTTGTCTCAAACGCTATGGCAAAACTGAAACATTTGTTTGTAAAAAACTGACGTACAGAAAATATACAAACTTTAAATCAAAAGAGAAAAACGATCACTTTGAATATTTATTCTATGTAGAACGGAAAAGTGAAGAGGAACTTGTTTATGAATCACCGCTCAATTACATAGGGAGCAAAGCCAAAATGGCCCTTTTCATAAAACAGAATGTATCTAACGAATTCAACTCATTTGTTGACGCATTTGGAGGAGGATTCAATGTGGGAATAAATATAGAGGCGAACCGAGTAGTGTACAATGATATTAATCATTTTGTCTCCAATCTGGTTGCGTCGTTCAAGATAACCGACACTTACCAATACATACTTTATCTCAAAAGAGTTATAAAAAAATTTGGGTTGATACCCGAAGATTCTCAAAGCTATATAAAGGTTAGAAATTATTACAATTCTTTGTCATTTGAAAAAAGAGACCCTAAACTTTTATACGCAGTAATACTTTATGGCTATAATCAGCAAATCAGATTTAATGGAAATCATGACTTTAACAATCCAGTTGGGATGCGTTGGTTCAATGACAAGGTGCTTGAAAAAATGATTAGTTTCTCTAGAGTAATAAAAGAAAAAAATATTTTTTTTGAAAGTAAAGATTATCATGAGACCTACTACGAGTTAGGCAAAAAAACGTTTACCTATCTTGACCCGCCGTATATGTTAACAAATGGATCATATAATGATGGTAAAAGAGGGTTTCAGGGATGGAATTCCGAAACTGAAAAGAAATTTTTTGACTTTGTCGATAAACTTAACGACGAGAATAAATCTTTCATGATTTCTTACGTCTTGGAGCATAAAGGAAAAGTCAATGGCCAGTTTAAAGAATGGATAAAAAAAGGAGGATATAATATTATTGAGGTTGATCCTGTACTTGGGAACAATCGTAAAGAAATTTTAATCACAAATTATAGCGACAATGTCAAAACCACACTTTACCATAAAAAACAAATTCCAGAAGAGGTCTGAACAATACGAAGACATCCTCACGCGCGACATCTTGGGCGATGTTTGTTATCGCATAACGGGTAAACGCGCCTTCACAGTGACATTTGATAATACGGGTTATAACATCGGACGTTTAGCAACGTTAGAATACAATGGTGCTATAAATTATATTTCATTTTCTGAATTTGAAATTGGAAGCAGAAATTCATTCTTTCAAAGTTTTCCAAGTGCTTTAGTTAAATATTATCAGGACAATAATCCCAACAAGAGTATATACTTCTATTTTTTAGCGCCCAACGGCAATATCGAGACAGACTATTTCATCTTTATGTATCGGTTAATGAAAACGGCAGGCACTATTTTTTTAAACGAAACAGGCTATTTGACTTTTGTTACAAAACCTTTTAATGCTGTATCAGACATTATAGCTCAGAGAGATTTGAACAGAGGCAGAAACAAAGGAAATGCCTCATCCTATGTTACGATTGATGAAAATGGCACATTACAAATCTTTGGCAAAACGTATGGAGCAAACAAATACGAGACAACTTTATTGAGCCTTGCGATCTATGAAATAACTCCTTATTCAATGGAATTATATGAAATTCAGGAAGGAAATTTAAAAAAACTTCCAAGGGACGCACGGGATGTAATTAAATCGCTCGGTATTAATGTCATTACATCAGACTTATCATTCGAAAAAGCGGAATTTGAAAATAGCGATAGCCTTCGGTCGCCTACATATCTAT
Organism: Bacteroidota bacterium; assembly: GCA_013289065.1. Classification (GTDB taxonomy): domain Bacteria; phylum Bacteroidota; class Bacteroidia; order Chitinophagales; family Chitinophagaceae; genus Sediminibacterium. Next base: position 5,361 of record JABDAP010000017.1, on the reverse strand, counting down.
ATAATCTATTAGAAAAGCTTGGTGAAAAAAAATGTTCCTTATGTGATTGTGAAATTCCTCAATTAATTCAGGGTGCGCATGTTTGGCCTGTGGCTAGCATAAAAAGGACAAACAATATTTCTCTTGACACAAAGATCGCAAATGCAATTGACGGGGATAATGGATTGTGGCTTTGTAACAACCATCATAAATTATTTGATATAAATGTTCTGTATATAACACCTCAAGGTCGATTAAAATTTAAAAAAAGCATTGAACAGGGTCATGAGAAATATTTAAGAGACTTTACAATAAACAATTACCTTCCAATTGATATAATGACACCTGGCTTTAACCGGTATCTTGCCCGCAGAAATAAATTATTAGATGAGAAACAATATAGTTTTGTATAATACAAACACAGCCGCTTTTTGACCGCGATATTTTTCATCTTTGTTTTGTTACCTGAAAGAACCGACGGGTTCGCCATCGTTTTCGTACTTAATATAATCGCGTTTCTATAGTTCGTTTACTATTTCAATTAAATTAGTACCCCAATCGATTGCTCAATTATTAACTGTCATCTATGAAACCATCTGAAAAAACACGCCGGTCATTTTTAAAGAATGCTGCCGCCATTTCTGCGGCATCTGCTTTTCCTTCAATTATTACCAAAGCCGCCGGCCCCTGGGGCGCACCGTATAAAAAAGCCGGTGAAAAAGTAAACCTCGCCTGTGTAGGCATTGGCAACCAGGGTGGGTCGGATGTAAAATCTTTCGCCAAAACAGGCCTCGCAAATTTTGTTGCATTCTGCGATGTGGATATGGGCGCCCCGCAAACACAGGAAGTATTAAAAATGTTCCCAGATGTTCCGCGTTTCCAGGATTTCAGGACGATGTTCGATAAAATGGGTAACCAGATAGAAGCTGTTACCGTGGGCATTCCCGATCATTCGCATTTTGCTGTTGTAATGATGGCCATGGGGCTCGGCAAACATGTATATGTTGAAAAACCAATGGCGCGCACTTTCAACGAAGTGGAGCTGATGATGAAAGCCGCCAGAAAATACGATAAGCTCGTTACACAAATGGGTAACCAGGGGCATTCGGAAGCAAACTATTTTCAGTTCAAAGCATGGAAAGATGCCGGCATCATCAAAGATGTTACCGCTATCACCGCTCACATGAACTCTGCACGCCGTTGGCATGGCTGGGATAGCAATATCAATAAGTATCCTGCTGCTGAACCCATACCCGCTTCGCTGGATTGGAACACCTGGCACGGCGTAGTTGACCCGATACACGATTATAACCATGATTATATAAATGGCCAATGGCGCTGCTGGTACGATTTTGGAATGGGCGCACTTGGCGATTGGGGCGCACACCTGATCGATACCGCGCACCAGTTTCTTGATCTCGGGCTTCCTTATGAAGTGAAGATGCTGAAGGCTGAAGGGCACAATTCATTTTTCTATCCGCAGTCATCCACGATCCTTTTCCGTTTTCCTGCGCGAGGCAATATGCCTGCATGCGATATTACCTGGTATGATGGTGTAAACAATGTTCCGCCAATACCGGCTGGGTATGGTGTAATGGGGCTCGATCCAAACATTCCGCCGCCAAGTAATGGTGAACTGAAACCGGCTAAATTAAATCCCGGAAAAATTATTTACGGAAAAGACCTTACGTTCAAAGGGGGCTCGCATGGTGCAACGCTTTCCATCATTCCGGAAGAAAAAGCAAAAGAGATGGCATCCAAACTTCCCGAAGTTCCGAAAAGCACTTCTGATCATTATGCCAACTTTTTAAAATCATGCAAGGGTGAAGAACAAACACGTTCTCCGTTTGCGATTGCCGGGCCGTTGAGCCAGGTATTTTGTTTGGGTGTGATGGCGCAAAAATTAAATGCAACCATTTCTTTCGACAGGAACACGAAAAAAATAACCAACGATAAAATGATGAATGATATGCTGGTTGGTATGCCGCCGAGAAAAGGTTGGGAGCAATATTATAAAGTGTAAGTTTTTTTGTTCATATAAGATAATAAAAGGTGCAGAGATTTTTCTTTGCACCTTTTTATTGTTGATGATAACAACTCTGCGCACGAAGAGGCACAAAGGAAAAAATTAATTATCAGACGGCCCGAAATCAAAACGGATGATGGCTTCATGTGTGCCCTGGCTGAAGATGCCCCTGTCGCCGATACTGCTTGCATACGAATAACCGAAGCTGAGCTTGTTGTTTATTTTCAATTCAAAGATGCCGAGAATGGCATCGTTGTATCGATAAGAAAAACCAAGGCTGATCAGATCTTTATACCAGATGCTCGAGTTTACATGCACATCAAAAACTTTTCCATTCATCCAGCGGAGATAAACAGATGGCTTGAGTTCGATATCATCCGAAAGCTGCGCGCCGATACCTGTTGTTAATATTACCTGCAGATTTTTTAACGAAGGGCTGTTAACCGAAACGATCTTGTTTAAATTAACCGTACTCACTAATAAAGAAGGCGCCGAAAGGCTTGCATAAAATTTCGGGCGCTGATAATAAGCGCCTGCACCGGCTGTGGGGATCATCACATTTGTATTGTATTGAAATGCGGGATCATCCTGGAAGGGAAGCGCTACTGATGTACGGTCTATGCGATAATTCAAGATCCCTCCCTGCAACCCAAGCGATAAAAATTCATCATCTGCAAAATTGAGCATCGTTGAAAAACTTCCGTTGATGCCACTCGTGTGTTCGAGGCCGATCCTGTTATCATACAACTGCAGCCCTAATCCTAAATGATGTTCGTTTATCGGCGCATCCATTGAAAAAGTACTCGTACGCGGCGAACCCGGAACACCCACCCACTGTTTATGAAAACCAGTGGTAATACTGAGTGTGCCCCTGCTTCCTGCATACGCGGGATTAATATTAAGCAGGTTAAATAAATACAAACTGTTGGAGGGGTCTTCCTGTGCACAGGAAGTTTTCACCATGCACATACCGATCAGCATGATGAACATGTAACGGAAATAAGGTTGTATTTTTTTGTAAAAGTTTATTTCCATATTGATATGAATCCGTAAAAATTTTCCTGCTTGCCGGTTATGGCATCGGTAATGGTGATCTTATAGAAATATGTTCCGTCTTCCACTCTTTGATTTGATAATGGCCCACCGAGATTTGATGTTCCATCCCAGTCGTTATGATAATTCAGGTTCTTATAAACCATGATACCATATTTGTTAAAGACCGTAATAGAAGCGATATCATTTCCGAGGCCGCCGATGATGAGCCTGTCGTTCACGCCATCGCCGTTTGGAGAGAACCCTTGCGGCAGCTGGTATTTTGAAGGGCTCAATGTAAACGGCGTTGGAACCGGTGCTGCACCAGGCAATGGCGGCGTTAATCCATTCACCGACCTGTTATTGATCAGGTATTGGCCATTGTAGGTAGTTAATGATCCTGTGAGGCTTGCACTGTTATAATAAAACGCATCTGTTCTGTTACTGTTCACATTCATGATCAGTGTGATCGTATCTGTCTTATGCGCTGCAAGCGTACTGCCCGGTTGCAAAAGGCCCATATCGGTTGTACCATCAAATGCATTGTTGGCGATCAGGTTGCCGGTAGCAGTAACGGAGCTCACAGAAAATGTGGCGGGCGATTTGAATACATTATCAAGCGTATCGAGAACCTGTAATGAATTGGCGGGAATGATGCCCCTGTTGTCTACGAGAAAAAGAAATGTAACAAGATATGTCCCGTCAGGCTGGCGCGTAGGTGCAATAGCTGCTTTGGCGAGTGTAACGGAATCGGTTCTTACGTCTGCATGCTTGGTGAGATAGGTGCTTAGGCCGAGAGAACTATTGAGCACACGTGCATTGATATAAGTGCCGGCAAGTTTTGTACCTGTTGTGATAGTACCGGGCGATGTTACACCCGACGGGCCGAGTGTATCCCAGGTCTGGAGGTTAAAATTGTACATAGAAATATAACTGTTGCCGCGATGTGCAGCAAAGGAGGGGCCTTCTCTTGTAAACATATGTTGTATCGCAATGATCGATGGCACACTGGCAGTATCTTCCTGGCCAATATTCCATGTTTGCTGAACACTTGCGGGGTTTCCGGTTGTTCCGATAAAAGCGCCGGTATATACATTATCAAATACACGCACATGCAGATCCTGTGCAACAGCGGTATTGAACATGATAGATATCGGCGCATAACTACCCGTTTGAGGGCCAACAGGAAAGATCACATTGCCCGAGGCGCCGATTACTTTTGCACGGTAAAGAAATCCGCCTTTTGCGGCGTTGCCGGTTGCAACAAATTTTGTATCAGAATAGCCATCTATTGCGCCGGGGTTTGTGCTGCCGATAAAAAGATTATTTCCATTGAGCCAGAATAAACCATTCTCAAATAATAATGTACCGCGGATCTGCGCATCATCCTGGTATAAAAAAAGCCCGCGCGTGTTTGCAACGATAAGATTCGGAAAAGATAATTTAGGATTGGTTGATGGCGCATATGCTCCGGACAAATATTGCTGCGATGTGGTACTTGCAAAACGAAAAGCGCCGCCAACACCGGTAAAAGAACTGTTGTTATTGATACCCCATTCATCCGGATACGATGCGGTGCCGGTGTTGCGCCAGATATCGCCCATCATATTGAGCATGGAATTTTGAACAGACCCCAATATCCCGCTGTTGATCACATTGGAAAAAACGCCGGCCTGGGCATTGTTGTTCATATACACAGCCGCATTGGGTGCGATATATAAACCAAATGTATCCGTAACAGAACGGGCATTTGCGTTGTTTGGTAAAAGCAAACACAAACCCTGCACAACAAAAGCTGATGCGACACAAATTCTTTGATATGTAAGAAAACATTTTCTCACCAATGGTGCAGTTATTATTTTTTGTTGATCAGTTCTTTAACGAGTTTCTCGAGCGAATCATATTTCTTTTGCAGTTCGGCATTTTGTTTTTTGAGCAGGTCGATCTCTTTCTGTTGTTCCTGTATGGCTTTTACAATAGGAGATACCATGGCAGTATAATTCATGGAGAGTCCGCCATTTTTATCTTCGAAAACAAATTCAGGAAAAACAGTTCGCATCTCCTGCGCGATAAATCCGATCTGCCTGCGGGTTCCCATCGAAGGATTGATCCAGTTATAGGAAACCGGCCGCAAAGCCAGGATCTGTGATAACGAAGACGACGGCAGGCTGGTGATATTCTTTTTGAGTCGTGCATCCGATGGGTTGGCATAGGTTACCGCAACCATAGTTGTTGCTGTAACTGTAAATGCATCGATCTCTCCGCTTGCAGTAATATTGGAGATGGTTGCGAGATCGGAACTTAACGTACCGGCAGTAACAAAT
>JABDAP010000016.1:814-40606 GCA_013289065.1 Bacteroidota bacterium | reverse complement strand
TTGCAGATATCTATGGCGAAGGGAACATTCCTGCAGACAATAACGCTGCCGGAAAAATAGCGGGACAGTTTCGTAACAATTATACGCTTTACCAGAAAAGGATCGAACTGGCGCTGGAGGAATTAAAAAAAGCAGGTGCCGACATAAATAAAATTGCTGTGATCGGTTATTGTTTTGGCGGAACCGGCGCCCTGGAAACAGCGCGTGCCAATTTTCCGGTGAAAGGAGTGATCTCTATTCATGGTGGGCTGGCAAAAGACAGCACCCGTACCGATGTGGCGCTTCCGGTAAAGATCCTGATTGAAAACCCCGCAGAAGATGCAAGCGTTACGCCAGCTGTGATGAACAGCCTGGTGAAAGAAATGAACGCGGGCAAAGCAGACTGGCAGGTGATCACCTATGCATACAGCAAACACACTTTCACTGATCCCAAATCTGCGGATTACAATGAAGTGATGGCAAAAAGGGCATGGCAGCACACCCTCTTCTTTTTGGGTGAAGTACTTAAATAGACGAGAGGATGATTGAACGGATCATTCCAGCTTCAGGTAATACTATTCCTGTTATAGGCTTAGGTACCTGGTCGACCTTTGATGTGGGCGGGACATCTGCGTACCCAGTTCTGAAAGAAGTATTGCAAACTATGCACACTTGTGGCGGAAGGCTGATCGATAGCTCGCCCATGTATGGACGGGCAGAAAAAGTAATCGGTGATATTACTTCCGGTATGCAGGCAAGGGATGATTTTTTTTATGCTACCAAAGTATGGATCACAGGAAAGGAAGATGGGATCAGGCAAATGGAAACTTCAATGTCGCTCATGCGCCGGAAAAAAATAGATCTCATGCAGATCCATAACTTACTTGACTGGAAAATACATTTTCAAACCTTACGCAAATGGAAAGAAGAGGGGAGAATAAAATATATCGGCATCACTCATTATACAGATTCATTTCATCAGGAACTCGAACGGGTGCTTGGAATGAAAAAATTTGATTTCGTACAATTTAATTATTCGGTTTTATCATGCAATGCGGAGAAGCGTTTGTTACCCGCGTGCAAAGACATGGGTGTGGCAACGATTATCAACAGGCCTTTTGGCGAGGGGAACCTATTTTCGATCGTGAAAAATAGATCGTTGCCGGATTGGGCAAGTGAAATTGGCATTAAGACATGGAGCGAGTTTTTTTTAAAGTATATTATTTCACATGCGGGTGTTACCTGTGTGATACCTGCTACAAGACAACCTTTACATGCTGTTGCTAATATGGCAGCAGGTGAAGGTGAATTACCGGACGAAAAACACAGAAAGAAAATGGTTGAATACCTGGAAAAGATTTAACAGGTGATACAATTTATTGTGAAGAAGGGCAGGGGGACTTGTATGAAAATAATAACTCAGATGGAATACTGCGGATTGCCTTCAAGGATTTCCTGCTCAAGCTTAGGTGTCTCGCCCGCCTTCCATAAGCGTGTTCGATGCACAACACGGTAGGCCAAAGAACCGCCATCCGGACGTTCGCTGCGTTCAAGCGGCCGCGGTATACACACGAACTCGGCCGAAAGCTGATCGGAAGTAGCGGTCACTAAACCATAGCCGTGCCCGCCGAAATCGAGAAATGACAAATGCGGCGCAACATCCGCATTGCGTACAGTACGGGCTTGCTCCATATCTCCGGTCTCCTTTAACTTCAGAGCCGAAAGTACCCCATGCATAGGAGTAACATTCATGGAGGGGATCACCGTGCCATCGGCCTTATCAATCAGGTGCAGCACACGCTTCGGATGGTTTTTGGCCATGGTTACTTCCATCACTTCGAAAAGGGTCTGCTGCGATATGGAACCGGTAATAAATTCCACACCCAACGGCTCATATGGTTTCGGTGGCAGCGCTTTGGAGGCTAACCCGGCATGAAACGCATGGCGGTCACCTCCAACAACACAAAAACCGGTGATCTTCCGATCGCGTATAAAATCAAATATCTCGTCTTTATCCCGAAGGAACCGGTTGTCTATTACTGCATACCCGGCATCTTTGGGCCAATCACTACCCAGTTCGCCAGGCAGGTTTTGATAATCGCTTCTCACTTCCATAGTGCCAAAGGAATGTCCCCAGATCTTCCAGATTGCAGTAGAAGCCCCAAGCTGTTCCATGAACCAACGTTTTTGATCCCGGCCCAGGTAAGTCTGGGCATGAACATTTTTTGTCGGATTGGGAAGATCCTTGCCATTGAAACGAATGGTATCCGGCGGTTTATTACCATTATAATGGCGGCCATAATTCATAATTTCAAAAGGTATTTGCGGGGAGACCCTGGGATATCCGGGAGCATCAAAATCATCAGTAGACATATCAGGAGAGCGGAATGACCAATGGTCGGTGAGCAGTAAATCAACGTTCTTACCCCAACGCTGCACACGCTGGATCTTCAAACTGTTGATCGCCATCAGGTTATTGGGTTCTTCTGAAAGCCCGTCTTCATTGAGTTCTCCCAGAGGTGTATCCACAACCACCGGAGCCTTGAAATGTTCGAGCCTGGGGTTACCGGGTTGTGTTACATGCGCAGGGATGAATTCCCACCAGGCCTGGTTGGCAGAGATTTTCTGGTTTTGTGCGGGAGCGCTGTAACCACCCCCTGCCACATACTGGCTTTGGTACCCTGCCCAGGCAAATTCGTGATTATCCCAAACACATACAAAAGGCCAACGCGCACGGGCATCCTGCAAATCGGGATCTTCGAGATATGCACGGTAGAGGGTACGATAATCCTCCAGGGTAACCGGCAGATGAAAATTGCTAACCTTTCGGCCTTGCGGAAACTTGTACAGATCTCTGATGCGTCGGCCGCGGTTTCCATTTGGATTATCTTCGGCATACCAGGTAACTTCATAAATAAAATCCCCCAGGTGCAATACAAAATTTAGTCGCTGATCCTCCGGGCGTGCTTCATCCTCGAAGATCATCTTTCGGTAAGCATTCAAGGCACCTTCGTTAGGGCATTGGCAACATACAAAGGTAAAACGAACGGGTGTATCTGAATCGTTGCTGGTTGCCGTTATGGTGCGGCCAATCCGGCTTGCGAAACCATTGTCATCAATAAAACGATACCAATACTCGCGATTGGGTTTGAGGTCTCCAGCCAGGAAACGGCATGTCCAATCAGAATCAGCACTAACATTCGCAGTACCACTTGCCAGGATTTTAGTGAATTCGGGGGTTGTTGCAATTTCAACGGCCAGTTTACTGGTAGAACTGCCCTTTATCGGTGGGCGCCTCGTCCATAAGATTACGCTGTTAGGAGTGGGGTCGCCCGATGCCACACCCTGTGGAAAGAGGTCGCGGCGCTCAGTTGCCGGCTTGCGGGACTTGGTTGCCCAACCTTTCTTTGTTATTATCGTGGAGACAATGAAGAAGCTTTGTAAGAACTTGCGGCGTGTTAGCTTCATGAGATTTTTCTTTATGCCGTTTTATATTCCAATTAAAAGTATATTTTATTCTTATTTCGAGCAAGGATTTTTGATAAGGATGAAAAACGCTGTTTTCATACAAAACCGAGTACGGTTTTATTTGATTACTCCGCATATGGCTTTTGGTAAATATCCGGGATACCATATGCGCATACTACCTCGATCAATTGTACGGACACTCTCCGGCCAATCAATAAATCCGCCTTGTTTTTTGATTATATTTTTTAGATATCTGCATCCAATTTTTCTTTTAGTTCCAGAAGTATGCGCTTTCTTTTTTTGTTCGAGCGATACCCTGCCCTGGTAACGTAAAGGGCTAATGAAAATGAAATCAATATTACCAGGCTCACCTTCCATAATTTTCCGGATTCCCAGCCTGCGCCAATCATTATCAATCCAAGGGGAAGTAAATTCCAGCTAACGATTTGAGAAATACGCATCTGGTAATCGAGAAGTGAAATGGAATGATCCAGATCACCGCGAACGGAACGATCGAACTGGCGGCTGGCTTTTATTCTACGGCTTCGGTTGATCGCCAGATACACAACAACCAAAAACATCCAGCCTGCTTCTATGGACAGAAATATATTGCCCGATCTGAAAGGATCGCGGTTGAGCAATACGATACCTACAATAAGATTAATGAGGATCAAACACCACTCGCTGATACTGGTAGCCCGAAGTACAATATCCATCTTGGATTGAATGCGGTCAAGCAATGCTTTTTCATCGATGTTATAAACAGGCTGGTTGTTTTGTGCATCCCATACTTTTTTCATTTCATCAAATTCCATCGGTATCAAATTTTTTAGATTTTGCAATCAGTTGTTTTTTTATGCGATTGATCTTTACGCCCACATTCGATTCACCGATGCCCAGTATTGCGGACATCTCTTTATAACTGAAACCTTCGAGCAGCAGCAAAACAAGGGAGCGGTCAATTTTATCGAGCTTGTGTATTTCCGTGTACAACCAGTTCAGCCTTTCCTCATTTGTCAGCGTATCTTCCTGTAGTAGATGTTGAACCTGATCGAGCGACCGGGTATCCGAATGTTTTTTTTCTTTTTTGACCCACCTGATAGCTGTGTTAAGTGCAATGCGGTATAACCACGTGGAAACAGCGCATTCCTTGCGGAATGAAGGAATGGAACGCCATACCTGAACCATGATCTCCTGGAAAAGATCGTCGTGATCTGAGATGGTATATGCCCGTACGATTTTGAAGATGATCCCTTTATGCAGTCTAAGCCACTCTTCCAGTATTTCCTGCCGCTGTTTTTCGGTCACGCTGATCTTTTTTTGAATTGGTACTCCAAGTTGGCGTGTTTCTTACAGATTGCATAATCAAAAATCAGCCGCGTGAGTTCTGACTGCAGCTATATCATGTAAGCCATCGAATAAAAGTTAATGCGGTTTTTCAGGTAATGTTCTCAAAACCATAGCCAAAACTGTTTTCAACTATCACAAGTTGCAGAAGCAATTGTATATCAATTGGCAATTTTTATCTCGTCTTCTTTTGTAATGATCATTTCCGGTTTGCCGTTATATTCTTTGATGAGGCCGGTTGCGCAAACTTTTTTATTGTTGTAATACAGTTCGGGCTTCTCTTTAAAATTCGCGCGTTCGTTACCGAAGATCACTATGGTGAATGGACTGTTTGGATATGCTGCACCTAAATTTAAGAATGTCAGTTGGCCGTTTGAGTTTTCCAAGAAGCGTGTGCCGAATACTTTATCGCATACCGTTATTTTTTCACCGGTATGATCCTTTGCTTCAAATGCGGTGAATGTTTGTTCCGTTTTTTGTTGTGTGGTTTGTTGCACAGGTAAAGATGTAGCAGCAGTGCTTAAATTTTTTTCTTTCGTGTTGTTGCTTAATAACCGGGAAACAACTTCAACAACCATTTGATGCCCTTCGCGGCTCCAGGCGAAAACGGTATTGCAAACACAAAATAAGGATGCCGTTGCAACGATGAATTTCTTTATCATCATACAAAGGTAGTTGCCGGTAGCATAAAATCAAAGGTTAACCTCAGGTGAAAGTTCGGTTCTGGGATTGCCTGATGCAACTCAATGCCCGTGAATATGGTGAAGCGGAATCCTGCGAAAAACGTGTTTAAACAAAAGAGATGAAACTAAAAATCCTGTAAACAAATGATTTACAGGATTTCGAGTTGTAGTGTAAGTGTGACCGCGTCAGGATTCAAACCTGAAACCCCCTCATCCGTAGTGAGGTACTCTATTCAGTTGAGCTACGCAGCCATTCCCGTTTGGGGCTGCAAATATAATGGCTTATCAAGAATCGGCAAAACCAATCGTGTTGATTCTGTAAATTAATCGAGCCCGTAAATACCTGCTGCAGTTTTTTCCGTCAGCTTTTTCGGTAACAACCATACAAAGAATGCACCCAGTTTATTTACAAAACCGGTAATGGTTTCTGTTTTGCGGGCAAACATAGCATCCACTGCAATTTTTGCAACAGCTTCTGGTGTCATATTTAATTTTTCACCGGCTTTGACCGCTTTGATACCTACTTTGGCACGGTCTGCAAAACCCGTATCGGTTCCGCCCGGGCTTACGGCTGTTACTGAAATATTTGTTTTACGTAATTCATATTGTAATCCCCGGCTGAAACTCAGCAAAAATGATTTGCTGGCTGCATAGACCATCAAACCCGGAACGGCCTGGTAAGCTGCTGAGCTAACAATATTCAGGATATAACTTTCAGGATGTTCCTTTAATTCCGGTATCAAGAGGCTGGATAATTCTACCGGCACATGCATGTTTACCTGCATCATGTCGCGATGTTCGGCTGCCGTATATTTTTCAAATGCACCGCTCAACCCGTAACCGGCATTATTTACAAGGATATTTATTTCATAACCCTTTTCTTTTGCCCAGGCAATGATCCTGGAAGAAGCGGAAGGATCAGCCAGGTCTATCGCAAGCCAATCTGTTTTGACTGAATATTTTTTTGAAAGGGCGGCAGCTGATTCTTTCAGCAAAGCTTCGCTGCGTGCGATCAGTAAAAGGTTGGTATTTCTTGCGGCAAGTTCTTCAGCAATAGCTTTACCAATTCCTTTACTGGCCCCGGTAATAAGTGCGTACAACATAGAATGGTTTTGTATTGAAAAAGGTCAACACGATGTTGACCTTTTCAGAATATGTTTAATGATATGATGAATGTATTTTAATGATGCACTTTTGAAGTAAACCTGTGATAGAACGGTGTTTTGCTGTTCTCATCTTTAGGTTTGTACTTACCGGTAACCAGCGGAACATACATAACGCGCCTGCGGCTCTCTTCTCCAAATTTAGGCGATTGTTTTACCCTGTGCCATAAACGACCATCATGTACAGAAAGATCACCGGCATGCATATCAAAACCGGCTTCGCGTGCATCATCGTTGTTATCAATAAAATATTTTTTACCAAACAACAGTTTCAAAACATTCTGCTTATGTGTGCCGGGCAATACGCGGAGGCCGCCATTTTCAAAGGGGCATTCATCAAGATGAATACCTACGTTCAGCATCGGCATGATCTTCTGCCCGAGAAACAGATCCCGCGGTGCATCGGTGTGCCAGCCCATTTGGGTAAAAGTGCTGTTCGGTGTATTGATATAATTATTAACCACAAGCCCGTCTTTTTCATTTTCTGCAATCCTTCCTTCATACGGGCTCAGGAAAGCCATCAGGGCTTTAAGCCTGGGTTCTTCCAGCAGTTTATGCAACTCATCGCTATACAATGAACTGAAACAGAACCGTTGTATAGTTTTGTTGCCGTGTTCGTCTTTGCCAAATTTCAATGGAATCCCGTTGACCTTGTCACGCTGTTCTTCGAGCCACTGTGTTTCAAGGCGTTTGATTTCATTGATATAGACGGCCACTTTTTCTTTGCTGATAAAATTCCTGAATACTATAACGCCGTGCTTATCAAAAAACTTCAATTGCTCCTCGGTTACAGTATCTCCCAGCTGAAAATGACTATCCCATTTTTTCATTCTTAACTCTATTGCGTTAATTAGTAGTGTAATGTTAATTAATTATTACAAAATTGTAAACTTGTAACGTATAAAAAGCGAGCAAATCTAAGCAATTTATACAGAGTTTTTACCCGGTTAAAGTATAAGAGGTTAATTTACGCCTTTTATTATGAAAAAAGTTGGTATGCCCCTTCGCTTTTTTTGCTTGTTTTTGGTTGTTTTCTCATTGAACACCCTTAGTTATTCACAATCCGATAGTTTAAAACGGAAACATATTTTAGTTTTCCCCGTTATTGCAAAATCTATCGAAACCGGCTGGTCCTTTGGAACGGTCGGCTCTTCTACATTCCGTCTCTCATCTAAAGATACGGTTTCTAGAACGTCAAACATGCAGCTGTTATTATTGTATTCCACAAAAAAACAGCTGATCACAGCATTGAACGGGTCTCAGTATTTCGACCGCGAGAAATTTATTCTGAATGAACAGGTCTCTTTTAGTTCTTATCCGGACAAATTCTGGGGGCTTGGAAAAAATACGCCTGACAGCGCTGTTGAATCATATAAATTCAACCAGTTCTACATTTATCTCCACCTGCTGCATAAAGTAGCGTCGCATTTATTTATCGGGCTCTTGTTTGAAATGCAGAAAGTGTGGGACATACAATACCAGGCAGGAGGGTTGTTTGATAAAGAGAATGTTCCCGGAAGAACCAATTATCATGTGGCCGGCCTGGGGTCGAGTATCACCTATGATACAAGGAACAATGCGTTTGCCCCTTCAAAAGGTGCGTTCTGCCAGCTTTCATTTAATCATTTTGATAAGTACCTGGGATCAGATTATGTCTATACCAATTATGTGGTTGACCTGAGAAAATATATACCGCTATTTAACAAACAGGTATTGGCTTTTCAATTCTTTACTTTCAGCAATGGGGGAGATGTGCCCTTGCGCAGCCTCGCATCTTTCGGCGGCGCCAACAGGATGCGTGGATATTATGATGGCAGATACAAAGACCAGGATCAATCGGTCATACAGGCGGAATATCGGTTCCCTGTTTATAAACGGTTTGGTGCGGTTCTTTTTGGAGGCACCGGAAGTGTAACAAGAAACTTCGCCGACTATGCCATTAACGACCTGAAATATTCTTATGGCGGCGGTATCCGGTTTGCGCTCGATACAAAAGAAAAATTAAACCTTCGTGTTGATTATGGTATCGGCCAGGGAAAGAACAGTGGATTTTACCTGCAGCTTGGGGAAGCATTCTAATATTCAGCCAGCCATTTTCCTAAACGGTATATAAAATACGGGATCACGGCCGCGGCAATTACATCGATCGTAAAATGGATGTGCTGTATCAACACCAGTATCCCTACAATAATAGTTGCCAGTAAACTGATGATCTTATCATTTTTCTTTTTTACACAAAGAAATATCAGGAACTGTACGGATGTATGGCCCGAATAAAAAAGATCTTTTTTGATAAATACTTCCGTGCCGCCATAAAATATACCGATCAGCGGGTCTTTGAGCGGTATCAATGAAACGGGCGGTTCGAGTGGAAAAATCAGGATCGTTATCATCCGCGAAAACGACAAGAGAATGAATGAAAAAAGAAAAAGAATAAATAAAGAAGGATCCTGCGCGCACCGATATAAAATTAACAAGGTCATCGACCAGATAATGATAAACATAGGTATGGAAAAATCTACCGCAGGCAGGTAATACAGTAAGCGGTCGTTCAATATGGCGCCTTGCCGTTGCTCAATACTGCCGAAGAATACAGGAAGATATACCAGCACACAAAAAAGAAAGATACTGCCGATCACAGTTTTTATTCTGAAGCGCCTATCTGTCCATGCTGTTCTCCAGGCTTTTGCTATTGCCTGGTTTACTTTATCCCGATCATTCATCATCAGGCAAAAATAAGCACTCGAAAATTAATAATACCAACGTGTTGTACTATTCCAATACTCTGCTGAACCGTTGTTTCTCTGTGGCTCTACGGTAAAAAAATCTCGAAATAATAACAGGTTCAGATTGTAAAACATGTTAATAATGCCATCTCACAAATGCTTCAACAGCTGCATATTTGGTCATACCTAAAGCTGCGTACAGATCTGCAGTATTTGCATTCCTGTCTTCTGCGCGCTGCCAGAATTCGCGGCTGTCTGTTCCCTGGAAAGGAACCATGTCTTTTTGCGACTGGTGTATAAAAATGCCGAATCGTTTTTTCATTACCTGGTCGGGACTCATCGGTATGGCCATTTCAATTTCTGATATGTCCCATTCCTGCCAGGCGCCTTTGTATAACCATACCCAGCAGTCTTTGATCCATGGTTCACCCGCTTCTTTAAGCCGGCTTAAACTTTCAAATACAATTTCCAGGCAAATTTTATGTGTCCCGTGCGGATCTGCCAAGTCACCCGCGCAATAGACCTGGTGCGGTTTTAACTCCTTTAACAATTTCATGGTGATCAATACATCTTCTTCACCCATCGGTTTTTTTTCAACGGCGCCGGTTTCATAGAACGGAAGGTTCATAAAATGGCACCGGTCGTCTGTGAGCCCAACATAACGGCAGGTTGCTTTTGCCTCGCATCTTCTGATCAATCCTTTAATAGAACGGATCTCATTGGTATCAGCCTGGTTCTTCTGCTTCGCAGATATATATTGACGCGCAGCAGTGAGAATTTCCTGGCTCTTGTGGTTATCGATCCCGAACATTTCTTCAAACCCAACAGCGAAATCGATAAAACGTGTCACGAATTCATCCGTAACGGCAATATTGCCGCTGGTTTGGTAGCCAACATGTACTTCGTGGCCCTGGTCGTGCAAACGCATAAATGTTCCGCCCATGCTTATAATATCATCATCAGGGTGGGGGGAGAAGATGAGGCATCTTTTTGGATGCGGGGCGCTTCTTTCAGGGTGTGCCGGTATCACTGCATTTGGTTTGCCGCCAGGCCAGCCTGTTATGCTGTCGCGGAGCAGATAGTAGACCTGCAAATTGATCTCATATGCATCTCCGCGCTCGACCAACAGATCGGAAAGGCCGTTTTCGAGATAGTCATCGGCTGTGAGGCTTAGTACTGATTTGTTTAGTTTCAAAGCCATATAGATCACGGCGCGTTTAACCATTTCCGGTGTCCAGGTACATTCGCCCGTGAGCCATGGCGATTTGATGCGGGTAAGTTCAGCAGCTGCCGGTTGATCTATCACAAACGTGCAGTCGTTATGCTGCTGCAGAATGCTCGCAGGTATCTGTTCCGTTACATTTCCTTCAACAGATTTTGCGATCACGGTTGATTTCTGCCCCCAGCCCATCAATAATATCCTTTTAGCTTTCAGGATCGTACTGATGCCCATCGTAACTGCTAACCTCGGCACTTTTGAAATATTGTGGAACTCGTATGTATTGGCGATGCGTGTAGTATTATCGAGGTTTACGAGCCGTGTTTTGGAATAGATACTTGAACCGGGCTCATTAAAACCAATATGCCCGTTCAAACCAATTCCAAGTACCTGGAGATCGATGCCACCGGCTTCTTCCAGTTGCGTTTCGTATTCGGCGCAGTATTTTTTGATCTCTTCTTTTGGCCAGTTGCCGTTGGGAAGATGGATGTTTGCCGGGTCAATATCAATATGATCAAAAAGATGGCGGTGCATAAAACTCCAGTAACTCTGGAAAGCATCTTTCTCGATCGGGTAATATTCATCAAGGTTAAAAGTGATAACGTTTTGAAAACTTAATCCCTCTTCACGATGCATACGCACTAATTCTGCATATAAGTGTATTGGTGTTGAACCGGTTGCCATGCCTAACACACATTTTTCTTTATTTGCAGTTTTATCCCGGATGAGTTTGGCTATTTCAGCGGCTACAAAATGCGACCCGGTTTCTGAAGATGGGAATATTTTTACGGGTATCTTTTCAAAAGAATCTACCATATTCATCATAGGTTTGCATTTTCTACAAAAATACACAGTCTTTGCAGGAAATGAGTTAAAATATCGAAATAAACAGCATTAATCGGCA
This sequence comes from Bacteroidota bacterium, assembly GCA_013289065.1. GTDB lineage: Bacteria > Bacteroidota > Bacteroidia > Chitinophagales > Chitinophagaceae > Sediminibacterium. Next base: position 29,117 of record JABDAP010000016.1, on the reverse strand, counting down.
TAAATAACAGAGAAATAATGCGGGTTAATGCCAGTTAATTATTTGCTTTATCGAAAACTGCTTTGCTGTACGTAAGTCCCAACCAATCATACCGGTTAAACTCAGCGAGCATTCTTTTTTCAAAATCGGGCCAGTTTCTTGATTCTTTACGGCTCCATAAAACTTCACTCAGCGCACTCATCCGTGGAAAGATCATGTATTCTACTTTTGAGGGGTTACTCATATATTCTGTCCACACATTTGCCTGCGCACCCAATACGTACTTTGCTTCTTCAGCAGACAATTCAGCAGGTAAAGGCTCATAACTATACACTTTTTGCACTGTGGTATAACCGCCGATGGTTACTGAATCTTCATTTTTGGTTTGTGAATGATCAAAATACATCCAGGCGCCCGGCGTCATGATCACATTGTGTTTTTCTTTAGCCGCATCGATACCGCCTTTTTCCCCACGCCAGCTCATTACGGTTGCATTTGGTGCGAGGCCGCCTTCGAGTATCTCGTCCCAGCCAATGATCTGTTTTCCTTTGCTGTTCAGGTACTGTTCAACTCGCTGAATAAAGTAACTCTGCAGCCCATGTTCATCTTTCAAACCTTTTTCCTTGATGAGCTGCTGGCAGAAATCAGAGCGTTTCCAATTGTCTTTGGGGCATTCATCCCCGCCAATATGAATGTATTTTCCGGGAAAGAGTTGTATCACTTCATCCATTACATTCTCGATAAATTTAAATGTGTATTCACTCGGGCAAAAGACATCAGGGTAAACGCCCCAGCTTTGCTGCACCTGTTTGCCGGTACTGTCGCCACTCCAGGTAACTTTGGGTAAATGCTTTGTTGATTCCTCCGGAAAACAACTTAATTGCGGATAAGCCGCGATGGCTGCCGAAGCGTGGCCGGGCAATTCGATCTCAGGAATGATGGTGATGAAACGGTCGGAAGCATATTTTACAATGTCTTTGATCTGTTCCTGCGTATAAAAACCGCCATATTTTGTATTGTCATTGCCGGTGCCGGGATGATGCCCGATAATGGTTCCGTTCCTGTACGCACCAATTTGTGTGAGTTTGGGGTATTTTTTTATTTCGATCCGCCAGCCCTGATCTTCGGTGAGATGCCAGTGAAACGTATTCATTTTGTACATGGCGATAAAATCGATGTATTGTTTTACAAACTCAACCGGTAAAAAATGCCGGCCTACATCGAGATGCATACCGCGGTAGGCGAAACGTGGCTGGTCGTCAATTGTAAGACAGGGGAGTATCAGGCTCTTCTTTTTTTCCAGCGGCAACAACTGGATCAGTGATTGAATACCATAGAAACTACCGAGTGAATTATCGCCTGTGATTGAAATGCCTGTTCTGGTCAGGTCAATGAGATATGCGCCCGGAACCGGGTTATCCATTTTTTCATAATCAAGCGTAATGATGTTTGTTTTATTATGAAAAGCGCCATTGCGTATCACCTGCAAATGAAAGCCGTAGAATTTATCAAGATAATCATTCAGAAACTGCGCAGATCTTTCCATACCGGTTTCTGACAGCACGAGTTGTGTAGCGGCGCTCAATGTAAAATTACCATCCTGCATTTCTACACGGTAAGGTTTGGGAATGATATTCACTTCCTGGGCGTTGATAAAAACTGTCAAAAATAAACTGAGAATAAGCAGGCACTGTTTCATAAATAGTGTTGATTAAATAATATCGTCTCAAAATAAAAAAAGATTCCCGTTGAAACAGGAATCTTTTTAAAATGCTTAAGATGGCCAATGTAAATTGTGCGTGATTTTTTTATAGGTAAGCTGTTTGTTATCTATTTAAATATTAACTATTCACCATTGCGTTATTCAACCTTTGTAAGTTTAATAATATTGGTTGGCAGGTGAAGATCTACCGGTGTGCTGCCGGTATTTACCACTACATCGCCGGGGTTAATAAAACCTCTTTCTTTCAATATCTCTATCTGGTCGTGAATAATGCCATCCAGGCTGGTTTCTTCGGCATAATAAAATGCGCGTACGCCCCAGCTTAAACTCAACTGATTCACAAGCGTTCTTTCTTTGGTAAAAATATACAGCGGGGAATATGGACGATAACTGCTCAGCATAAAAGCAGTATAACCGCTTTGCGTCATACCGATCAATGCTTTGGCTTCTACATCATCTGATATTTTGCAGGCGTTATAACAAACCGCATCACTTTGAAAAGACGGAGAGTGAGGTTGTGGTTTGAGGTCTTCTGCGCGGTTATATCGGTATTCTTTTTTCTCCACTTCTGCAATGATCTTGCGCATAGTTTCTACTACTAATGCAGGATGCTGGCCGGTTGCGGTTTCCCCGCTAAGCATTACTGCGTCGGCACCTTCGAGTACGGCATTGGCTACATCGGTGATCTCGCTGCGGTTGGGTTTTACGCGGTCGATCATGCTTTCCATCATCTGCGTAGCAACGATCACAGGTTTTGCGCGGTGGATACATTTACGGATCAATTCTTTCTGTATCAGCGGGATCTGTTCAACCGGCAATTCAACACCCAGGTCTCCACGCGCTACCATGATCCCATCGCTTTCCACAATGATATCGCGTATGTTCACCAGTGCTTCGGGTTTTTCGATCTTGGCAATGATCTTGGTCTTGCTTTTTTTCTCATTCAGCAAATTTCTCAGCCCAACAATATCCTGTACACTTCTTACAAAACTTAATGCCACCCAATCGCATTGCTGCTCTATGATAAAGGCAAGGTCGATCAGATCCTTTTCAGTGAGTGCAGGCAATGATATTTTTGTATCGGGAAGATTGATCCCTTTTTTGGAAGAAAGGATCCCGCCCAATGTTACCATCACTTTCACGTCGCCATTCTTTTCGATGGAAGAAACTTTTACTTCGATCTTTCCATCATCGATCATAATTACATTGCCCAATGTTACATCGCCGGCAAGGTTGGGATAGGAAACGTAGATCTTTTCAAGTGTGCCGATGCATTTTTCATTGGTAAATGTAAGAATGTCGCCTGTTTTTACTTCCAGTGCATTGTTCTCAATTTCTCCCACACGCAGTTTAGGCCCCTGCAGATCACCGAGAATGGCGATATTATAGGGTTCTGTTTTATTGATATTACGGATGTGTTCAATGATATTGAGTTTGTCTTCGTGGCTGCCATGCGAAAAATTCAAACGAAAAACGTTTACGCCGGCTTTTACCAGTTCAAGCAGTTTATCATAGGTATCGCATGCCGGGCCCACTGTGGCAACGATCTTGGTGCGATGGTTCACATGGGCAAGACCTGCTTCTTTATCCATGTTCTTGTGCAGGTACTTATCGAGGTTTTTTGACATTGTAGGTTTGATTAGGATTGCTTATCGAATAATGATTTCTTAACTGGCAAGGATCTTTACGATCTTGAACCAGTCGTCTGATATTTTCTGTTTTGCTTTTACTGCTTTATCCAGCGGCGTATAGTGAAGTTTATTGTTTAGTATGCCTACCATTACATTGTATTTGCCCATTAATAAACATTCCACCGCGTGGTAACCCATACGGCTGGCGATGAGCCTGTCGAGACAGGTAGGCGAGCCTCCGCGTTGAATATGCCCGAGGATACAAACCCGCGTATCAGCCTGTGGCAGCCTTTGTTTTATGATGGCCGCAATTTCATTGGCGCCGCCAAATTCATCGCCTTCGGCAACAACTACGAGGTTGACAAGTTTTTTTCTTTTTTCTTTTTCGGTAAGTGATGATATGAGTTCTTCGATATCCGTTTTTGTTTCCGGGATCAGGATATTTTCTGCGCCGGTTGCGATGCCGCTGTGTAATGCAATGTATCCGGCATCGCGGCCCATCACTTCAACAATGAATAAACGGTCGTGGGCATCGGCGGTATCGCGGATCTTATCGATGGCTTCAACGGCCGTGTTTACGGCAGTATCAAAGCCGATGGTGAAATCGCTGCCGGCAATATCTTTATCGATCGTGCCCGGAAGGCCGATACAGGGAATATCAAACTCATTACTGAATTTCTGTGCACCTCGGAAGCTTCCGTCGCCGCCGATAATGACCAGAGAATCGATGCCTCTTCTTTTGAGGTTCTCGTATGCTTTTTTACGGCCTTCGTATTCAAAAAATTCTTTGCTGCGCGCAGTTTTGAGTATGGTACCGCCTCGTTGAATGATGTTGGCAACAGAGCGGGAATTCATTTGAAAGATATCATCTTCGATCATGCCGCTGTAACCGCGCATAATGCCGTAAATTTCCAATCCATGATAAATTCCTGTTCGTACTACGGCCCGTATCGCGGCGTTCATTCCCGGCGCATCGCCACCTGAGGTAAGTACACCGATCTTCGTTACTTTTTTTGCAGACATTGTGATTTAGCAGTCTTCTTTAAAACATGAAATATTAACGGCAATCCAATCGCTAATCAATGTGTATCAACTACACAAGTTCCAAAAATAAGCATTTGAAAGTAAATGCCAAGTTATGTTGATTCGTTGTTCGGCTCTGCAAACGTTTGTTAGGACGATATCAACATGGATGTATATCTTTTTTAAAAGATAAGCAGAGTCTATAGCGCATGAACAATGGCCTATTGACTGTGAATGATTTTTTTTATGCAATGTGCTAACAGATGTTAGTGTTAACATTTATAATTTTTTTATCGGCAAAAAAACCTCTGCCATCATACATCTTGCACTGCCACCTCCATTTGTTTCGATAGTGGTGATATCGGAATGAATGATTGAATTGAACTGTTCGATCAGTTTGATCTGTTGTGTGGTTAAACTATGGTATGCCTGCGAAGACATTACAAGGAATTTTTTTCCTTCGCGGTTATGTACCTGCAACATATTTCCTGCGAAATGATTCATTTGCTCAAAACTGATCGGAATGACCTGCTTGTTGGTTTGTGTGATCGAATTGATCACGTTCTCTTTTTCTGAAGTATCCGGAATACTGTTGAGACAGATCACCACAAATGCATCCGCCACGCACATCATCACATTCGTGTGATAAATGGGACGATGATCTTCATCAACTGCCGTAAAGGCCATAGGTGTATATTTCATCTTATTGCAAAATGCCTGCAGAACCATTCTGTTTGTGCGTGGCGATAAACAGGCGTATGCAATTTTATTTTCCCTGTCGAGAACCATACTGCCGGTTCCTTCCAGAAAAATATTTTCCGTTTCGTAGTGTGTGAGATCGATGGTCTTATCGATATCGAATTTTTGTTTCATAATTTCCAATACATGTTGTTTTCTTTCCATCCGCCTGTTTTCGGCAAACATGGGGTAGAGTACCACAGTATCATCGTGAAAGGAGATCCAGTTATTTGGAAAAACAGAATCGGGTGTATGTGGTTCGGGTGTGTCTTCGATCACGGTAACATCGATATCATTTTTTCTGAGCGCATCAATAAAATCGTCAAACTCATTTACCGCTTTTATTTGCACGGCATTATCTGCAGACCTTACCTGAAAACTATTGTTCACGGCGGTTTCCGCATTGAAATCAAATTGTACGGGTTTGATCATCAATATGTATGAGGTATGTTGCATTTATAAGCGTTGCGGTAATGGTAATTAGCTTATTACTGATTATTTGTTCAAAGATTCGCGGCACAGCGGCATACTCATGCAATGAAAACCACCGCGTGCGCGCGATAATTCTGCTGATGGCATCAGGATCAGTGTGTCTGATATATGATCAACCTGCACCGTTCCATTCTCCAGTTCCTGCAACAATTCTTTTACATGGATAATGGCGAAGCCTGCATTTTTAAATGCTTCTGTTGTTTTATCATTTCTGTCATATCCCAGTACAACCCCTTCTTTTAATGCGAGCAGGTTGCAGGAATCCGTCCATTGTTCGCGGGCATTATACGGGAACTCGTTATTACCGGAGTAAATAAACTTTACTTCGTTTTTGCAACCGAGATCTGTTTTACTTATGTCGGTGAGCAGATCTTCCAGGCTTTCAAATACAACAGGGTTGGCGGGAGATCTTTTATGGAACTGCAAAATTTTTATCTTCTCTTCTTTTTTTATTTCGAGTATGCGTTCGATCACATCTTCATCTTCACGCATCACGGCTTTGCGGGAAAAATTGCCGAGCATTACCCACACATCTTTTTTTACCTGTGTAAATACTGTATCGATATGCATGTAATCCCTTTTCTTCGGTATCTTAACGATAGTGACCTTACTCATCAATCCCTTTTCAAAGATCATATTGGTAATACGGACCGCGGCTTCGGAAGAAGTCCGTTCACTAACGCCCACCAGCAGGTGATCATCGCTTACTACCATGATGTCGCCGCCTTCTAAGGTTACTTTGCGGTCATCGTCTTCTTTGGGTAATAAAAAACTATGGCTCGAATCTGCCAGTTCAATAATATTATGCCGGTAAGCTGAAAATAAAGGATGATGGAAGAAGATATATTTTGTAAGCAGGGCCTCGCGTGTGCGTGCTTTTTTAGCGGGTTTGTTCAACAGTACATGATCTTTGATGGTAATGCCGAGATCGCGGGTGAATATAAAATTGGGAATAGGTGCAAATAATAATTCCCGTTTGACAGAAGTGCCCGACACAAACGTTTTTGCCAGTTCAACAGGTGTGTAACGCTGCAGCTCATTCTGCACTTCATAGGTACAACCTTCAATCGCACTTACTGATGCAACCAGTTTTGAATGAATATCCTTGTTTGCCAGAACCTCAGCCAGCAACCATTCCAGCTCGATCACTTTATCTGATGCAAAGAATTCTTTGCTGTCTGGTTTATAAAAATTACGGCCGGCTTCGGGTGCATCAATTGCAGCGAGTTTTCCTTTTATTTTTTCGGGATCGAGAAAATAGAGCAGAATCTTGGTATAATAATCATATTCACCGCGTCGGATCGTATCGAGATGAACAATGTCTTCAAATAACCAGTCCTGCGCTTTAGATGGCACTACCTTTCCCAAACCACTGTCGGGGCTATGCACCAATAAACGTTTTAAGGTTCCTATTTCGGAGCTTACAGATAATTTATTATCCATAAATAATAATTGGCTTTAGAGAATGAATGCGGTGATGAACAAATGCGGGCAGCAGCTACTTAATGGTCGGGCATCGGGTTCAGCCCGCGATACATCCATGCAAAATGTGCTGTGATAAATGATATGGTTGAACAATGATTCATGGAACTATCTGCAAATTACAATTTTCTTTCCAAAAGGTTTTTACCATGCAGGCTGCCATATGAACCGAGTATTTTAAAACGTACAAACATATCTTCACTATACCAGTTTTCCTGCCGGGTTTTGCGGATCACTTCTGCATGTTCGCGCATATTGTAAGCAAATTGTTTCATGTGTTCTTTGCTTTCCCAGGTACTGAATGTGGCCTGTTTGATAAAAGGAACTTCACCAATGCCTAATGAAGTGATAAAGCCATCGGCCTTTTCCATTTGGCCGGCAACCCCGTCTACATTTTTCCAGAAACTGCGGAGTTTGCTGATGCGGATGGTTGCCCTTGTTAATACTGCGATCATTCCTTCGTGATCAGTTTGCCTTGGCAATTCGCCAAAACATTTCTTTCCATCCCATGTACCATGTCCTTCGATGGGTTCGAGTTCGAGTGTCCATGTTTCACAACGGAAGAATCTGAACCAGGAGGTCAAGAAGTTAATAGTTAAAAGTGAAGAGTTAATAGTGGGATCACTTTTAACTATTAACTCTTCACTTTTAACTATCAAAACCGCCCACTGCCGCCAATCAGGAACAATATCAAATGTTCCGTTCTTACCGGTGCCCATGAGTTTCCAGAAACTGATCCCTTTATTCCATGCCAATGGCAGCCTGAATATCGCCATCGACAAAAAACCTGCCCAGCCGAGCCATTTGGGGTAACGTGCAATGGTTAGTGTGCAGAACAAATTAATCAGGAATTAATAATTAGTAATTAAATCTTAAGATCCGAAGATAGCTTTGATCCGCGAACCAGGAACTTTCAGTCATGGGTTTTAATTATTAATTACTAACTACTAATTACTGATTAACATTGTTCATTCATCAGAATCTGTCTAATTTGCTTTTATGAATGTATTGGTCACCAACATCCGCCAGCTGATAAATGTGCGCGAAAAACATTCGCTGCTGCGCGGGAAAGAAATGGCGGAACTTCCGGTTATTGAAAATGCATTCATCAGGATTGAAAATGGGTTGATAGCAGGATACGGGCAAATGAAAGGCCTTTCATCCGACACCGATCATCCATCATCTGAAATACTTGATGCTAAAGGATCATCTGTATTACCTACCTGGTGCGACAGCCATACACATCTTGTATTTGCAGCAAGCAGGGAAGAAGAGTTTGTTGATAAGATAAAAGGATTGAGTTATGCAGAGATCGCTGCAAAAGGCGGCGGCATTTTAAACTCTGCACGAAAACTGAATGATACAAGTGAAGATATTTTGTTTGAACAGGCATGGAAACGTTTACAGGAATTAATAAAACTGGGAACAGGCGCCATTGAGATAAAAAGCGGTTATGGTTTGAATGTGGAAGGGGAGTTGAAAATGCTGCGCGTGATCAAACGTTTAAAAGAAATATCGCCGATACCTGTTAAAGCAACATTTCTTGGTGCACACACTTATCCCATACATTTTACAAAAGACCATGCCGGTTATATTGATATGATCATTCGTGAAATGCTGCCGCAGATCGCATCAGAAAAACTGGCTGATTATATAGATGTGTTTTGCGAGGATGGATTTTTCAGTGCTGAAGAAACAGAAACCATTTGCCGCGCAGGAATGGCAGTTGGGTTAAAACCAAAGATCCATGCCAATCAATTAAATTTATCCGGCGGTACACAGGTTGGTGTTGCACTTGGCGCCATATCGGTTGACCACCTGGAAACAATGGATGATGATGCCATCAAAACACTTGCTTCATCCGATACCATTGGCACATTATTGCCAACTGCTGCATTCTTTTTACGGATGCCTTTTCAACCCGCCAGGGCCTTGCTGGATCAGGGTTGTGCTATTGCCATTGCATCTGATCTTAATCCCGGTTCAAGTCCCAGCGGCAATATGAACCTTGTTGTTTCCATGAGCTGCATACAAATGAAAATGATGCCGGAAGAAGCCATTAATGCGGCTACGCTGAATGGCGCTTATGCAATGGAAATGGAACAGGAACTGGGCAGTATCACTATTGGTAAAAGGGCCAATCTTATTTTCACCAAACCCATTCCATCTATCGCTTACCTGCCGTATGCTTTTGGTTCGAACCTCATCGAAAAAGTGATGATCAATGGCGCGTTTATTTAGTATATTTATCCTGTAAGGCCGATTGCATCCATCTTCCATGTTTCAGCTAAACAGCGCCATATGAGCCATTTCAAGTTTTACAATAAGCATGATGTATTGTCGCTTACACGTATCCGGCGTTTTGAAACAAAGTTGGGCGAACGGTTACAGGTAATTGCCGATCCTTCCAAACTCGAAGAGTCCATACAACATTCGCCTGCTTCCTTTGTGCTGGTGGGTATTCCCGAAGACATTGGTGTAAAAGCGAATATGGGAATTGGCGGAACAGATTCTGCGTGGCTTTCATTCCTGCAATCTTTTCTCAATATCCAGAGCAATGATTTTTTTGAGGGCGGCAATATTTTATTACTCGGCCATTTTGATTTTTCCGATATGGAAAAACTGATCGAAGAAAATGCGCATGGGTTTGATGAAAAACTGGCTGCTTACCGTCATGCAGTAAATGCAATAGATGATGAAGTGGAGCAACTCATTCATATCATCACCCAAAATAAAAAGATACCGATCGTGATCGGCGGCGGGCATAATAATTCTTATCCCTGTATCAAGGGAGCGGCGAAAGGGTTTTATAAAGCCGGCGTAATTCCGCTTGCGCAGATCAATGCAGTTAACCTCGATGCACATGCCGATTTCAGGCCGATGGAAGGGCGGCATAGCGGCAACGGTTTCAGTTACGCTGAAGCAGATGGCTACCTCGAAAAATATTGCGTGCTGGGTTTACACGAAAATTATTTACCGCAGAATGTATGGATGGATATGGTAAACAATCCTTTTATCGATTGCATTACGTATGAAGATATTTTCCTGCATGAAAAACGAACATTCTTACAGGCGGTTGGCCATGCCACTGAATTTACCGGCGATACGCTTTGCGGTGTAGAACTGGATCTTGACTGTATCGAAAATGCATTGAGCAGTGCATCGAGCCCTGTTGGCATTACAGTAAACCATGCAAGGCAATACATCAGTTTTACCGCAGCAGATAGTAAAGTGGCTTATTTACATATCTGTGAGGGCGCAACAAAATTAGCCGATGGCAGAACCAATAACAGCACAGGTAAGATGATCAGTTACCTGGTTAGTGATTTTGTAAAAGGGATGATGGCTGAGGGATAAAAATATTTTTTATTGCCCCGCCCCTGAAGAGGAAATCAAAACTCCCCTTCAGGGGCGGGGGTAGAAAGGATAACTATTCGATTATTTATGAAAAAAAACAAACCCGCTTTTATATTGTTGATATACTTATTTCTTTGCAGTACCTGTGCAAAAGAATATAGTTATGAAGGGGGCAATCAACCCACTTCATCCGGCGGAACCGGAACTACTCCGCCACAGCTTATCGCTTCGTATACTTTGCCCGGCACGCCAAACAGTTGTATGAGCGCCATATTGAATGGTTCATACGTTGCGGCAAAAGGATTGGATGCAAGCAATTCTGTTCGCGTACTTGTTGATGTGAAATCGCCCGGCAGTTACACACTTACAACAGATACGGTTGACAACATCACTTTCGCAGCATCGGGCGTTTTTACAGATACGGGTATCAATGTAATTTCATTACAGGGAAATGGTTCACCGGATGTGGCGCAGAACCTTACATTCAAATTATCAGGCAGCAATTCAAGTTGTACCATACCCGTAAGCGTACAGCCGCCGGGCGTTCCGGGCACTTATGTACTGGAATCGGATTATGATCATTCCTGTGCGGTGCATAAAGTAATGGGTAATGCAGTTATGGGCCAGCCGTTAACTACAGCCAACACAGTTGCCATACATATTTATGCTACGTATGCAGGAAGTTATGCGATCTCTACCCAAACATTAAATGGAATGATGTTCTATGGAACAGGTGTATTTACCACAACAGGCTACCAATATATTTATATGACCGGAACCGGAACGCCATTGGCACAAGGCACTACCACATTTCTTACTGAGATCATCGGCCCGCATCCATTGGGTGGCGAGACGTGTACGTTTGATATAATTGTGCAGTAACGGCAGCAGCAGTAGTCGCTCGGCTCTGCCGAGTGACTACTATAACAAGGCTTCCAGCCTCAATCTCAATCCTAAACCCGCCCCTCCAGTTCCATCACTTTTTCAAATACCATTTCATACTCTTTTTCTAAAGCCTCACGATCACTTTTTATTTTTTTATAGCCCGCTTCTATTGTTACAAATTTATTTTTATCAGAATAATTAGCCGGATCGCCTAATGCGTTTTCCAATCTTGTTTCTTCTTCCTTTGCCTTACTCAATTGTATTTCAAGATTGCTTAACCTGCGTTGTTCTTTCTGCAGCTCTTTCTGTAATTCTTTGTTGATGGTATTATTTACTGCAACAACCGGTTCAGTTTTTTTTGGTATATCATTTTTTGTTTCCGGTTTATCAACCTGTTTAATATCAGGTACACCCAGTTTCTGTTTTTCGGCTGCGATCTTTGCCATACGCTCGTTCCAGTCAACCCATTCCTGGTAAGTGCCTTTGAATTCTTTTATTGTATGATCAACGATCTCCCAGATTTTATTTGCCGTTTTCGAAATAAAATAACGGTCGTGACTAACAAATACAATACTGCCTTCATATTTATTCAAAGCGGCAGCAAGTAATTCAACAGAATGCATATCAAGGTGATTCGTAGGTTCGTCCAAAATGAGGAAGTTGGCTTTGCTCACAATTGTTTTTGCCAATGCCACGCGTGCTTTTTCACCACCGCTTAATACTTTTACTTTTTTGTCAACATCATCACCGCTGAAAAGAAAAGCGCCTAAGAGGGCACGCAATTCAACATCTGTTTTTTTGCTCCCGCAGGATTGTAATTCTTCCAGTATATTATTATTGAGGCCGAGAGCTTCCAATTGATGCTGGGCATAAAAACTTTCTTCAACATTATGCCCCCATACTCTTTCACCGCTGAATGTTTCTGTTCCTGCAATCATCCGCAGTACAGTAGATTTACCTTTTCCGTTCGCACCGATCAAAGCAATTTTATCGCCACGTTCGATTTCTGCAACCGCATGTTCCAATATTTTTATCTGCCCAAAACTTTTGCTTACATCTTTCAGTTCAACCAATACTTTTCCCGGCACTTTATCCAGTTGAAAATTGATACGCAGGTCGGGGCGCTCCAATTTTACATCTTCGATCTTATCGATCTTATCCAAACGTTTCTGTACGCTTTGCGCCTGTGCAGCCTTACTGGCTTTGGCTTTAAAGCGTTCAATAAACCTTTCCTGCTGGCGTATATAATCCTGCTGGTTCTCAAATGCCTTCTGCTGCATATCGATCCGGATCATTTTTTCCTGCTCATAAAATTCATAGTCGCCGGTATAAATATGCAGTTGCTGTTGATAGAGCTCAACAATTTTATTCACCATCCGGTTCAGGAAAAATTTATCATGGCTCACGATCACCACACTTCCTTTATAATGCAATAAATACTTTTCCAGCCATTCGATAGATGGAAGGTCTAAGTGGTTCGTCGGTTCATCCATCAGTAATACATCGGGTTGCTGCAATATCATTTTAGCCAGCAGCACACGCATTCTCCATCCTCCGCTGAATTCTTTGTACGGGCGGATAAGGTCTTCATTGCTGAATCCCAACCCATGCAAAACCTCTTCTGCTTTGTGGTGGATGTTATAACCATCCAATACATCCAGTTCATGCAATGCATCCGTATATTGGATCAGTAACGTTTCATTCTCTGAATCTTTTTCTAACGCATGCCCTAACAGCTCGATTTCTTTTTCTACTTCGCGTACTCTTTCAAAAGCACTTAATGCCACTTCAGTGATATTATCGTTGGTATCGAAACTCAACAGATCCTGATGCAGGTAGCCTATAGTGGTTTCTTTACCCTTCTCTACCGTTCCTTTTGATGGCGTGTATTCTCCCACCAGCACTTTTAATAAAGTAGATTTACCGGTACCGTTATAACCGATCAGCCCAATGCGGTCGCCCGGCTGAATATGCCAGGTAGCATCTTCAACGATCACTCTTGCGCCAAATTCAAACGTAACATTCTGGAATCCTATCAACATCTCTTAACAAGTATTTAAGGCCGCAAAGGTAAATGCAAACTGCTCCCATTTCAATTTGCGTTAAATTTGTGGCTAAATATTTTTTATGCGGATATACGTGTTATTTGGGCTGGTCTTGGTTTTAGCCGCTTGCGGAAGCAGCGATAAAAAAGATAAAACAGCAGAAATACCCCAGGGGCCACTGGGCCGAAGCGCTAATTCCGACGCTTTCAACCGGTCTTTTGGCAAACTTCTCACCGATTATTATGCATTGAAAGATAATTTTGTGGAAGAAAAAGATTCAGCGATCGCCAGATCTGCCAGAAGCCTGATGGCCTCCGTTGATAGTTTGCAACTCGATGAGCTGAAAGCCGACAGCAACATTATCGCCACCGCACGAACGTACACTATGGGCATTTCTTCTGAATTAAAAGGATTATTGGGAGAGAACCAGCTAGAAGAAAAAAGAAAAGAATTTCAAATGGTGGGCGATCAATTGTATGACCTGATCCGCACGGTGCAATACGACAGGGCCGTAATTTACCATGATTACTGCCCGATGGCTTTTAACGACCAGGGCGCAAACTGGTTAAGCAATACAGCACAGATACGCAATCCATACATCCCCAAAAAAATGATCACCTGCGGAGAAGTGAAAGATTCGATCGATTTCAGGCCGAAATGATGATAATTAGTAATTAGTAGTTAGTAATTAATAATTATTGATTGTTTTACTACTTGTTTTTTATTGCTGATTACTAACTGCTAATTACTAATTGATCCATGCTGAAACTGCTACTTTTATCTATATCTTTTTTACCGGTGAGTATCCTGCTCTCGCAGGATAAATTCACACTGAATGGCTATATTAAAGATTCTCTCAGCGGCGAAACGCTTATCGGCGCCAACCTCAACATACATTCGGAAGGAAAGGGGATCGTAAGTAATCAATATGGTTTTTATTCCATCACATTAAAAAAAGGAACATACACGGTTTTGTGTTCGTTTGTAGGGTATCAATCCAAAGAGATCACGGTCGGTCTTTCCAATAATCTTCAACAGAATATTTTATTGCTTCCAAATGCAGCAGTGATCGATAATGTAACTGTGACCGGAAAAAAAAGAGATAATAATGTGAAAGCTGCACAAATGGGAAAATTTGAGCTGAGTGTGAATACAGCAAAAGCATTGCCCGCTTTTTTGGGTGAAGTGGACATTTTGAAAACACTGCAGTTGCTTCCCGGCGTACGTAATGCGGGGGAAGGCAATGCAGGGTTTTATGTTCGCGGCGGCGGCCCCGATCAGAATTTAATCTTATTGGATGATGCAGTGGTCTATAATACCGGCCATCTCTTTGGATTCTTTTCCGTATTTAATTCTGATGCGATCAAAAATGTTACCCTGATAAAAGGAGGGATGCCTGCACAATACGGCGGCCGTTTATCATCTGTTGTTGATATTGCGATGAAAGAAGGCAATCAAAACAAAACACAGATCGATGCGGGTATTGGTTTGATCGCTTCACGTTTTTCCATCCAGGGCCCATTAAAAAAGAATAAAGCATCTTACATGATCTCTGCACGGAGAACATATATCGATGCACTGGTAAAACCGTTTATCAGCAAAAGCAGCGCTTACTATGGTTCAGGCTATTATTTCTACGACCTGAATGCAAAAATGAATTACCAGTTCTCTGAAAAAGACAGGCTATATCTCAGCGGTTACTTAGGGCGCGATAAATTTAATTTCAATAACTCACAACGCTCCTTTAAAACAGAGATCCCATGGGGCAATTCTACCGCCACACTCCGCTGGAACCACATCTTCAATAAAAAATTATTTGCGAATACCACACTGGTATACAACGATTATAAATTTTCATTGGATGGTACCCAGAATAATTTTCACCTGAACCTTTCTTCCGGCATCAAAGACCTCACAGCAAAAACTGATGTTGATTTTTATCCTTCACCCGAACATAAAATAAAGTTTGGCGTACAATACACGTTCCATACTTTTTTACCGAATGTATTAAGCGGCAACCAGGACAGTGTGGTATTCACTCCAAACAATGCAACAAAAAAATTCGCAAATGAAGTTGCCTTGTATCTGCAGGATGACTGGGAACTGAGTAAAAAAATAAAACTAAATGTGGGATTGCGTTACAGCATGTTTCAGCAGGTAGGGCGTTATACTTACTACCAGCGCGATGCGAACGGAAACAAAACAGACAGTGTGCAATACGGCAGCGGACAAAATGTAAAAACCTACGGCGGTTTTGAACCCAGAGCAACATTACGTTATGAGCTCAATGACAATGAATCATTCAAAGCCGCTGTGAGCCGTAACATGCAGTACATCCATTTGGTAACAAATGCAGGATCTACTTTGCCAACAGACCTCTGGGTTCCGAGTACCCTTCGTGTAAAACCACAGATCAGCTGGCAGTATGCATTGGGTTATTTCAGGAATTTTAAAGAGGGCATGTTTGAAACATCTGTTGAAGTGTATTACAAAACAATGGAAAACCAGATCGAATACAAGGAAGGATATACACCATCACTCAAAGATCCGGAAGAAGATTTTGTTTTTGGCAAAGGCTGGAGTTACGGTTCAGAATTTTTTATCAATAAAGTAAAAGGCAGGTTTACCGGCTGGATCGGTTATACGCTCAGCTGGACCTGGCGCCGGTTTCCGGATCTGAATAATGGAGAAAAATACCCGAGCCGTTACGACAGGCGCCACGACCTTTCCGTTGTTGGCAGTTATGAGTTGACCAAGAAATGGAAACTCTCATCCATCTTTGTTTATGGAACAGGGAATGCAACTTCTTTGCCGGAACGTTTTTATTTTATTAGCGGAGTGCTTACGCAGGAATACAGCCGCATCAACGCATACCGTATGAACGATTATCACCGCCTGGATATATCGGCAACCTATACACCCACGCCAAAAAAAGTTCGCAAATACACAGCCAACTGGGTGTTCAGTATTTATAATGTGTACAGCAGGCTGAACCCGTATTTTATTTATTACGACCAGGAGGGAAGCGCTGCGGCAGGAGGTATAAAAGTAACAGCCAAACAGGTTTCTTTATTTCCAATCATCCCGTCCGTTACCTGGAATGTTCGATTATAAATGAATAAGCTGCATGATCCATGATCACTGTTTGGGAACATAATTGATCACCACTTTCGCATTGCGTTCTTCTGTTGAGGCAAGCGTGATCTCATGGCGCTCATATCTTATGTTGCCTTCTTTGCCGGCTTTAATAACCATCAATGCAGTATTGGGAGGAATGTCGCCAAGATTCTCGGCAACAACAATGATCTCATGCCGGTTATCGGTTTTGGTGCATTTGAATTTAATGGTTATCGGCGAATAGGTCAGCCTTCCTCTGCTTACCACCAGTTCATTATTATGATACACAGAAATGGTATCGTTGTCTATCGTGCCATTATCAAAAAAATCGATCTGTATATTTTCTTCTGATGTGGTAACAGTTGTTACAAGATTATTTTCACGCTCCACCAAAACTTTTGGTATCGCCATTTTTCCAACAGGTGGCGGTGCAGATTGCGGCGCAGCGATAGTAGTGGTTTCCTGTTTTTTTGAGTCAATGGATTCTTCAGGAATTCTTTGAAACGGTTTGGGAGTACTAACCGTTTTATCATCTTTGATCGCCGGTTTATTATTATTACCGGCAATTATCTTCTGATCCTGTTTTTTTACAACCGGCGGATTGTTTTTTGCAACGCTATTATTATTGCTTTGAGGTTTATTATTGTTTAAAGGTTTTTGCGTGGTTGTAGCCGATGGCCTTAATGCCGGTTTAACCGTCAGCGGTTTTTTGCTCAGGTTATTGCTTTGCGTATTTGGTTTCGGAACCGTAACAGGTTTATCATTTTTACCGGGCAGGATATTGGGTTTAGCAGCGATCACCGGTTTATCTTTGACCGAATCGCCGGGCTTTTTCTTTACCAGAAAATCTTCCTTTTCAAAATCAGAATTCGTTACACGTTCGAGGTACACTTTTCCGTTGCCGCAATCGCCTTTGTCTTTTATGTTGACCGAAATAAATGTTCCTTCCAGTATTTCCAGCTTGCCCATTTTGGTATAATCGAGATAACAGGTCATTAAACACGGCTCGCTTTTATCACCAACCTTTAATTCGATCATTTTCGTTTCCTTAAGGATCATCGTTTTCGAAGCAGGCGTATAAATTCCATGCAGTTCCGCTTTACCATAAAATAAAGCGGTACGGTAAGAATAGGTAACACCATTCAGGCCATTATTCGACTGCTGGTCTATCTGTATTTCGTATTTATAAGTTTCTTCGTGCGGCCCTTCTCGCGAAATGGTGTTGGTGGAACTGAAATAGCCGCGCCATATGCCCGTTAACTTCTGGGCACTTGCGGTACAACTGATCAGTAAAAGAAAGAAAAGGGGCAAATTCAATCTCATCCAACAAATCTACGCTGGCAATCCGCTGCGAGCATATAAAGAACCGTTAAGGTTTAAAGGCAATTTGAAAATTTGAAAATGTGCTAATTTGAAAATTTACACTCTTATCAACCCTATTTTCAAATTTTCAAATTGCCACATTTTCAAATTAATTCTCTTTACTTTTGCATTCCTTATAAAAGAGGTTGATTTACACAAATATGATTAATATCAGTTTCCCGGATGGCGCAGTAAGACAATACGA
This sequence comes from Bacteroidota bacterium, assembly GCA_013289065.1. GTDB lineage: Bacteria > Bacteroidota > Bacteroidia > Chitinophagales > Chitinophagaceae > Sediminibacterium. The sequence continues at coordinate 11,078 of JABDAP010000016.1, read as the reverse complement.
AAATGGCGTTACTGCATTGGATATCGCCAAGTCGATCAGCGAAGGGCTCGCAAAAAAAGTACTCGCGGCCAGTGTAAACGGTCAGGTATGGGATGCAACACGCCCCATTAATACCGATGCTTCTCTGAAATTATTAACATGGAATGATGCGGAGGGGCAGAACACTTTCTGGCACTCATCAGCCCACCTGATGGCAGAAGCGGTTGAATCATTATACCCGGGCGTAAAATTCTGGGTAGGGCCGGCGCTCGATAAAGGCTTTTATTATGATATGGATCTCGGCGATAAAAAAATGACCGAAGACGACCTAATCATCCTCGAAAAGAAAATGAATGAGCTGGCAAAGCAGTCGAATAAATATATCCGTAAGGAAATATCGAAAGATGACGCAGTTAAATACTTTTCAGAAAAAGGAGACGAATACAAGCTCGATCTTTTACAGAATCTTACAGATGGCGAGATAACTTTTTATACACAGGGCTCATTCACCGATCTCTGTCGCGGGCCACATATTCCCGATACCGGTTTTATCAAAGCGATCAAGCTCACCAATATTTCCGGTGCATACTGGAAAGGAAATGAGAAGAACAAAATGCTAACACGGGTATACGGCGTTACTTTTCCCAATCAAAAAGAGCTCGATGAATATGTGCTGATGCTCGAAGAAGCCAAAAAACGCGATCACCGCAAACTGGGCAAAGAACTCAGCATTTATACCATGAATGATGACATCGGCCCCGGCCTGATATTGTGGATGCCGAATGGCACCGTGATCATTGAAGAACTCGAAAAATTAGCGAAAGAAACAGAAACGGCTGCAGGTTACAAACGTGTGGTAACACCGCATATCGCCAAAGAAAATCTATACGTCACCAGCGGGCACCTGCCGTATTATGCAGACAGTATGTTCCCGCCCATGGAAATGGATGGTGAAAAATATTATCTCAAAGCCATGAACTGCCCGCATCACCATAAAATATTTGATGCGGAATTAAAAAGCTATCGCGATCTCCCGTACCGCCTGGCTGAATACGGAACCTGCTACCGTTACGAACAAAGCGGCGAGTTGTTTGGATTGATGCGTGTACGTTGCCTTCACATGAATGATGCGCATATCTATTGTTCCAAAGAACAGTTTGCGCAGGAATTCAAAGCAGTGAATGATATGTATCTCAAGTATTTTAAAATATTCGGGATAGATAAATATGTAATGCGTTTATCTCTGCACGACCCCGAAAAACTCGGACAGAAATACATCAACGAACCCGAGCTCTGGCTCGAAACAGAAGAACTCGTAAGAAAAGTACTGATCGAAACCGGCGTACCTTTTGTAGAAGTAAAAGGAGAAGGCGCATTTTATGGCCCGAAAATAGATGTACAGATCTGGAGCGCGATCGGCAGGGAATTTACACTGGCCACCAACCAGGTTGATTTTGCACAGCCACGCAGTTTCAAATTATCATTTACCAATAAAGACAATGAACCGGAGATCCCATTGATCATTCACCGCGCGCCTTTGGGTACGCATGAAAGATTTATTGGCTTCCTGCTCGAACATTATGCAGGAAAGTTCCCTGTGTGGCTGGCGCCGGTACAGGTTAAACTGCTTCCGATCAGCGATAAGTTTGTTGAATATGCAGAATCAGTACAGAAACAATTGCGCAGGGCAGGTGTAAGGGTTGAGATAGACGACAGGCAGGAAAAGATCGGAAAAAAGATCCGCGATACTGAGTTGATGCGGGTACCTTACATGCTCGTTGTTGGCGAAAAGGAAATGAATGAAAATAAACTGGCCGTTCGCCGGCAGGGAAAAGGAGATATCGGGACACAGGATATCGAAACATTTATCAACCATATTGTTGATGAAATAGAAAACCGGAAATCTGGCGAATAGTCGCCAATATTTATATCTTTAACAAGAAATCAATTATTCACTAAACAAGTTTTAATGGCATTACCACCACGAGGGGGCGGAAGATTTAATCCCAGGTTTAACAGGCAGCCGGAGCCAGAACATCGTATCAACGAAAGAGTCCGCGCATTACAGGTCAGGTTAGTAGGCGACAATGTAACCGTTGGCGTTTATCCCACAGCAGAAGCGCTGAAAATTGCAAAAGAGCAGGAACTGGATCTGGTAGAAATATCACCAACAGCCGACCCGCCCGTTTGTAAGGTTATTGATTACAAGAAATTCCTCTACGAAAAGAAGAAGAAGGAAAAGGAAATGAAAGCCAATTCCAAGCAAAGCGAGGTAAAAGAGATCCGCTTTACACCTGGAACGGATGATCATGACTTTGATTTCAAAGCGAAACACGCAGAAAAATTCCTGAAAGACGGTAATAAAGTAAAGGCCTATGTACAGTTCAAAGGGCGTGCGATCATGTTCCAGGACCGCGGCCAGTTACTTTTATTGAAATTCGCTGAAAGGCTGGCAGAAGCAGGGGTGCTCGAAAGCATGCCCAAACTGGAAGGCAAACGCATGTTTGCGATCTTTACGCCTAAAACAAGCAGTAATAAAAAGAAAGCCGCTACAGTTTAATAGTAATTAATAATTAGTAGTTAGTAATTGAATTAGTAATATAAATAATGTATTAAGCCATTAATTACTAATTACTAACTACTAATTACTAACTTTTCCTCTCAACTGCTTGAAATATAGCCATATCTCCGTACTTTTGCAGCCCATTTCCCGTAAGGCTCAACAAGTGTCCCGTCTGTTCAGGACCGCCAGCAGGGTGTAATCTTTTATAGATTATTTTATATGCCAAAGGTAAAAACAAACTCGAGCGCAAAAAAGCGCTTTAAGGTGACTGGAACCGGAGAGATCACTTTCCAGAAAGCTTTCAAACGTCATATCCTGACGAAGAAATCAAAGAAACGCAAACGAGAGATGAACAAAAAAGGTTTGGTGAGTGCACCGAACAAGAATTTCGTTCTTCGATTATTACGTTTAAAAGGATAATCCGGGTATTTCCCAATCATCAACCAAATTAAAAATCAGCCGTGTTATAGCGATGTGACCGGTTTCAAAAAATTATACAATGCCACGTTCAAAAAATGCAGTAGCATCAAGAGCCAGGAGAAAAAAGATCCTGAAACAAGCCAAAGGTTATTATGGTAAACGTAAGAATGTTTATACCGTAGCAAAAAATATTGTAGAAAAAGGGATGACTTACAGCTATGTTGGCCGTAAGTTGAAGAAACGCGAGTACCGCCAGTTATGGATCGCGCGTATCAATGCAGCAGTAAGGGCAGAAGGTTTAACCTACAGCCAGTTCATCAATAAACTGAGTGTAAAGGGTATCGACCTGAACCGTAAAGTATTGGCTGATCTTGCCATGAATGAGCCAGTAAGCTTTAAAGCGTTGGTTGATTCAGTTAAATAAGGTCAGTAACAAAAAGATAAAACCGGGTGTAAGTATTTGCGCCCGGTTTTTTTTATTTGATGAACTGAACAAACTGCTATTTTTGTGCAGCTGAAAACAAGCTTGTCAACTAACCATTAATATCAAAACCGTAGATGAATAATACGTATACTTCGCTGGTTAACCAGACTTTCCATTTTCCACAAGAAGGGTTTGACCAGAATGATGAGGGTTATCTTGAATTTAATGGAGTGGATCTGAAAGCATTGATCGATAAATACGGGACGCCGTTGAAGCTTACCTATCTTCCCAAGATAGGAATGCAGATCAATAAAGCGAAGAAGATGTTTGAAACGGCTTTCAAAAAACACAAATACGAAGGCGAATATTTTTATTGCTATTGCACCAAGAGTTCTCATTTCTCTTTTATTGTGGAAGAAGCGCTGAAACATAATATCCATCTCGAAACATCTTATGCTTATGATATTGAGATCGTGAACCGTTTATACCAGCGGAGAAAGATCAACAAGGAAACTTACATCATTTGTAATGGGTACAAACAAAGGAACTATACATCCCGCATTTCCAAACTGATCAATTCAGGTTTCAAAAATGTGATACCGATACTTGATAACAAAGAAGAATTGATGGCGTATAAAAGAAGCGCCAAACAACCATTCCGGTTAGGCATTCGCGTTGCGGCAGAAGAAGAGCCCAATTTCCCTTTTTATACTTCGCGCTTAGGGATCCGTGCAAAAGATATCCTTGAATTTTATGTTGATGAGATCGAAGGGTATGAAGACAAGTTCCAATTAAAAATGCTGCACATTTTTCTGAACAAAGGGATCAAAGATGATATCTATTACTGGTCTGAATTAAACAAGATCATCAACTTATATTGCCAGTTAAAAAAGATCTGTCCGGAACTGGATTCGATCAATATCGGCGGCGGTTTCCCGATCAAACATTCGTTGGGATTTGAATATGACTATCAATTCATGATCAATGAGATCGTTCGCAACATCAAGAAAGCGTGTAACAAAGCAAAAGTGCCGATGCCGAATATTTATACGGAGTTTGGCAGTTTTACAGTAGGAGAAAGTATGGCGCATATTTATAGTGTGATCGGCCAGAAAATTCAGAACGACCGTGAGTGCTGGTATATGATCGATTCATCATTCATCACCACACTTCCTGATACATGGGGGATCGGAGAAAAGTTCTTAATGCTTCCGGTAAATAAATGGGACAATGAATATCACCGCGTTGTACTCGGTGGTATTACCTGCGACAGCCATGATTATTACGATTCAGAAGAGCATATCAACGAAGTTTTTTTACCCAAGCTCGCATCACCGGAGAAAAAAGATGAAATAGTAAATAAAGAACCACTGTATGTGGGCTTTTTTCATACCGGCGCTTACCAGGATCAGATCAGTGGTTACGGAGGAATCAAACATTGTCTTATTCCATCACCCAAACACGTAATTGTAGAAGAAGACAAGAATGGTAAACTGATCGATTGGGTGTATGCAAAAGAACAATCTGCGCAAAGCATGTTAAAGATACTTGGCTATCTGCGGTAACATGTATCGTTTATTACGTTCTGCGTTTTGCTTTATCCCAGGTTCCCTGTTGTGTATCGGAAAGGAATTTTGCAAACCCTGCAAGTGCAGCATAATTCATCACACAGAAATAATAAGGAACAAATAATATTTTGAAACGGGTCTTTTTGCTTTGCAAAAAATATCCCGCTATCGCAATAAGATAAAAACCTGCCTGCAGAATCAACAGTGTTGTATAAACTGGTGTGCTGTTGATCGCTAATAAAATATTCAGGAAAAAAATAAGGATCAGGAGAAAAGGCGCAACCGACCAGCGCAATACTTTATGCGAAATATATTGAAAGAGCAGGAGCGGTGTTTTTGTAAAACGCAAAATACCAGTCAAACGTTTCATCGCCTGCCAGTTACCTGCCGCGATCCTTCGTTTTCGTTTTAATTCTTCCTTTACATTTAACGATGCTGTTTCCAGCGAAAAGGCTTCCGGTTCATATGCGATCCGGTAACCATTGGCAGCTATCTGCATCGACTGCATAAAATCATCCAGTAAAGTATCTTCAGGAAGATCTTTATATAGATCCGAACGAAATGCCACCAATTCTCCCGCTGCGCCAACGGTGCAGTTCAATGCAGCATCCAGCTTTTTTAAAATGGACTCGTATTTCCAGTAAATGCTTTCTCCCGCAGCGCTAATACTGTCTGTTTTATCAGCTATGATGCGTTTTTCGCCTGATACGCAACCCACATGCTTATCAGCAAAATGCCTCACGATATTTTTTACAGATTCGCTGTTTAAAAAAGTATTTGCATCAGAAAAGATCACAATGGGTGTTGTTACAAAAAGCATGGCACGGTTCTCGGTAGCTGTTTTTCCTGCACGTTGATCTTCATGCAATGCAGAGATATCGGGATGATCTTTTAAAACTGAAACAAAATCATCCGTAGATCCATCCGTTATAAAAATAAACGACAATTTATCTGCCGGATAATTTAATGAGCGGCAATTGGCAATCTTTGCTTCCATGATATCAGCCTCGTTAAAACATGGAACGATCAGGGTAACGGCCGGTTCATAAAAATTATTTACCGGATAAATACGCCGTGTGGCCATTTTTTTTATCAGCACAAAAAACCAAATGAGTATGCCATAACCCAAATAGGTATAAAAAATAACTAAAAACGAAACCAGGAACAGTAACTCAGAAACGCTCATACAATAACGTAATAGTAACCTTTACAAATTATCGAATATTTCAACGATTTATCAGAACAGATTTTTGTGGATCCGTTTTTAACAGCCGATTTATTTTTTCTGCCTTATTTTTAATAAAATTACGGACATGCGCAAATCCTTTCTGCTGTTGTTCCTGGTAACGTTCACTGCAATTACCGCGATGTCTCAAACAACCGAAGATTCAGTTAAATCAGTTATCAGCCGTTTAACTTCTTCTATGCGAAAAAGTGACGGGATCGCTATCATGGGTTGTTTTGGCGACAGCGCCCTTTATCAAACTGTAGTGCACGATAAAAGCGGAAGGTTTTTTGTAAAGAATGAACGGCTGTTGGATTTTGCCAACTCATTTATGGCGGTACCCAAAGAAGCAGCGGAAGAAAGAGTTAATTTCGATGTAGTAAATATAAACGGCCCCCTGGCTTCTGTATGGATATCCTATAAATTTTATTACAACGGATCTGTTGTTTTTTGCGGCATAGCCTCCTTCCAGATCGTACGCAGTTTTGGCCAATGGCGAATACAGTATATGATCGATACCCGTGAAACAAAAGGATGTGACTGATACTTTATTCTGCAAGATCGCTGATACATTCCTTTAACTGTGCTACATAATTTGCATATAGTTTTTTTAAATACCATCGCGTGAACTTATATGCAAAAACGGATAGCAGTATTATGTATACGCCAACAAAAAGTGATTTCCTGGCAAGATGGACGCCTGCTGATGGCACAACCTGTTTATCGTAATATAAAAGGATAAGGATAAATGCAAAACAAACAGGTATCAATGCCATTGTAAACTGGAAATAACGTTTTGTAAATTCTTCGATAACAGTAACAATGGTCTGGAGGTTATTTTTTACAGGCAGCGATGTACTGCTTAGCCGGACGATCCGTTTAAATAAATAGATGAGCAATAAAAGAAAACCAAAAGAAAGAACAGTAAAAACTGAAAAGTATATTCTATACGATTGATAATTACTGGTAATGCCGATATATCCGAATACAATGATCACAAGAATGCTGCAAATGATCTCTATCCATAAACTTCTTTTTAGTTTACCGATCACTGAACTTGTTTTTTTTGTTAAGAGCGCAGCAATATCAGCATCCGATCTTCCGGCATGATCGGCCAGTTTGTTTTTAAGTTGATATTTTAGTTCGTCGAGTTCCATGGTCACCATATTTATAGATTGGGGTTATTCCTTTGTGTTTCTTCTTTCAGTTTTGTTTTGATACGGTTCATTTTCACTGCCACATTATTCGGCGTAATGCCGATCGTTTCTCCGATCTCGATATAACTATAATCTTCCAGATACAACATCACAATGGCTTTATCGATCTTTGACAGATTACCGATGGCTGCATACATGGCTCTCACCTGCTCTTCAACAGGATCATACAATTCTTCTGTTTGATCGGGTACACAATCGGTTGAATAAATATCCGGTTTCCGCTTTTCCTTCCTGAAAAAAGTGATCGCAGTATTCAATGCCACACGATATAACCAGGTAGAAAATTTTGCATCGCCCCTGAAACTTCCATACGCTTTCCATGCCTGCAAAGTAATTTCCTGGAAAAGGTCTTCACGGTCGGCATACGAATCCATATACAGGTTACAAACCTTGTATACAATTTTCTGATGCTGGTTAAGTAATGATATAAATTCCTTCTCTGATGCCATTTTGTAAATTAGAACATGAGCGGGGTGAGTTTATATCCCTGCTTTCGTAACAAACCGATCACACCTTCCGGTCCGCCAAGATGCCCGGCGCCCACTGCAAAGAAGGTAGGTTTTTCCGCAATCGCTTTTTGTATAACGGGTATCCATTTTTTATTTCGTTTATCCAGTAACTCCGTTTCAAAATCTTCACTGGCGCCTGTTGATTTCATAAAAGAATAAAGCGTATCAATATTTCTCAGTTTATAAACAGCCAGCAGTCTGGACATCACATTTTTCACGCTGTCAAACCCCGATACGATCTGTTTTAATTCTTTGATCTGCGAATCCAATGGTTCTTTATCGATCACTTCAATCTGGTCATCCGCTGTCTCGAGCCCATGAATGCTGAGGTGATTTTCTTTGGCCATTTTCACCAATTCGGTTTCCGGCTGAACCTGTTCAACACAATTCACTGTTTTGATCGTCAGCAAACTCAATGGAACAAATGGTTTGAAATTATTCAGCATGGCCATTGACATCCCTGTGATACTTTGAAATTTTGTACTCATGTCCTGGTAATCTGATTCTGTCATCAATGATTGCAGTGTCTTTCCCTGCATCATCATTTTCATCATCATTTTTGTTTGAAGATTCGGATCATCAAGATCTATCTCTCCATAGAACTGCCCGGTGCTTTTAAGTTTATTTTCCAATACACCCGAAACACTGAAATCACCTTTGCACATAATATGAAAAGTGCCAAAAAGATAGGAGGGATGTGCTAACCCGTTTCCACTGATCTCCCATAACAGCGACGACCTTACATTTTGTGCCAATATTGTTGTGGTACATGAAAACAACAGGAAGAAAAAACAAAACACTCTTTTCATCAGGGATCTTTTTGCATAAGTAATCATTTGTAGGAAAATATTACCTGGTTGGATCAAATAATTACAAAAAAGAAACCCCGTGTAGAAACACGGGGGTGTAAACCAAAACCAACTGCTATGAAAACAGTATGCTTATTATATTTTACTGATCGCTTAGTTAATTGCGATTTGTTGAGGCGTAACGGTCACTTCATCTTTTTTAGGCAGGTATAATTTCAATACACCATTTTCATATTTCGCCTGTATACCTGCAGTGTTGATCTTTTCATTAACATTAAAACTGCGTTTGAAGCTTTTGTAGTTAAATTCCTTGCGGATCGTTTTGTAATCCTTGTTCTCAGTTTCTTCTTTCTTTTCAAAACTGATCGTAAGCAGGCTATTTTCTACATTTACCTTAAAATCTTCTTTGTTGCGGCCGGGTGCACTTAGTTCAACATGATAACCATCTTTTGTTTCATGAATGTTTGCCGGAACCGTACTAAAACTGTTCTGTACATCTTTACCCCAGCTTACCGGAAACTGGTTAACCAATTCGTCAAATAAATTGCCGAAATAAACCTGGTTGTTTTTTACGTGTGTCATAAATTATTTGTTTGTTTTTAAATTTTGAATTCGCTTTCAACTGTTCAAATCATATACCGACTGATTTTTGAACATGGATTGCTCGCAAAATGTCTTTTTCAAAGTATTTAAAAGCCATGTTGTCATTTGTCTGCTATCTCTTTACGCCATACTGTCCTGTTTTGTGTATACTTTTAATGTTTCAACTTTTGTCGTATTTTTGCATAAATTAAAAGAGGAGATAAGCATATGTATCCAGCAGAAATTGTTTTACCAATGAAAGCAGAGTTAACAGATGGAGGTTTTGACGAACTTGTATCTGCCCAGGAAGTGGATCAGACCTTAAGCCAAAAGGGGACCACTTTAGTAGTCATAAATTCTGTATGTGGCTGTGCAGCAGGCACTTGCAGGCCAGGCGTTTTGATGGCCGTACAAAATGCGGGTAAACGTCCGGACAGGCTCACAACCAGTTTCGCCGGATTTGATATTGAAGCTGTGAACCAGGTTCGCGCACATTTATTGCCTTACCCGCCATCATCACCGGCGATTGCGCTGTTTAAAGACGGTCAATTGGTCAGCATGGTAGAGCGCCACCAGATCGAAGGCCGCCCGGCGCAGGTGATCGCACAACATCTTATTTCTGTGTTTGATGAGTTCTGTAATTAATTTTCACTTAGTTTTGTTCATAGATGGGTTAGTAAGTACAGGCTCCACGAAATGTGGGGCCTTGCTTTTTTTACATCCCGGGTTCATCCCTCATTCGGTATGCTGATAGGATAAGTATCAGTATTTCTGAGTAACATTGCATCACATTTTTGTTATTGATACTTTAGACATTACCGTACATGTACCCCAATTTATACTACGCTTTTAAAGATCTCTTTGGTATTGAATGGTCGGGATTAAAACTCGTGAACACTTTCGGATTTTTTGTTGCACTTTCTTTTATTTTATCTGCATGGATATTAACACTTGAATTGCGCAGAAAA
>JABDAP010000016.1:0-738 GCA_013289065.1 Bacteroidota bacterium | reverse complement strand
ATTTCTGCATACAGAAGAAAACATTGTTATCGGGGCTAAAGCAAGTATAACGGAGTTACTGATCAATTTCCTGATCGGTTTCTTGTTTGGATATAAAGTAATCGGGGCATTCACGATCAGCGATGCTTTGAATGATCCACAGTCGTACATCCTTTCAACAAAAGGCAACCTTATTGCAGGATTGCTACTGGGCCTGCTTTTCGGTGGAATGAAATGGTGGGAAAAGGACAAACAGAAACTTGATAAGCCTGAAACAAGAACTGTGCGCATATGGCCTCAGGACAGGGTAGGAGACATTGTTATCTGTGCAGCAGTATTTGGGTTTATCGGTGCAAAAATCTTTCACAACCTCGAGAACTGGGGTGATTTCGTTAAAGATCCTGTTGGATCGCTTGTTTCTTTCAGCGGTTTAACTTTTTATGGTGGATTGATCTGCGCCGGGGTTGCTGTTCTTTTGTATGCGAAAAATAAAAAGATCAGCATTGTTCATTTGCTTGATGCCATGGCTCCAACAATGATGTTTGCGTATGCAGCTGGGCGAATCGGATGCCAGGTAAGCGGTGATGGCGATTGGGGAATTGTGAACCTTCACCCCAAACCATTCGGTTGGTTGCCTGATTGGATGTGGGCATATCGCTATCCACATAATGTAATAAATGCAGATAATGATGCTCCTATTCCCGGCTGTGTTGGCCAATTTTGCAATGAACTGAAATATCCCGTTTATCCGACACCTTT
>JABDAP010000015.1 GCA_013289065.1 Bacteroidota bacterium | reverse complement strand
ATCTTCCGGATAATCTATCGTTAGCCGTATATCTGTTCTCCGGATCTCCTGCGGAACATCTATATAACCGATCGTAAAATCTTCTTTGTGTTCGCGGATATATAAGGAACAAAGTTCTGAGCGGTGCCTGGCTTCTCCTTTTTCCCATGAATGTTTATATGCATCCAGCCTGATCATTTCAAAACCCGAGCCATCGGGCAGCTGATCCAATGCGGTAAGATCGCGGTTGCTTGAAACGTGTTCGTTCCATGCCTGGTCTATCGCTTCAAAATACGTAAACGGCGATTCGGTTGTGAGCCTGAAAATATCTGTACCATTTGCTTTCACGCAACATTGTATCAGCCTTTGCAAAACATCTTCTTCACTGCCAACAATAAAATCAATTCCATTTTTTGCAGCGATCTCTCTGAATACCAGGTTCTCATCGCCCTCGCTGATACCAATTACAATAGATGATACGGCGCCGTATGTTTTTACAGCAGCGATCATGTATTCCAGAACCGTTAACCGTTTTTCGATATCAAGATTCTGTAATGGCTTTCCGTACAAACGTGTTCCATGGTTACGGCAGGCCAGGCAGGCAACTAATTTTCTCATCGCACATTACTTGTTTGAAATGGCTGGTCTTTTTCCAGTGCCGTCAGCAAAGTTTTACCAACAACATTCTCTGATCTTGGAAAATGATCTTCCAAAGGCGTAGTGCTTACTCTTTTCATTTCGATATCTGAAGCTGTAATCACTGTTCCTTTTTCGAGATGATGTTTGGCAACGGCAAGTTTACCTGCGCGTTTTTTATAATCGGTTTCTTTTGCTGTAAGCGTTAATTCGCTGCTGCCGAGTGATGGCTCTATCATCCGTATCGTTTTTACGAATGCACCAAAACGATCCACACTTAATGCAGAAATATAATCTTCGATCTCTAAACTATAATCCAGTGTAATATGTTTTTCTATGCAGCTTACCCCGAGGCCCAATGCGATCAATGGTAAATGAAATGCTTCTTCCGATGAGCCCAATGAATGATCCATAAAACCAATGTTCGCTTTCGGATACCGTTGCTGCAGTGTAACGATCCGTTTCAGGTTATTATCTTCCGCAACCGTAGGCTCTGCCTGGAAACCATGCATGAGTGTGATGTGTTGCGGCAGGCCATTTGTGTGCATTAATTCATCGATATCTTCTACCGGGACACCACCGGTTGAGACAAATACTTTATTGAATTTTTTGAAAGCATTTTTGATCAACGCAGTATTATAAAAATCAGTGGTGGATATTTTCACGGCATCGGCGCCAAGGGTATGTGCGAGTTCGATACTGTGCGGGCCATACACATCAAAATATATTTTCTTTCCTGCATCATGCACCATCTTTACTAAATTTTTCCAAACGTTTTCCTCCATCTCAAGCGATTTGAAAAGAGCATAGTATGGATAAGTTGGCACGCATAATTCATCGGCAAAAACAAGTTGCAGTTTTACCGAGTCTGCATTAGCAACAATGGCTCCTTTCACCAGCAGCTCAGCCAGCTTGGGGTTGCCTTCATATCCCTGTGCTATTTCAGCAATGATCTCTGTTTGCATTGGTTGTTTTAAGATTGATATTATTTAGTATCATCAAGTGATTTATACAACTCTTTCAACTGTTCGATATGAACGCTTGATAAGAGCCCCTGCTCGGTTAAATATGCTTTATCGCACACGATCTTTTTTGTGTCCCATTTCAGTGTATCGAGACAAAAGAACCAGATATCTTCCTGCATTTCTATCCGGTTCAAGCGGTTAAGTGTATCTTCTGTTAGCGAAGCTTTTGGAATTACCGTAACACCGCCATCATCGCAAACGGCCACACCGCCTTCGAAAGATTGTAAAATATTTTTTTTGATCTCTTCCGGGAAAGGGCCGGCGGGGGTATTAAAACAGCCGAGCGGCGTAACGCCTTCCGACCAGATCGCATAGCCTTCGCGGCGCAGCCTTGCCGCATCCCGCACCAATCCCAGTACCACGATCGCTGCGGCGCCTTTGTACAATAAAATATATTTTGAAATAAGATCGCCGATGATCGCACGGTCATTACAATTGTGCGCGAAGATGATCACCACTTCTCCTTTTTGCACATCGCGTATCTGGTCATGAACCGCATAGTTCGAATCGTTCGCTGTAAAAACAGCACGCACCGGGCCCACGCAGAATTTGTTGGGGCTAATGGGTTGTACTTTCGGCACAACACCCGATTTACCCAATGCATCCGCCACTTCAGTTGTAGAAACACGGTTTGAAATACAGAAGTCGATTATTGTAGAAGCCTGGCTCATAAAAATTTATTTAAGAAGTTTTGTCGGATTTTTTTTTGAATAACTGGACAGTGAATTCATATAACGGATAATCGTGCAGCAGGTTCACCATTTTAGAAAGTTCTTTTGCTTTTGCAAAAACCGTTTCGGGTTGATAATGTTGATTCTTCTCTGCTTCAAAATCTGCATACTTACTCATGAAATTCAGGCAGGCAGCTTCCTTGCACAACGAAAACATTTTCGACATGGTTTCATATGCATATGCTTCTATATTTTCTGTTTTGAATGACAAGGCGCCGGATAATACAGCTATATCGATCACCGGAAGATCAACTGAAAAAATATCGCCGGTGAAAAAAGATCTTCCCGGTTTCGAATATTGTTTTTGCGCATCTTCAATTAATTTTTCTGCAATATCAATTCCAATGTATTGAAAATCGTTATTCGTTTTTTCTTCTAAGTAAGGAATAAGGCCGGCAAGGCCGCAACCCACATCCAATATCGTTTTCCCTTTCGGGTCCAATCCGCGGAACAATACATCAAACCGCAGCCGTTGATCCGCTTCATTACCCCAGCCAACCGTTTTAATATCACGGCCGAACTCGTCAAACCGGGTATTGTACAACGCCGCCGTTTTATCCATATCGATCCTGCTCACAAATCGTTCCATTTAAAAAAGTTAACAGCATTCTTTGACATGATCTTATTTAATTCATCATCACCCACTCCTTTCTCTTGCAAGATCTTTACCGAACTGTTCAGTGATTCGGCGATCGGCCTGTCGGGATAATCCGATCCATAAAAAATATGTTCAAACTTCATGCTGCGCATTGCATATACCAGGTTATCGGTAACAGCGCTGTTTTGATAATATAAAAGTGAATAGGAAAGATCCATCCACACATTGGGCAGGCGTTTTGCAAGCATCATAAAATCCAATACATAATGTCCGCCCATATGCGCCCAGATAAAATTTGTACCCGGACATTCTCTCGCGAGCATTGCATATTTCACCGGCGAAAAACCCTGCATCAAATGTGTGCCATCGGGGAATGCATCGATCAGCACAGGAATATTCATCTCGCCTGCTTTCCGAACCAATTGAATTGTTCTGTTATCATCGATAGCAAATTCCTGCAAACGCGGATGTAATTTGAGGCCGATATAATTCAGCGTTTCAATTCCTTCCTTCAGTTCGCTTTCGCATGCCGAATGATAAGGATGCACATTGATAAATCCATGCAGCCGGGGATATTCTGCAATCGCATCCGCCACTTCTTTTGAAGTCCATGGCTGTGTCTGCAAATGCAAAACAATTGCACGTGAAATACCTGCTTCTGCCAGCTGTTTATCCAGTTCTGCAGCAGCGCCGGCAGCCGTGCCGTCAACATGTACATCCAGATGCAGGTGTGCATCAATTATCATTGTATATCTTTTATGTCGAAAAATATTTTACTCTCTGCTTCATCGGCCAGTTGTTGTGCTTCTGCAGGGGTTGCCGCTGTACTTAATATATAACCAAGCCTGTCGCCATCTGCTTTTGCTTTATCAAAACGTTCACCCAGTTCAACAAAAGGAGCGGCTTCAACACCTTTAATAAGATTAGCCGCATCAAATCCACTGATCGCCTGCAATACACCCGGACTGGAAGGAAAAAAACGCAATACAACAGCTGCTGTTTTTATTTTTATTTCTTCAACCGGAAGTCCGACAGCTTGCAGAGCTGTTAAACGCGCAATATTTATACCACTTGCACAGGGTACTAATTTATCGAAGACCATAAATCCACCGCCGCGTCCGGCAACTTCCACCACGCCAACACTATCATCTTTCATTAAAATTATTTCAGCGTGTCCCGGTCCATCGGTATAACCAAGCGCAGTAAATGCATCTATAACAGCCTGTTCAATTTTTTGAATACTATTTTTTGGTCTGTCGGGTGTAGCAAGTTCTTTTGCCACCGTGCCACGTGTTCCGGCAACTTTTTTCTTTTCTGTTACAGCGAGCACATATACTTTCCCTGTAACAACAAAAACCTCCACTGTAAATTCAGTTCCATCCATATATGATTCTGCGATGATCTTTCCTGAAGTTGAGAACCTGAAAGCATTTGTAACTACAGCAACAAGATCATCTGTAACCGATTCTATTTTTGCAACACCCCGGCTCCCGGAAGAATCGATTGGTTTGATGATAAACGGGAGGTCGAATTTTTTCAATTCCTCTACTGTTCCGGAAGCATTATGAAACAGCTTATACATCGATGGGCCGGGTACATTTTTTTCTTTCCATATATTTCTTTGAACCGCTTTATCCAGCAATTTTTCACACAGTTCACGCCGTGGGCCGGGAAGATCAAATGCTTCGCGGATATTGGCAGCAAGCATCATACCCACTTCTGAGCAAAAACTAACCGCACCACTAAAAACAATATTGAATTTTTTCAATGCGTCGATCACAAGCCCATGATCTGCAAAATTCATGCAGAGAGTTTGATCGGCTTCTGTAAAACCTTCTGCATTTGGATCAGAATCTATTGCCAGTATTTTTATTCCTGCTTTCTTTGCCTCGCGGATACCGTGTTTTTGCCAACGCCCGGCGGTAACTGCAATCAGCCATCTTTCCTCCCTGCTCATAATAAATTTTTAATGATGGCTGTTACACGATCAAGTCCGCCGCCATTAACAAGCGCTGCTCCTTTTGCTGATGTTTCTTTGATCTCAGCATAGCTAAATCCGCGAAGCTGATCCATACCAATTCCTAATACAGCATTTTCCTTCTGTGCAAAAACTGCGATGCGCATTTCAAGGCCTGTTTGTGGCAAAACAAAAGCCGCTTTTCCCAGATACATCGCTTCAAAAAAACAACCGGCGCCATTGGTAACCGCCCAGTCACAGTTTGCGAGCAGTGATGGGAAATCGGATGGGTCGACCAGTTTACGGATCCCATCATCCGGAATATTTTTTGCCAACGGCCCTTGAACAAGTGTTATATCAAACCCTTGTTCTTTTAAAAGAACGGCTGCATCATAACTCTGCTTCAACAGATCGGCGCCGCCTAAACAGATCAGTACTTTGTTATTATCCGTAACAACCGGTCTTTCAGCCCGAAGAATTTCTTCACGAAGGATAATATATTCGAAGCCGATATATTTTTCTTTTTTTGCACGAACCTCGCTATGTGGAAACACCACGATATTTATATCAGGTATCGTATCGCCAAACCAATCCAGCGTTATAGTGAGTTGTTTGTTTGATTGTGCTTTTTGTAATTCGTTATCTATCCCTTCCAAAGAATCGAACAATACAACATCCGGTTTTCGATTGTACGATGGCTGTGCAGGTAATAATTTTTTCGCTTCTTCTGAAAGGCCGCTTATGATAACATCGATCTTTGCTTCTTTTAATTTTTCCGCAAGCGCTGAAGAACGGCGGATATGGCCCATGCCTATCTTTTTATTTCCGTCACAAAATATTTCGATCAAAGCCGGTGCACTCATTCGATAACCTCCCAGCTTAATCTGTCACCAATGGCCAGGTCACGCTTTGCTTTGCGGCCGATGATCGCTTTATAATATTTTGGATGCAGACCGAATGATGGCCGCACTGCTTTTACATTTGATGCAGTAAACGCCTCACCCGCTTTGATATCTTCAGCGATGTATAAAGAACTTCTTCCCCGGATACTTGGCAATGCACTTGGCGTGATATCATAATTAATGGCACCCAATGCTTTTTCTAAAAAACGGATATCAGCAACCATATGTGCAAATTCTTTTTCGCCTGATGAGAAAAAAGAATCCACCGTTTCAACATCATGATCCAGTGTAAAATGTTTTTCGATCACACTGCCTCCCAATACAACCGTTGCCAGCGCTGCAGCGGTGCCGATGGAATGATCGGACAGGCCGGATAGAACGCCAAAACGTTTTATGATATCAGTTATTGTAAGCAGGTTTGATTCTTCAGCCGGTGCAGGATATGATGTGGTACATTTTAATATGATAATATCTTTTGCACCTGCACTACGAAGTGTTGTTAATGCCAATTCAATATCGGCGAGTTCTGCAATACCTGTAGAAAAGATAACAGGCTTTCCTGTTTGGGCAACTCTTTCAAGCAAAGGGATATTTGTGATCTCCGGCGAAGCGATCTTGTAAACTTTTATCTCCAGGCTTTCAAGCAGATCCACTGCAGTTGCATCGAACGGGCTGGAAAAAATTTCGATGCCTGATCTTTTTGCTTCATCGAATAATGCTTTGTGCCATTCCCATGGCGTATGTGCTTCATTATACAGCTCCCATAAATTTTTATGTGCGGCCCATGGCGAATCTTTGCTAATAGTGAAATCTTCTTTGTCACTTTTTATCGTGATGGTATCCGCAGTATATGTCTGCAGTTTGATCGCATCTGCTCCCGCACGTTTGGCTGCACGAACAATTTCAATGGCGCGTTCAAGGCTTCCGCCGTGATTGCCCGACATTTCTGCCACAATAAATGTTGGATGCCCGGGCCCGAGTATAAGTTTACCTATCTGCATCAATTAAATTTTCTGAATACCGGTTTAACAATGCGGCCTTCAATAGCAGCAGCCATTCCGCTTCCTTCGGCTGCATCTTTCATTACCTGTAATGCATCTTTTATACAGGCAACCGCAAAATCAATATCTTCTTTTTTGTGAGCGAAGCATGGCACAACATAAGGCATCAGCAATCCGCGGGCAATGGTCTCCTGTAAAAACAAGGTGCGTGCAACCATCGAAACTTCTCCTGTTTCATCTTTAAAAGCAAAAGCAGGTTTTACGGTATATCCGGACACGGAAATATATTTTTCAGCGCCGGTCTCTGCCGCTGCATTTTTAATTCCTTCCATCAGCGCCTTACCCGCATCCCAGAAATGTTTAATGGCGTTTTGTTTTTTTATTTCATTGATACATGCAATGGATGCTGCGATGCTATGAGTTTCGCCGCCATGTGTTGTTGACAATAAAAAAACGCGCTCCTGTTCATGTGTGATACCGCCTAACCGCATAAATTCTTTTTGCCCAACCAGCGCACTTACAGAAAATCCATTAGCCATTGCTTTTCCAAAAGCAGAGAGGTGCGGTGTTACGCCAATCATTTTTTGCGCACCGCCCAGGTCAAAACGAAAACCGGAAACTACTTCATCAAATATCAAAAGCGTTCCGTTCTTTTCACAAAGCATTTTTAATTTTTCAAGAAAGCCATCGGCTGGCTCCACAAACGAAATGGGTTCCAGAATAAAACAAGCGATCTCTCCGGGATGTTGTGCAAAAAGTTTTTCGCAGCTTGCCAGGTCATTATAAGTAAACTTGAGTGTAAGCGATTGTATCTCTTCCGGAACACCGCGCGTAATAACAGTTGACCCTATGAACCAGTCGTGAATAGCATTGAACGCATCTTCCGCACAACGCGCAACATATTTTCTTCCTGTATATGCGCGGGCAAGTTTTACAGCGCCGGTAACCGCATCGGACCCATGTTTGCCAAACTTCACCATTTCGGCAGATGGTATCAGGTCAACCAACAGCTCTGCCAATTCTCCTTCAATTACTGATGGCCGCAAAAAATTTACACCACGGTTCAGTTCTTTGCGAACAGCTTCGAGCACGGGTTCGTATGCATGTCCCATAATAACCGTACCCAGCGACATCGCCATATCGGTGAATTCATTACCATCAACATCCCAAACTTTGCAGCCCGATCCTCTGTCAATAATTTTGGGAGCATTTGCCGGGAACTGGTCATCGCCTTTGCTGTATGTATGTGCGCCACCCGGTATCAATCTGTTGGCACGTTCAGATAATTTTATATTTTCTGTATAAATAAGTTTCTTTTTGTTCATTTATTTTTTATTCCAGTTGAAAGGATATAGCAGGTTTGTTTCTTTTACATCGATCTCATCTATTTCCTGCTGAACATGCCGGGGAAGCTTCATCTGCAAAGAATGTAGGTTATCCAGTAACTGTTGTTTTGTATCAACACCAATGATGATCTCATCAATTTCCGGTTGTGATACTGCATATTGTAAACATAAATTTTGCATTGACAGCTTTGATTCTCTGGCAACAGTATGGATTTTTTCAAGATAAGGCTTCAACGGTAAAAGCCCGTCTTGCAATTGCTGCATATCAACAAAGAACAATCCCTGCAAAAAAACGGAACGTACCTGTATTGTTTTATTTTTTTGTTTTGCTTTCTTGAGCAAGTATCCACGTTGACGTACATTGTCCAGCAGGTTAAATGGAATTTGTATTGCATCGATCGCATCATCATCGATCACTGTTTCAAATTCTTCGTTTGTATAAATGGATACACCGATCTGTCCAACCTGTTCTTCTTTTTTTATTTTACTCAATTCAGCCAGCAATGCCGGATACTTGTTGTAATCTTCAAACCTGTGATAGAACCAGGTATGTATTTTTTTAACACCTAACTGACCAAGTGTTTGCGTTAATTCGATTCTGAGTTCCTGTGGAGATGTTGCAGTGAATTTAGTGTTGATATCAAAACAAACATTTTTTCCTTTATGAAACCCTCCGATGATTTCCTGTGCGTTACCATATACTACAGCGCTGTCTAAAGTATGAATGCCTGATTCAAATGCCTGCTGCAATATTTCAAAAACATTTTTTTCAGAAGGCTTGCCTTTTTTATTATTTATGCCATAGTCTAATCCAAACTGAGCAGTACCGAGAATGATGTTCGTACTCATTATTTCACAGCCCCTGTTTTATGGTGCCTTTTTAATTGCAATATGGGTTGCTCCATCAGTTTGTAAGATAAAAAAGCGACAAACACACTTGTAATTACAGACAGGGTGATGCTTTTATTCAGCCATGAAATATATTTTATCAGATAAGGGTGCCATGCATAAATTCCATACGATATCATACCCAGCAAAATAAGTGCGCGTAGAAATAAATGGTTTGACAGAACTGTCTTGTGTTTGAGTTGCGTATGCAAAAAGATTGCCGCCAGTATGGCGATATCGATCAGGACGGTTCCAAGCGTCCAGTAAAATTTAATCTGGTATTGATATAAATAGTTAGTGAACAGAATGATCACTAAAATAATACCTGCCAAAACATATCTGTTTATTTTCGGTTGTTTGTTATCTGTTACTACCCGGCAGCCGATCATGCCAATAAAGAAATGAGAGAGTTGGCCAGGTAAATTTCTTCCATCAAAACTCCACCCAAAAAAATAAAAAGCAAAAGGAACCCAAGCCAGCATGACCAGATAAATTCCAATACTGATCAAATAAACATTTCGTGATAGCTTCAATAATAAAACCGCAAGTAAAGGTGCGATCAAATAAAACTGCACTTCAATTCCCAACGTCCAGAATACACCATTTAAAATATATTCATGATTAAACTGCAGCATAAAAAGTTGTGCGGGAACATCCTTGAACTCAATTAGCCAGTTGCCTGTTAACATATATTCCGTAAAAACAGTCAACAGCGACAATAGCAGGAACAAAGGATATATTCTTAAAAACCGGTTTATATAAAATGCCTTGATATCTGTTGCATTTAAAAAATAACGCTTTGTAAGAAAACCATAAGCTATCACATATCCAGAAATCCCAAAGAAAAACCAGACAGCTGTCCTTCCTGGTATATTGATTATTGCGGGAATATTTTGATTTGACTCATTAATATGCCACACAACAACAGAAACCGCCAGCAATCCGCGAAGAATAAGAAGTGTGTCTAATTTTTTTTGTTTCATATTATGGAAAAGCGGTTGAACCAAAGAGCGCTATTTACTTTCTATGGCGGTAATCATTTCTCGCACGTTTTTCCAGCTTTGTATTTCTTTTGATGCAAAACGGATCTTAAAATGTTTTTCAATGGCTACTACCAACTGTATATGAGTTAAGGAATCCCATTCTTCTATATCAGCTGCGGTTGTCTGATCGGTTAACACGATCGATTCATTATCGAGGATATCGATAAAAATATCATTCACCTGCTTCAGGATCTCTTTTCGTTCCATTCCTTATTATTTTTTTGAAATAAAAGATTTACGGTCTATATAATGCTGCACATTCAGCAGCCAATGATCTCCTTCTTTTTCAAATCCAAGTTTTTGATAATGATCTTTCACGAGTTCATTTTTAGCCGTTGGTATGTATTCGCCCTTAAGAAAAACAAAATTATTTTCAGCTGTAAAATGGGCGATCGTATTCAATACAAATTGTTCCATTCCTCTTTTCAGAACGCGGCAACTCATCAGCCAGGTATCGATGAATAAAGTTGTGCCGCTTTCTTTTTGTAAGATAACAATACAGATCAGCCCGTTATCGCCAAATTTATCTTCCAGTGTGAATGTAAAAGGGAAAATATCTTTTGAACCGGCAAGTTGTGCAATATCAGTTTCAGAATACCTGACGGTGCGTAAATTGAATTGATTGGATCGTTGTGACAATTGTGCAACCCTTGGTGTATTGAATTTCGTAAAAGGTTCTACCAATGAAACCATGTTCAGGCTTTCCAGGAATGCTTCTTCATTGGCAAACTTTTTCTGCACTGTATTTCTCTGTGCTTCCACCTGGTATTGCTTGGTGCGTTCGCTGTCTTCTTTTGAAACGGAAACCGTTTCAAAAAGGTTCAGTGAATAGAGATAGGTTAAATAATCAGCGGGATCTTCGGGCAATTCCGGCACCACAATATCTTCAATATTTTCTCTTACCATATTTCTTTCGAACGGGTTATCATCGAGAAAAACCATTGAGTCGAAACCAATATGGAGGGTGTTTTGTATCTGTCTGAGATTATCGATCTTGTTTTCCCAGTTGGCAATAAACACGGCAATATCCGCTAAACGCAAAACCATATCGGGATGCTTTTCAAAGGGTTCCTTCGCGATCGATTCTGTATTCTTGCTGCAAACCGCAAGTATCACTCCGCGTTGCTGTAATTTTTTTATCCAGTATTGAAATTCAGTAAACGCTTTGCCTATCCCGAGATTGCCAACCTGTATGTTTTCAATTCCATCGTCACCGATCACACCACCCCAAAGCGTATTATCAAGATCAAGTATCAAACATTTTTTTATTTTACCATACAGTGCACCGATAATATCCATGGTTCGCGAAGCAACTGCGGGCAAAATTTCTATGCTCAATACCATTGAACTGTTGATGTAAACCGATGGATGAAAAAAAACATTCGATCCATATTGGTTTTGCAGGGATGACAGGTCAGAGATATGTATTCCCGAATGATCCGATGCCCAAAGCATTAGTTCGTAATTCAGTTTGCGCAACTGGAACAAAAAAGACGACTTATTTTTATTTGCATAGTTTCCAAAAACCGAATCATCGATCTCTGTATAATTATAAAAAATAATTTCAGCGTTACTGTTTTCGCGGATAGTTGAACAAAGCTGCTGCACAGATGCCAGTTCTGTTTCTGCGAAGTGGCTTTGTGATCCTTCCTGCTTATTATATTTCTGAAGCAAGGCATGCGAAGAATGAAAAATAATAACCAGTTCCGGCCTGAATGCATACAATTCAGAGGAAACATCAAACACCTGCCGTTCAACCTGGTTAAAATCTGCTTCCCATATAATGAGATCAAACCCGCGATCGAACCCGGTACCGCGTAAAGACTGGTTCAGGAATTGTGTAGCCGTATCACCCAGCAATGCAACCCTGACAGTTTGTAAACCGGAAAAATCTTTTTTTAAATTCTTTTTTAGATCGCTGAAGGTTCTCATTGAAATAAGATCAGGTAAAACATGGGTTTAGAAAATATTTTGAAACCCTTTTAATTCTTCATCAGTTTTATCAACAGCTGTTTTCTGGTTAACACATGCCGCAACGATATCCTGTTGTTCTGCTGTAAGTGTTGTGAACATGGGCAGGCTGATAGCTTCTGCATAATAAGATTCTGCTTCCGGAAAATCAGCAACATCAAATCCCATCCGTTGATAAAATGGATGACGGTACACCGGTATATAATGCAGGTTAACCAAAATACCTGCTGATCTCAACATAGTAAATAACTGCAAATGATTTACAATCGGGTTATTTTCTTGTACCCGGATTATATACAGATGAAACGCAGAGTATGTATCAGGATCCTGCCACGGAAGCGTGAGCCATGGTTCTGTAAGTATCTCATTATATCGTTTGGCGATCTCATGACGTTTTGCAACAAAATCATCCAACCGTTTCAACTGGCTCAATCCAAGTGCGGCCTGTATATCCGTCATTCTATAATTAAATCCGAGATCGATCTGCTGATAAAACCACGGGCCATCAGGCTCATGTGTCATTTCATCTGCATACCGCACAATTCCATGACTTCTGAAATGCGCCATACGCTTAGCCAATACAGGGTCATTCGTTGTTGCCATGCCGCCTTCTCCTGTTGTAATGATCTTAACCGGGTGAAAACTAAATACTGCTATGGAACTGTATCTGCAACTGCCGATCGGTACACCCTTATATTTTCCGCCAATACAATGCGATGCATCTTCGATAATTGCAAAACCATATTCCTTACTTAACCGGAAGATAGATTCCATA
Organism: Bacteroidota bacterium; assembly: GCA_013289065.1. GTDB lineage: Bacteria > Bacteroidota > Bacteroidia > Chitinophagales > Chitinophagaceae > Sediminibacterium. Next base: position 27,799 of record JABDAP010000015.1, on the reverse strand, counting down.
TCACACGATTGCCCCGCCAGGTGAACAGGAATAACAACTTTCGGAAGCTTACCTGCTTTTTTAGCAGTGATCAATTTTTTCTGCAATGCTTCAACAGACATATTATATGTTCTGCTGTCAATATCAACAAAATCAACAGTTGCCCCGCAATAAATTGCGCAATTCGCTGAAGCAACAAACGTAATAGGGCTTGTCCATACAATATCTTCTTTTCCCACACCCAATGCAAGGCAAGCCACATGTAATGCAGATGTAGCGCTATTAACCGCAACGCCTAATTTTGCAGTACAATAAGAGGCAACAGCTCTTTCAAAAGCGGGAACTAATTTTCCCTGCGTTAAAAAATCGGATCGCAACACATCAGTTACTGCCTGGATATCTTCTTCCGAAATATCCTGTCTTCCATAAGGTATCATACGTTCTGTATTATGTTGGAGAAACCTGTTTTTTCTTGTAGGAACAGCTTTTCAATATTTGCATCGATATTGCCGACCTCCCTGTTCAAAAAAGTACATACTTTTTTATTGGAAAGGCTTAAGTCGGCCGGACGTTTCACCAGGTCTTTTCTTTCTGAAAATTTCGAGATCCTGATCAGCGATTTATCTAATCCAAATCGATCCGCCACCCTGTTGCCGAATACTGATTTTGAGATCCTTTCATTTCCTGTAACATTAAAAATGCCGTTTGCATGTTTGCTCACCAGTTCCATTACTGTGTAACCGAGTTCCTCAATAAGAATAGGTGTATAATAAAAATCTTCAAAAAGTGAAACAGGTTTTTTGTTGCGGATATTAGTGATGATCATATCGCTGAATGACTGCCGGTATGCAGGCCCCCATCCATAAAAATTTGTCCTTATGGATAAAAACCGGTCGGATATTTCGAGGATCTTTTTTTCTGCTTCCAGTTTTGTTTTGCCGTATTCATTAACGGGTGAGGGTATTTCATCTTCAGAAACAAGTGCCTTTTTTCCGGAGAACAAATGGTCGGTTGAAATATAAACGAAATGTATTCCATGCATTTTACACGCACCGGCAACATTTACCGACAGTTCAACATTCACATGATAGGCCATGGATGGATCGGCTTCACAGGCTTCCACATTAGCCAATCCTGCACAATGAATCACTATATCAGGTTTGATGTTTTCTAAAACAGCAGAAAAGCCTGTTATGGTTTCCATGTCTATGATCATCGTAACAAGGTTGTTCACAGAAATATTTTTTTTGTGAAGCCCCAAAACAACATCATACGCATCAGCCGGCAACAATGCCCAGTTCAATGCCAATAAACCCGATCCGCCTGTAAACAGAATTTTTTTCTTAGCCATTTTTTTCAACCGGTCAAACCAGTTCTTCCAGTTTTCCTTTACTGATGATCTTTCCCTGCTGCATCTTATAAACGATATCGCAAAAATGCAATGTCGAATAACGATGCGCGATCAATATGATCGTGAGTTTACCTTTTAAGCGGGCCACGGATTCCATAATATAATTTTCGGTTTCGGTATCCAGCGCACTCGTTCCTTCATCGAGGATCAATACCTCAGGGTCATTATACAAAGCTCTGGCAATTCCTATCCGTTGTCTTTGACCGCCTGAAAGTTTTATACCCCGCTCTCCAACCATTGCATCCACACCTTCAGCGAGATTATCTACAACGGTATCCAATTGTGCAGCTTCGATCGCAGCCAGAATTTTCCGGTGATCGATCTCTTCATCCGGAACACCAAAAGCGATATTTCTTTGTAAGGTATCATCCAATAAAAAAATAGTTTGCGGAACATAGCCGATAAACTTCTGCAGTTCTTTGATCGAGCCGGTAACCTCTTTTTCATCGATCAGTATTTGCCCGGCATCAGGTTTCAGCAATCCTGTCATAATATTTACCAGGGTAGTTTTGCCTGAACCACTCTGGCCGATCACACCCACAACAGAGCCTGCGGCAATATCAAGGTTGATCGAATCGAGCGCTTTATGCTGTTCTGATGGATAAGTAAAATCGATATCCTTGAACCGGATAGATGCATTGACCGAATGGATATTTCCGGTTCCTGTTTCTTTATTGTCTTTTTGTTCCGGTTGAAAATTATTGAACTCTTCATACACAAGATCAACACCCGGTTTGGCAAAACGCATCGTCTGCAAATTGGCAATTACCCTGTTTGATGATGGCAGTAAACGCAGCGAAGCAAAAAGAAATAAACTCAGTGATGGCAGGATCGAACCGATCTGTTTGCCCTGAAATATTACCGTTAATGCAATGAGCACAATACTCACGATCAAAACCAGTTCAAGATAAAAACGTTGCACCTGCTGTACAAACTGAACCCTTCGCTGCGAATCATAATAACTTTTATTGAACTCATCATACCTGTTCAGAAAATAATTTTCCTTATGAAACAATTTCAATTCAGGTATACCATTAAACCCCTGCGATAAATTTTTTGTACGCAGCCCGTCATATTTCTGGCGCGCCTTGCCCCAGACCGTTATTCTTTTTTTGGAGAAATAAAACAACAGGTAACTCACACCTCCAACAAAACAAAAAACAATGATCGCGCCAAGTGGCTGCAGATAAAGTAATGTGGCCACAATACCCACCAACACAGACAATTCTGTTTGCAGGTACATTAACGCCTGTACAAACCCTGTGAATGAACTGATCTCTGAGATCACATTTTTGATCAGTACACCGGAATTTTTATCTAAGTAAAATGCATAAGGCTGTAATAAATACCCGCGGTATAACCGGGTTGATACATTTCGCGATAACCCTTGTGTAAATTCAGATTGCTTCCATACAACAAATGAAAGAAAAACGGTTTTGATCACATAAAACAAAACAAAGCATCCCAGAACGATCAATACAAGTTGCGAATTGCTGATCTCACCCGTAATATTTTTTATACCCCTGATAAAAAAATTATGACTCGAAGCCTGTGCATCTGTAACCACAGCAACAAGCGGAATAACCAAACCCAAACCCGCAGACTCAAACAATACACCGATGATAAGCAATAGCTGCAGGAGAAAAGCTTTTTTCTTAAAAGAGCCTTCCAAGATCGACAGTAGTTTTTTTATTGTAACCAGATCCATTGGTATCGTGATAAAATGTGGTAAAGGGTATTCAAAACAGGCAACCTAAATTCATCAGTGTTTCAGACGCATGGCTTCGCCTATCTAAGTCACAATCTGAGCATAATATATTACGCAAATTTAACTTTACTACAATACGGCAAGATACTATTTATTCAGCCAATGTGAATGCAGCATCATGCTTTATGACCCTGCATTACATAAACGAATAATCTTACTAAAAAGTGTTGCAGGTTATGATTGAAGAAGACAGGTGGCATGTGCAACCAGCCCTTCTTTTCGTCCAACAAAACCCATGGTTTCAGTGGTAGTGGCTTTAATAGAAATATCTTTTACAGGAATGGATAAGATAGCAGCAATGGTTTCCTGCATCTGCGCCACATAGGGTTTGATCTTTGGCGCTTCGAGGCAAAGTGTAGAATCGATATTGACAATAGAATAGCCTTCGTTTTGGATCAGTGCAAATGTTTTGGCCAGTAATATTTTACTGTCGATATTTTTGAATTCAGCTGAAGTGTCCGGAAAGTGTACCCCAATATCACCGAGGCTGGCCGCGCCTAACAGGGCATCGCATATAGCATGCAGTAAAACATCGGCATCACTATGCCCCAACGCACCTTTATCATGCGGGATCTTTACACCGCCGATAAACAGCTCCCTGCCTGTAACCAATTGGTGAAAGTCGATCCCATATCCTATTCGAAAACCCATATTGTTTGATTGAAGGGTGAGTGGCGAATCGTGAATTGTGAGCCGTGAGTAAAACAAACTCACGAGTCACGACTCACGATCTATTCATTACCGCCCAGGTTAAATACAATCCCGAAGCGCAATGTATTGGATAAAGGGTTTCTTGTTACGCCACTGCCCGAAGGCACGAGGTAAGAAAAATTGATACTTAACTGGTCGATATTAAACCCGGCGCCAACGGAAAAGAATTTGCGGTTTCCCCTGTTCTTGTTTTCATAAAAATAACCTGCACGTACAAGGAATTGATCCATATAAGAATATTCAGCGCCAAGCGATGCCTGCAAAGAAGTTAACTGGTTTGTTCCATCACTAAAAGATTTCATCCAGCTTGATACAACACTGGTAGAACGGTATGAAGCAAGATTGGCAGAATCAACAGAATAATTACCGGTTGATAACGGCGCTGCCGGTACCAGCAGCTTATTGATATCCAAACCAAAAGTTACTTTATTGCTTTCATTGATCGCTGTAGTATAGGCTGCTCCGATACCCAGGTTGGCAGGTATATAATCTTTGTTGCGCGAATCATTTGTGTACCCGATCTTACTTCCCAGGTTTGATAATACTACTCCCCAGTTCAATCCTTCACCATCCGCATTTACGCCATGGTAAAACAGCGAAACATCACCTGCTACTGCATTTCCTGCTTTGTAAACAACACCCGTTCCCACATCTCCCGTTACTAATCTTGAATTGATATAACGCAACGCAACACCAATACTCATCTTCTCATTCAATACCCTTGAGTAACCTGCATCGATTGAGAACTCACTTGGTTTTACCGTATTCAAAATATTTCCCGAATAATCTGTCAGCTGAATATTTCCCAGGCTGAAATAACGGAGTGACGAAGAGATCGCCTGCTGGTCATCCAGTTTATAATACCCTGCCATGCTTGCAAGGAACACATCAGTTAAACCAAGGTCTTTTAACCAGGGCGTATAGTTTACTGCCAAAGCAGAACGCTTTTTGGCAAACGGAACTTTGGCAAGGTTCCAGAAAGGTGAATTGGCATCGGGTGTAGTGGCAATGGCCAGGTCGCCCATGCCGCCTGCCCGGGCATCGGGCGATATACGCAGGAACGGAACCGCAGTTGATACAATATTCAATGTATCAGTTTGTGCATTCACTGAAACTGCAAAGCAAACCATTGCTGCTGCACCGGTAAGTATCTTTTTCACGATAGGACTCATCAAAATTGATTTGATTTAAGATTACAAAATAATAGAGCATTAAATCACACAAACCGCTTTCCGGAAGAAAAGATTGTGCCAATACTCTCTTTATTCCGGGCCTGTTACTCATGTCTTCGAGGGCTCTGATCAGCCATCAAAATACAATAATATACATTAAAATAGTAACGTAAAGAACCCGAAAAAAGTGTAGAGATCAAACCATTCAGACAGTTTTAGAAAAGAATCAATTGCTGGGCGTTCTCGGTTTTACTGCCGCCTGCAACAACGATTACTTTGTAAATATAAATACCTTTTGCCAGTTTTGCGCCTGATTGGTTGTTCCCATTCCAATTTATCTGACAATTCCGTGTTCCACCCGTATTCACTATCTGTTTGATCTGTTTTACCAACGCGCCATTTTCTGTGTATATATTGATGGTCACATCCAGATCCGTGTTGGGCTGGTTATGCTCAAAAGCAAAAGTGGTGGTCACGGCAAAAGGGTTGGGATAGTTGCGCACATTGGTTATCAGCAACCGGTTTTGTTTTACAACGATACAATCAAGTAATGCTTCGCTTGAATTATCCGCAACATCCCAGGCTTTGATCCTGATGGAATGTTTCCCTTCGGTTAAAGTTGGCAGTTGGTAAAGAACCTGCCCTTGCTGGTAGTTGTCTTTGTCTGCGGTATAAAAATCATTCAACACAAGGATATCACGCTCAACCCCGTCAATGATGGCGGTGATATCATGCCCAATGCCATTTCCTGAAGTGCTGATCCCCGAAGAATCAAACAGCTTTACCAGCAATACCGGGTTCTCATTGGTGAGGCCGCCGTTCTGAAACTTATCATCATTAAGATACGGTTTGATGACAGGGCCCGTGTTATCTGTAATAATATTATTCGTTGTTCCGCCTACATAAAAAGAAGTGTTTACGCCGTTTGCATCATGCGTACCGTCGTCTGCATACAAACTGATCCTGCCATGGCCGCTTTGGTAATTAATATCTTTCGGAACAATAAAAGAAAAACTGAACTGCCCGTTCGCAACCGTTGCATTGCCTTTGTATAAAACGGCTGTTTGCTGGCTAAAATTTGTTACAATACTGGAAGGATCATTGCCGAGTGTTTTTACTAACTGCGCTTTATCAAATACGGTTGGATGAACAGTGCCGTTGAAACTGTTTACAGGATTACCCGAGCCATCTGTTACAACTCCTGTAAAAGTATATTTCTGTAACGCTTTTAATGTATCGGAACCGGTAATGGTTTTGCCATTGATAGAAGTCAGCTGCAAGCGTAATTCCGGGAAAGCCAATCGCAGTGCGGGATCGCCGAGCAAAGTAAATTTCCGGTTGTTGAGCAGGTCGCCGGAGATGAGTGATGTAAAATTCTTTGCCTGTTTTACAGATTCGCCCAATGTGAGGTATTGCCCGTTTGATTGCGGCTTCAGCGCTATCTGCAAATAATTATCATTGATCACACGGTTACTGTAGGCAAATACCAAACGCGTTGTGGTTAATAAAGCGATCGCGCCATTGGCATTTCCGGTTAAAATTCCTGCACCAAGTGAATTTTTTGAAGGATCATCGTGCGGTGCAAAATCGCAACTCGCGGTAATAAAAAGAGGCAGCTTATCGGGATTATTAAAACGGTTCAATTCATCTTGTGTAAGCACTGCTTCTTCTGCCAGGCGCTGGTAACTTCCATGGCCGCTGTAATTAAAAATAAGCGCCCCATTAAATACCTGGTTCACGATGGCGTCATTCACGGCAGGATATCTTGCGCCGGCGCTGCTGCTTACCAATGGATATGCATCGAGGTAAATTTTGTATTGATTGAATAACGGGTTTGCTGTATTGGCGTCTGCAGAAACAGTTTCAGCGTCATTGAGGTGTAGATTCTGATCGCCGTCATCTGCCAGGAATACAGATTGGTTGCGCCATGCCCCCAAACCCGTTGGAGAACGATAACGGATTATTTTATCCACCATTGTTTTGGCTTCATCGTTGCTGCGTGCAGGTATCCGTCCAATGCCGATATCGATTGTTACGCTGGTATTATTTTGATTGATATCATCTCCATCATCCAGCAATCCGAAAAAATCATCAGACGTATAGGTTGCCAGCGGATCCAGTGAATTCACACTTTCATACCCCGGAACAAAATTGGTATTGCCACTGATGCGGTAACGGTAATCATAAGATGCACTGCCGAATAATAAAAGATATTTAGGGCGCTTGCTGATATCTGTTCCGGCTTTATCATAATACATTTTTACAAAATCGCGCAACGCGGAAGGATCCGGTGAGCCTCCTGAAAATTCCTGGTAAACCTGATCCGGCGTTACTACTACCGATGTATATCCATCCTGCTGTAAATGAAACCGGGCAAGCCTTTGCGCCTGATCGGATAAGGAAGGATATGTAATAATGATCATATCCGCAACACCTGAATTATGCAGGTTCTGGTTGGTTATTTTTCCAACAGCGACCGGTGTTAATGCATTGGCATTTGCAAAACCCACATACTCGCGCAACCTCGATGCATCATTGCTGAAAGAAGTTTGCGCTGCACTGTTCACCGTATTCATTTTAACTGGCTGCAGCGGATCGGTTATTTCCCAAACAGACATCGATGTTCCGTTATTATTGATGGAATAACCGGCAACAGAATTGGTACCAACAGATTGCCAGTCGCGAAAGAATAATGGGTTCGTACCATTTACCGAAAGGCTTCTTCTTCCGAATAATTCAAACCAGTTCAGCCAGCCTTGCGCGCCTGTTACAGAAGGCGTATACGTAAATAAAACTGCCAGAGAAGTTTGCGCAACATTTGTTGTATTTCGTTGTGTTGAAGAAGTTCCAACCGGGTCAAGCACATTTCCCGACACACCCGGCAGATTAACCGATTGCACGGCTTGATTATTTATTTTAACCGAAAAACTGCTGTTGGCGCCCACACTTTTTGCAGCAAGGTCGGTAGCCAGCGTAACAGGTTGGGAAGTTAGTAATCCAGGCCAATCCACGGTAAATGACCGGGTGAGGCTTCCTCCCAGGTTATTATTGAATTCTTCGCCATACCATTCTTTTCCGCTGTTGAGAAGGTTCACAAGATCGTTCTCATAGAAATATCTTTCATTAAAACTATTTACCGTAACGTTTGGAGCTGCCGTTGCCGGCTGCGATGGTATTCTTTTTCCCGTGCCGCCGATGGAAATATAATAATAGGCAGTATCCGAATACAAATTCTTCTGGTGCCTGAAACTTTGATTGGCACTGTCTTTCAGCCATCTGTTAGGGCCGGGTGCATAAAAAAGAAAATAGTCGGCGCCGTTAAAGATGCCGTCTCCGCCATCAGACATTTCAATGGGGTTTTCAAACAGGTCGTCGGGACGGGATACGGCATTATTTTCATCCAGCATACCGCCGCCGTTTCCGTATAACCTGATGGATGCCGAGGAAAGATTGGTGGTAGCGATCCCGAGTGCGGTAAGGAGCGGGATATCTACCTTATAAATGCCCTCCTGTTTTACGGCTATCCGGTACCAGTTGCCGGTTAACAGCACCGAATTGGCTGCATAAGCACGTTGTGCCACCGCCCGCCCCACGCAAACCGCTATCAAACCCAGCACAATAAATGTTATCCGCAACTTCATATATTAGTAAGATCGTGAAAACGGGGCAGCAATTGCCACGGGTAAAGTATCATATTTAAAATTAGGCTTTTGCTAACATCAAAGCCCGGGGGCATGGGGGATGATTAGCAGAAATCTTCTATATTCGCATAGACTAATACAAATATCTGAAGAAAATTATACTTCACATTCAATCTATTACAATGCAGTTATTGAAAGTAACCAGGAATTTTGTATTGCTGCTGGCAGTGTCAGGTTCTGTTGCGTCTTGCAGCCTGTTTAAGAAAAAACAGGAAAAGTCTACTGTGACCGGTTGGAACTACAACGATAAGAACCAGGGTAATTTTAATGTGGCCAAACCGAAGGACATCCTGACTGCTCCGGGGTTGGTGTTTGTACAGGGAGGTACATTTACCATGGGCGCTTCGCAGGAAGATGTGATGGGCGACTGGAACAATATTCCGCGCCGTATCACGGTTAACTCTTTTTTTATTGACAAAACGGAAGTGGCCAATGTTCACTACCGTGAATATTTGTATTGGCTGGAGAATGTATTCGGGCAGGCCGGCATGGATTCGGTGGTTGACCAGGCAAAGCCCGATACACTTGTGTGGAGAAGCGAGCTTGCATTTAATGAGCCATATGTAGAATATTATTTCCGCCATCCTTCCTATAATTATTATCCTGTTGTGGGTGTTAGCTGGAAACAGGCGAATGAATTCTGTATCTGGCGTACTGACCGTGTGAATGAACTGACCCTGCAGAACAAGGGCTTCCTTGATAAACGCAGCCAGATCAAAAAAGAAATGAATGGTGCAGGTCAGGATAACTTCAACACCAAAGCATACCTGATGGGCGAGTACCAGGCAACTCCGGGTAAAGAAGCCACATCAAAAAGCAATCCGCTGAAAGATGCACAGGGAAGGCCAAGAACCACAGTTAAACTGGATGATGGGATCACTTTTGGCGATTACCGCCTTCCAACAGAAGCTGAGTGGGAATATGCTGCATATGGATACATCATGCAGAATCCGCAAAAGAAACAGAAAGGTTCTGCACGCGGTGAAGAAATGGTTTCCAATAAACAGATCTATGCATGGAAAAATGATGGGTTCGATAATCTGCGTTATACAAGAAAGAGCGCTTTTCAGGGCGCTTTCTTAGCCAACTTTAAACGTGGCGCCGGTGATAACATGGGTGTGGCCGGGGGATTGAATGATAATGCAGCTATTCCTGCAGAAGTAACTTCTTTTGTACCGAACGGGTTTGGTTTGTATAATATGAGCGGGAACGTAAATGAGTGGGTAATGGATGTGTATCGCCCTATTATGAATGCAGGCGATGATGATTTCAACCCGTTCCGTGGTAACGTTTTTGAGAAAGTAGATATGACCGGTGGTGCAGGCAATTTGAGGGATGAGAAGGGCCGTATCAAAATGGTTCCTGAATCCGACTCTGCTTTACGCAACCGCAGGAATTATCAAAAATCATACGCAACCAATTATCTGGATGGCGATTCAACAAGCAATGTTTTATATAATTACGGTATAAGCACCCTGATCTCAGATAAATCAAGGGTTTACAAAGGTGGTAGCTGGAACGACAGGGCCTACTGGTTAAGCCCGGGCACACGCCGCTTCCTTGAAGAAGATCTTAGCACCAATACATTAGGTTTCCGTTGTGCGATGAGTCATTACGGAGCGCCGGAATCAACTTCAAAAAAAGCGCAGACAGGAACTTTCTTCCCTGCGCGCCGTAACAAACGATAAAGGAAAAGGTAGAAATACAGCAAAAGAAGCCATCCTCTGATTGAGGGTGGTTTTTTTTGTCGCGGATTTCAAGGATTGAAATAAGTTTACCAAAAGAATAAACGTGAGCATACAAGAATTATATCAGTTGTTCCTTCAATATCCATCTGTTCAGACCGATACGCGTAAGCTAAAAAAAGGCGATATCTTTTTTGCATTGAAGGGGCCGAATTTTAACGGTAACGAATTTGCTTTACAGGCTTTGGAAAATGGTGCGGCTTATTCTGTAGTTGATGAAGTAATTAAAACCGACGACAATCGCATCATTCATGTAACAGATGCGCTTGGCACTTTACAGGAACTGGCCAAATACCACCGCGAACAATTCACCATCCCTTTTATTGCGATCACAGGAAGTAATGGCAAGACCACAAGTAAAGAATTGATCTATGCAGTGCTGTCATCGCATTATAAAACATATACAACACAGGGCAATCTCAATAATCATATCGGCGTTCCGTTAACATTGTTACGTGTAAAACCGGATGCGCAGATGGCGGTGATAGAAATGGGCGCGAATCACCAGAAAGAAATTGCAAATTATTGCCGTTACACAGAACCCACGCATGGTGTGATCACCAACTGCGGAAAGGCACACCTGGAGGGCTTTGGCGGCATAGAAGGTGTGAGAAAAGGCAAGGGCGAACTATATGATTTTTTGAGCGCGCACGATGGAACCGCATTCGTATACGCAGATTATGATTATCTGCAAACCATGAGTATTGCGGTTAAACATATTGTGAAATACGGGAAGACAGAAGGTTTGATCCAGGGAAAAATGCTTTCCAATGAACCATTTCTTGAAGTAGAGATCACTAATGGAACACAAAGCATATCATCCGTTAAAACACAATTGGTGGGTGATTATAATTTACCGAATATTTTATGCGCTGTTGTGATCGGAAAATATTTTTCTGTACCGGAAGAAAAAATAAAATCGGCTATTGAGAACTATGTTCCATCAAACAGCCGTTCGCAGTTGATCAAACAGGGAAGCAATACGATCATTCTCGATGCATACAATGCAAACCCTTCGAGCATGAAAGCAGCCATCGAAAATTTTGCGCATTTACATGCAGATAAAAAAATACTCATACTGGGCGGCATGATGGAGCTTGGTAAGGAAAGTATTGAAGAACACAAAAACATTATTGCACTCATCAAACAATATCCCTGGGAAAAAGTTGTATTGGTTGGCGGCGATTTTGGAAAAGTTGATCACGGATTTATTTTTTTTAAAAATTCATCCGAAGCAAGAGAATGGTTTGTACAACAGGCTTTTGAAGGAACGAGCTTTTTGATCAAGGGTTCGAGGAGTATGCAGATGGAAAAGGTTCTTTCGTGAAGGGTTAAAATAGTCAAGAAAGTTAAAAAGGTTAAACTGGTTAAAAAGGTCTATTTACTTTTTTAACCAGTTTAACCTTTTTAACTTTTTTAACCTTCTTACCAACCAAAGAGTAACTTCGCATGAATCAACCACACTTTGATGCCGGAAACATCTGCCAAAAAAAGATTTTACATTGTAAGCGTTCTTACCAACCGTTGCCCCAGGTGCCGGGAAGGTAAAGTTTTCGTGAAAGACAATGCGTATAAAAAGAACAGCGTTCAAATGCACGAACACTGCCCCGTTTGCGGCCAGCCTACAGAAATTGAAGTTGGGTTTTATTATGGAACAGGTTATGTAAGCTATGCCCTGAGCATTGCTTTTTTAACCGCCAGTTTTGTTGCATGGAAAGTTTTGATCGGTGTAACTTTTTCTATAAACGATGACCGGATCTTTTACTGGATGGGAATTTCTTTTACCCTATTACTTATTGCACAACCATTGATCATGCGTTTGTCGAGGGTTTTATGGCTGAGCTGGTTTGTGAGCTATGACCCTAAATGGAAAGAACATCCGCTTAAAGAACCGGAGAGGATGGTGAAGGAGCAGATGCATAATTGGTGAATGGTCAATAGGCAGTAGTGAGTGGGCATGCATCACTATTGACTATTGACTATTGACCATTCACTATTCACCACTCACCACTCACTCGTAATAAAAAAAGGTTCGCAATATTGCGAACCTTTTTTTATTGATTTCCGAGAATGCCCCCGCAATCATCAGAAATTATATTTTATACCAAACTGGCCCTGCCAGCGTGAATTGAGTGGATCTACTGTGTAATAATGTCCATTCAAACCGGTTGGTTTATTAAAAGTAAATGTTGGTAAATAACCTGAACTTGGTTTACCGATTGCAGTTGTTACGCCACCAACAGTTGAAGGCGCAAATGTGAGCATGTTAACAGTATAGTCATTTACGTTGGTAACAAAGTAAATATGTCCCCAATCGTTGTTGATCAGGTTCATCACGTTAAAGATATCCAGGCTGATCTGCAGGCTCTGCATTTTATTTGTTTTGCTGAGTTTGAATTCATGCATCAGTTTCAGATCCAGTTCATGGTTCCATGGTGTGCGCAGTGCATTTCTTTCTGCATATTGTCCCCTGCGTGTGCTGAGGTATTTATCTCCTTTGATAAAATTATCCAGATCGGTCCATTGCTGTGCTGCTGTATATGTTCCGTTATCAACCAAACGGATATCATTCTGATCTTTCGGAATATAAGGCAGGTTTGTATTTGCTGCATTACCAAACGGCGCGCCGCCTGAATTATATACTACACTGTAAGGGCTTCCTGATTGTCCTGAATAAAAGAAAGTAAGTGTTGTTGCCTGCATTCCGTTCCACACAAGTGTTCCGCCTAATGTACCAACGATGCGGTGGCGAAGGTCAAAGTTTGAATACGCTAACTGCGGGCTGTTTGCAACGATCGCAGGGTTCAATTCAAAATTCGATTGGAATGAATTACGGATACCATTGCTCAGGTCTTTACTCACGCCATAAGTATACGCAGCGCTCCAGTTAAGATTGAATGCATGCGTTCCCATTTTAATATTATTCGTTGTTTTGTTCAACTGTGCAGTAAGGTTGTAGCGGTATCCTTGTGTTGTATTTGTAAGCATGTACACGTTTGAATACTGGCTATTGAGTTTTCCGCCAACATACACCGGCGAAAGTGTAGGGCCGGAAGTATAATATTCAACCTGATCCTTGATATTGATCTGCTGGAACTGAACATCATATAATGTCTTTGTATATAAAACATCTAATGTCAGTTTATATCCTTTGCCGAATTTTAAATCAGCCGCAACATCGGTACGTAATATGCGTGGAAGTTTGAAATTATTATCGATCACATCTACTTCCCTTGTATTTGCAGCATTTGCACTGGGGAGTGCGTGTGCATTGATGGTATCTTTCAGGAACAACGGATTGATCGCCAAAGGAATTGAAACATTACCGCCAACTGTATTGCTTGCAGCAGGTTTGAAATCGATGTTATTATAATAACCACCACTTAATGTTTCAGCATAACCCAACCATGCAAACGGCATCCTTCCGATAAACATACCGAGCCCGCCGCGGATGATCAATGATTGATTTGAATTCACATCCCAGCTAAATCCGAGCCTTGGTGAAAATGTTGCTTTACCAAGCCACTGGTTGTTCAATTGGCTGAAAGGCGTATTGGTATAAGTAGGTGTTGTGGTATTGCTTACTGATGTTGCAAAACCCGCATCAACAGGTATCGGATTACCTAATTTGGAATAGTCGATACGTATGCCCGGAGTGATCTTGAAATTGGTGCTGGCAGAAATTTCATCCTGTCCGTATACGCTCATCAGGCCTACACTGTAAGGGCTTGGCGGATTGTTATAGATAGCATTTCTGTCGTTAGGCAATTTCGGATCTGTTGTATAAGCGCCGCGGATACGGCTTGGTTTATCAGCAAGAAAATTTGTAAGGTTTGAATATTCCCAACGCCCGTTCCATGAGTTGATGAAACCATAGGTGAGGTCATAAAATTCATTATGCGTCCCGATCGTGAATTTATTGATGCCGCTGTTAATGGTAAGGTTATCGCTGATCTCAATGGTCTTTTGTTTCATGTTATAGATAGATGCTTCCCTCCAGGTACCTAACCATATTGCACCGCCGCCGATATCCATGAACGGAGATAATGTACCCGGAAAATCCCTGTACTCATGAACATTGATATAACTCACATTGAACTGGTTGCTTACATTGTTGGAGATCTTGCTCTTCAGTTCTGCCGTAAGGTTTACGTTGGTAGTATATTGAGTAAAGTCAGTTGACCCAAACTGGAAATTGGTCGATGTGCGCTCAAGGTTATTGCCCCATCCCTTTGTATAGATAGCACGAACGCTGAGTGTATTTTTCGGATCAAGATTAAAATCTAGACGTGCAAATATTTTATCGCTGTTGGTAAAAACTTTATACTGCCCGAGGTAAGCGCCTGCGTCGTAATTGTATTTTGTTTTCAACTGGTTGTAAATAGTTGTGGCATCAGCAACCGTAACCGCTGCACCCGGATCGCCTGCATTGTAAAAGGTAGGTTCCTGGTGGCGTGTCTGTTCAAAGTTCACAATAAAGAAAGCTTTGTCATGAGCGATCGGCCCGCTTAATGTTGCGCCATATTGGTAATCATGAAAATCAGGTCCGATAGGTGTTTTCAATCCATCAACACTTTTACCAACCATTGCCTGGCTTCTTCCATAACCATATACCGATCCGTGAAAATCATTCGTACCGCTTTTTGTAACAGCATTCACACTGCCACCGGTAAAGTTTCCCTGCTTAACATCAAATGGTGCAAGCTGAACCTGTACTTCCTGAATTACATCAAGGCTGTAAGGATTGGTACGTGTACCTGATCCGGCAGCACCGCTTTGTCCGCCACCGCTCACACCACCGAATGAATTACTGAAACCGATCGCATCATTGTTAACAGCGCCATCGATCGTAAGGTTATTGTAACGGAAATTGGATCCTGCAAATGAGTTGTTATTTGATTGTGGTGTAAGGCGTGTAAAATCAGACAAACTTCTGCCCAGTGTGGGCAATACAGACATTTGTCTTGCACCGATCGTAGTAGCGCCAACTATTTGTTTTCTTCCTGCAGCAGAAACGGTTACTTCAGTAAGTACGGTTGCAGTAGGCGTTAATGCAACGGTTACTTCAGGATTAGCGCCGAGCCCAAGGTTTACATCATTGAACATTTCATCTTTATATCCAACAAAAGATATCTTAACGGTATATGGGCCGCCCGCTCTCAGGTTGGGCATTACAAAGATTCCTTTGCTGTTAGTTTGTGCCGTTGCCGTAAAACCCGTTGGCACATGTTTCACACTTATTGTTGCACCACTTACAAATGCACCTTTGGCATCTTTAACATAACCACTGAGTGTAGCAGTAGTTTCCTGGGCGAATGTGGTTGCAGATACAAGAAGGATAGCGACAAACTGCGCCACTGCAAGCATTTTTTTAAACATGGTCTTTGTTTTGGTTTCGCTGCAAAGTTGCTTTTGGTATGTTACGGAATTGTTACGGGAAGGTTACCTGCGTGTTAACAAACGTTTTTTAATCGCGGACACGCAGCGTCCGGACAGATTACGCGGAATGCTGCATAACCCATGCATGCCTGCGTTTCCGCTTTGATAAAAACTTTGATGCTTCCACCCGTAAATCCTTTATTATCTTAGGTAAAATATTTTCATGGAAGCACATCATCTACATGCACATTCTGAGCAGCATCTGAAAAGCACCGAAATATTAAAAGATGTAGTGATCGGCATGTCTGATGGATTAACCGTTCCCTTTGCGCTGGCTGCAGGTTTGAGTGGGGCGGTGAAAGATGTAAATCTGATCGTGATCGCAGGCATTGCCGAAATAGCCGCCGGTTCTATTGCCATGGGTTTAGGGGGTTATCTTGCCGGAAAGACCGAACTGGATCATTATAACAGCGAATTGAAAAGAGAGTATTACGAAATAGAACATTTACCCGAAGTTGAAAAAGAAGAAGTACGCGAATTTTTCAGGGGATTAGGGCTGAGCGCTTCAGTAGGCGAACAGGCTATGCAGGAACTGATCAAAGACAAAGACCGCTGGGCAGATTTTATGATGAAGTATGAATTGGGATTGGAATGCCCTGATCCTAAAAGAGCAAGGAAGAGTGCATTTAATATCGGCATGTCTTATATTGTTGGCGGATTGATCCCACTGAGCCCGTACTTTTTTGTGAAAGACGGGATCAGCGGTTTACGTATCTCTGCAATCGGCACATTGCTTTGTTTATTGGTATTCGGTTATTTTAAAAGTAAACTCACCGGAACCTCTCCCTGGAAAGGCGCTTTGAAAGTTGCTTTTATCGGTGCGCTGGCTGCGGGTTGTGCGTTCGGGATTGCAAAGTGGATACAGGGTTGAGAAAAGTCTGGAGTCTGGAGTTAGAAGTCTGGGGTAATAAATAATTGTATGAGATACATAATAAGAAAAATATTTTTTGCTTTTCTTTTTTTGATTTTTGTTGGCGATGATGCGTCTGCATTTTATGCCGATACTTCTCATCTTCTTCATTTTGTTTTTATTTCTGATGTGCATTATGGCATTACGAGAAAAACATTCAGGGGTATGGACAGTGTGGATTCGCAGATTGTAAATGAAGCAATGATCAGCCAGATCAATACTTTGCCGGGATTACAGCTTCCCAATGATGCGGGCATCGGCGCAGGAAAAAAAATAAGCGCGATCGGTTATGTTGCAGAAACGGGTGATATCGCCAACCGTGAAGAAAACGGTTACCAGGCCGCCGCAGTTTCCTGGAAGCAATTCACAGAAGATTACGGGCACAAGCTCACTATTCAAAACAAAGAAGGAAAACCGGCTGAACTTTTATTGGTACCAGGCAACCACGATGCATCGGATGCAATTGGTTTTTACAGGCCGATGGTTCCGCCGACAGATGCAACATCGATGGCGGGCATCTATAATTTAATGCTGCATCCTTCCGTTGCAAAAACAAAAGACACTTATAACTATGCAACGGATAAGATCAATTATTCAAAAAACATCGGCGGTATCCATTTTGTTTTTCTGACCATCTGGGCCGATTCAGCCAACCGTGTATGGTTAGCGAACGACCTGAAAAATATTCCTTCCTCAACGCCGGTGATGTTGTTTATGCATGATCCGCCTGAAGCGGACAGTAAACATTTTACCAATCCAAACGGGCAACACGATATCAATGGCGCCGATAAATTTGAAAACCTGTTAACAGAACAATTTAAAGACGGCAATACACAGGGAACCGTGATGGAACAAAAAGGGTTTGTTGTTTTTTTAAAAGCGCATCCCAATATCAAAGCATTTTTTCACGGGCACAGCAACTATAAGGAATTTTATATTTATAAAGGGCCGGATAATGATATCGCGCTTCCCTGCTTCCGTTCCGATTCGCCGATGAAAGGAAAATATTCCGCTGTTGATGAAACCAAATTATCCTTTCAACTCGTAACCATCAATACAGATACAAAAAAAATGACGGTTCGCGAATGTTTATGGAACACCGATCCTGCAAATGCCGCTGCACCAATTGTTTGGGGTGATCATATGACGATATCACTGCAGTAAGATCATTATTGTTTATTCATTAACGGCCTCTCACCGTCCATTCACTGCCAAATAACAACAACATATTTTTGATAAGCCGTAAAAAATAAAAGCTCCGGTTTAACACCGGAGCCCCGTTATCATGTGTTCCTTTCTACGCCGGTATTACCCGGATCAGATCACTAAGGGTTTATTTCTCAGGAAGAATTTCCACCCCTTCTCACATGAAGTTGTATAATAGATACTGCCAATTGTATGCCGTTCTACATTTCTGAACAAGTTATTTTTTGCTCACGCGCCAGATAATATTGGAACCATCATCAGCAACAAGCAGTGAGCCGTCTTTTGCAACTGCCACACCAACAGGCCTTCCGAACACTTCACTCTTTGATGCATCAGAAATAAAACCGGTAAGAAAATCCTGCGGCTTGCCTGACGGTTTTCCATTTTTAAAAGGAACATACGCTACTTCATAACCGCTGAGTACGGAACGGTTCCATGATCCGTGCTGGCCTATAAAAGCGCCGCCCTGGTAATTTGCGCCCAATCCATTTCCGGTATAAAAAGCCAACCCGAGTGAAGCCGTATGATTGCCCAATGAAACATCTGGCACGATCGCCTGCTGAACAAGATCCGGACGGTTTTTTTCTTTCATCCGGGGATCTTCATGTTGTCCGAAATAAGCATACGGCCACCCATAAAAGCCACCTTCTTTAACACTTGTTAAATAATCGGGAACTAAATTATCGCCCAATTCATCTCTTTCGTTTACTGCTGTCCAGAGTGTATTGGTACCTGGCGCCCAATCCATGCCAACGGGATTGCGCAGGCCGCTTGCATATACTTTTTCACCGCTTCCGTCAGGGTTTATTTCAAGAATATTGGCGCGGCGCGTTTCTTTTTCAATACCATTTTCAGCTACATTGGTTGAAGATCCGATTGCGATATAAATTTTATTTTTCGCAGCATTGGTAATGATGTTCCTGGTCCAGTGCCTTGGCCCTGCGGGGAGAGAAATGATCTTTTTGCCTTTATCTGTGATAGATGTCTGCCCCGCTTTATATGGGTATTCCATAATGCCGTCTGTGTTGGCCACATAAAATTTATCCCCGATGATGAGCATTCCAAACGGCAGGTTGAGGCCTTGCAGAAAAACTGTTCTTGTTTCGGGTATGCCGTCATTATTTGCATCGCGCAAAAGAATGATATTGTTCGGGCTCTTATCTTTCTCGGTTAATTTATCGAGAATGCCATGTGGTGTACTTGCTTCGGAAACGAATACATCGCCGTTATCAGCCACATAGATCCAGCGTGGGTGGTCGAGGCTATCTGCGAACCTGCTTACCATAAATCCATCAGGTGCAGTTGGCGTTTTGCCGGCCGGCCATCCGATCACTTTGCTGTAATTTTTTACGGATTGCGTGGCGAAGGGTTCAGGCAGATTTACAGTATCTGCTTTGGTAGCCACTGTATCGGCAGGTGTGGTATTTTCTTCTTTTGCTTTTTTATTCGCATCCTGGCAACCGGCCATAAATAACACAGCAGCAAGCAATGCAGCAGAGATCTGTTTCATAAGATATAATTAAAATAGTTTTAACAGGAACAACAAAATTGAAATTTCTGTTCCGCAGATCTCTGTAAATCTTTGTGGTGTGTTAAACCAAAATCTGTAGAATTTTCTTCACATCAAAAAGAAAACGCATGCAATAGAGTGCTAATAGTGGTGGCATAGTTTTAGTACTGATTATGGTATACGTTTCCTCATTTACTATATGGAAATCTATAAGAGAAAACCATAGTCTGATCCGGGTTACACCGGGAAAAGAAAAAGTAAGTGAAAAAACCAAAGGGCCCCGCGATTGCGGGGCTTTTTTGAAAACCTTTATGAAGCATTTTCATGCAACGATAAAAACAATCCTGCTGCTCATTTTTATAATGGGTTCGTTCTGTTTTACAGATCATTTACAAAAAAAGAAATCTGCTGCCGTTACCAGGTTTGTAAGTGAAAAGATCACCTTGAAAAAAGGGCTCAGCTTTTATCTCAATGTTCCGGAAGGCTATCATATTCATGTGGCGTATGAAGGATTAAAACGTTTACGTTTCCTGACACGCAGCCCGGATGGAAGATTATTTGCTACCGATATGTATGACCTTACTGATAACAACAGTTCTAAAATTTATATTTTCGATGACTGGGATGCAAAGACAAGATCTTTCAGAAAGATCCATACTTATTTAGAGGATCTGCACAATGTAACACAGGTAGCGTTTTATAACAAAGACGGAAAGGATTATATCTACATACCTGAAACGGAAAAAATAACACGCTACGAATATCATGCAGGAGATAATGCTCCTTCGGGGAAACCAACACTGATCGCAAGTTTTCCATCTTACGGTTTATCATATAAATATGGCGGCTGGCATTTAACGCGCAGCCTTGCTTTTCATCGCAACAAATTATACGTGAGCATCGGCAGCAGTTGCAATACCTGTGTTGAAAAAGAAAATATACGCGCCTCTATCTGGGAGATGGATCCCGAAGGTGAAAATCAACAAATATTTGCAGGCGGTTTGCGAAACAGTGTCGGCATTAAATGGATCGGCAATGAATTGTGGGCTACCTGTATGGAACGCGATGAGTTAGGTAATGAGATGCCGGAAGATATGTTCAACCATATCCGCAAAAATAAATTTTATGGCTGGCCATATTATTACCAGTATCAAAATAAAGTGTACGCAAACAAACAACTGCAGGATTCAGCCAGGCAACAGGGACACAACATCCCTTCCGCACCATCGCTTGCTTACTGCGGATTTAAAGCGCACTCCGCCCCACTGGGCTTTGATTATTTTAAGGGATTCGATGACCCGTTATTAAAAAATAGTTTTTTGATTGCGCTGCATGGATCAACAGATGTATCGCTGCAAAAAGGAAATGCTGTGGTGAAAATTACCGGGCGCGGAAAATATACAACTATCGTTGATGGTTTCTTAACCGGCCCCAAACCCGGGAACCGCATGGGCCGCCCCTGTGATGTGATGATGAATGATGGCCATTCTTTTTTTATTACGGATGATATGAATGGCGTATTGTATTATGTGGAGAAACAACCGTAGCATTGTTTACCATCCAACTGTAAAAGAAATATTACCCACCGCATGCGGTTCAAATCCCAGCAATAATGGCGGCATTATTTTTTGCGTGATAGACCAACTCATCTTTCCAAAACTTATAACGAGGCCGCCATCAAAAAAAGGGTGGATGTTCTTATCTGTTCTGTAAGGCTGTGCTGAGCTTTCTGTTCCTTTATAATAAGCAGACCGCCCATTAAATACTCCGCCATCTAATAAAGCATAATAACCCGTCCATGATAAACCGGGTTTAGCCGTTACATATAATTGAAAACGATGCGGCCTGTTTACCCGTGGCGAACCAAACTGTGAAATATAACCATTGAAGTAAGGAACCATTTTTCCAAAACGGAACTGTGTGTAGATATCTGCACCATCCGTCATAGTACCGGCAAGTAATTCGCCACCTGCTTCCAGCTCCAGCCATTTATGCGGGTTCCAGAGCATTTTTTCTGCGGTGAGATTGATGTTCAGTAAAAGATCTGTTGGCATTTGATCATCCCATCCCTGTGGTTGGATATAATTTATCCAGTGATGGATCCCTTCCTGTGTTTCTTTTGCAAAAGAAAGCGGGCCCATGATGCCTGCTATCATTTCTGTTTGCAGGCTGTATTTTTTTATTGGATTTGCTGAATGAAGTGTATGGATAGAATAGATGGCTCCTGCGTAAGGATAATCGTTTACTGCGGGTTGTTTTTTTGTAAGATCATCGGGTGTAAAAGCAATCTGTAACAGGCTCCATCCAAAAGTGTTTACTGCTTCCCGCCCTGCCTTGGGCATAGAACGATCTATAAAAAAACGCGAATCGTGGTGTTTGGTATAATAGAGGTCAACACGCATACCGCCGGTATATTGATCATCGGTTCCTTTTCCGACTACGTTGATAAAATCATTATCATAATAAAAACGGAACATTCTTGTATACGAAGCTGTATCCTGTGCGTGTAGAGACAGTTGCGCAAAAAACAGCAGTGATAAAATAAAAATGGCAATTTTTTTCATTATCAAACTTTTGATTTCTTCGTAAAAACCTATGCCATCTACGTAAAAAAGAAGTAATAAGATTGGCTTGAGGTGCCAAATTGGTTCCTCAAGTTTTCAGCTTTAGTTCGTGTTTCTTTTATTTGAGAATTGGAGGTCACAAATTGTGACCTCCAATTCTCAAATACTCTTTTGTAAGTTCAAGATTTCTTTGCGTGCTCTGCGTAAAACTTTGCGGCCCTCCGCGGTTATAGGACGCGGATTTTTTAACGCAGAGGGCGCAAAGGAAGAACTTGCAGATAATAAGTTTTATTGCAAAAAAAATGTCCCTGAGATAGCGGGACATTTAGGGGATTTGCAGTGACCGGGTCTGACAGGTATATTACTCATCCTGTATGAACCCGATCTTTCTGCGCGGAACGGGAGGAGGATTGACAAGTTCTTTCAGGCATTTAAAAATAATCCGGATATCTGCATCGTTCTTATCTGCCTTTCTTTCCAACTGTTCCAGTTTCAATAAAATATCTTTATGCGTCAGCATCATTTCGCGCATTTTTATAAATATGCGGATGATCTGTATATGCACCTGGATTGCGATCTCGCTGTTCAGCACAGTAGCTAACATGGCAACGCCTTGTTCTGTAAAGGCGTAAGGAGCATATCGCAATCCCATCATATCTCCGGAATTGGAGGTGCCAAATTGGCTCCTCCAATTTTCAAACTCTTCTTTAGTAAGTTCAAACATAAAGTCGGATGGGAAACGTTCAAGGTTTCTTTTGACCTGCCGCTTCAATTGTTTTGTTTCTACATTGTATAGTTTCGCCAGGTCGCGGTCGAGCATTATTTTCTGTCCGCGTATAAAATATATCTTATTCATAATGGTTCCATCTGTTGGTTGAATATGTTTGATCGTTTTCGCCATACTTTATTATTCAAAGTTGAAAACATGCATTGATTTAAACAAGCGTATTAATACGTAGTATTTTTCTTCGCGGCTATTAAATATTTAATAAACTATTATTAGTCCTTTGCGTGCTCTGCGTAAAGCTTTAAGCTCTCTGCGGTTAAAGGCCGCGATTTTTAACGCAGAGGGCGCGAAGGAATACGCGCAGAGTACGCAAAGAGAGTTTGCAGTAATAAGTTTCAAAAAAAAATGCCCCTCGGTAAGAGAGACATTTTTTTGAAACACATAGGTTCATAGAAGGACATAGATCACATAAGCATTATTGTCCGCGCGGGCCGCCTTGTGGTGCTCTTAATTCATAATTTTCGGGTGGTTCGGCGCCTAAGAGATTTTTCACAAAATAATCCCAGCGGCGGCGCATCATGTATGGCGCGAAAGCCCCATATCCATGCGGGCTGTTTGGAAATACTACGAGATCAAAACTTTTATTGGCTTTGATCAATGCATCCACCACGAGCATGGTATTGGATGATGGTACATTATTATCCATCAATCCATGTGCAAGCATCAGTTTTCCTTTTAAATTTTTTGCATAGTTCTCGTTTGCCTGTGCATCATAATTTGAATTTTCTGCGAGGCCATCATAACGCTCGCCCCAATCGTCTTCATAATTCCTGTTATCATGGTTCCCCGATTCTGAAATACCTACTTTGAAAAAATCAGGATAACGGAACATCGCTGCAGCCGTTGCAAAACCGCCGCCTGAATGTCCCCAGATACCTACGCGTGTTGTATCGATCGGGTATCTCTCTGATAACTGTTTGATAGCAGTGATCTGATCAGGCAATGTATTCTCCGCCATATTTCCGTAATTCATATCATGATAACTCTTTGAACGGAACGGGTTGCTGGTTCCTTCGATCACCACCACGATAAAACCCAGTTCCGATAATGCCTGGTGATCGTTTCTCGATGCAGAGAACGACCAGTTGCCACCAATGCTTCCACCCTGCGGGCCCGGGTAGATATAATCGATCACAGGATATTTTTTATTGGCAACCATATGCGTTGGCGTAAATACCAGGCCGTAAATATCTGTCTTGCCATCATGCGCTTTTACTGAAACAGGTATCGGCGGCTTCCATCCTGAAGCTGCGAGCCTTGATACATCTGTTCTTTCCAGTTCTGTAATTAGTTTTCCGTTGAGGTCGCATAACACAGTAATGGGCGGAACATCGGGTTTTGAATAGGTATCAACGATATAATTTCCTGATGGCGAAAATGTAGCAGTATGGTTTCCATCTCCGGGAGTTAATAGTGTCAAACCTTTTCCATCAAATCCTATTTTATATAGATGTTGAAAATAAGGATTGCCGGGCTCGCGTCCGCAAGCGGTGAAATATAGCAGCCTGTTTTTTTCATCAACTTTTACCAGCCTGCTCACTACCCAATCGCCTTTGGTAATTTGATTTTTCACTTTGCCTGTTGCGGCATCGTATAAATATAAATGCCCCCAGTTATCGCGTTCAGAGTACCAGATGATCTCGTTGGTGTTTGCTAAATATCTCCAGTTAATATTGCCTCTTCCTGATTCGTATTGTGTGGAAGAAACTTCTTCAAACACTTCACGAACGGTTCCTGTTGCTGCATCGGCTATCCGGAATTTTTCCTGTTTATGATCACGTGAAGTAGATACAAATGCAAGCTGCGAGGCATTGTCGTTCCAATCCACATCATCCAGTGTTCCGCTGCTTGAAATATCATCCCCCAATGTTGCCCTGTGCGGATCGGCCGGAACCTGCAGGTTAATTACTTTAGCAGCATCCACATCAATGATCACACGTTGTATCATAGGAATTTCTTTATCGCCGGGCAAAGGATATTTCCAGGTACGTAAAGTTGGTTTTCCAACATTGGTGGTAACAAGATACATATCGCTCACATTGCGCTGATCCTGTTTAAAGGTTGCGATCTTTTTTGAATCGGGCGACCAGCGAAGTACCGGCCTGTCGCTCGATTTCCATCCCGCATTATCCGTTGCATAACCGAAATCTTTGACGCCATCGGTAGTGAGTTGTGTTTGTTTGTCTGTTGCAACATCACGCACCCATAAGTTCCAGTCTTTAATATATATGGCGCGTTTTCCATCGGGAGATAATAATTCATTGCCTCCGCCAAATCCACCTCCACGCCCGCCACCGCGGCCACCGCGCCCGCCGCCGGCTGGCGGAGTTGTACCGGTAGAAGGATCGGTGTCTGGCGAAATAACAGATGACTGCAGATCATATTTCCATTTTTTACCATCGGCAGTAAATGAAACCGATCTGCCATCTGCAGAATAACTGATGGATTGAAAAGGAAGTTTTGCGCCATCATATTTATTACCGCTGGCAGTTGATAATGCCGCAGCTAATTTCTGTTGATCGAATGCGGCGCTGCGTGTTCTCTTAACGGGATCAACTAAAATAAAATCGCTTTTTTTAGAATTGGATGCGAGATACCAGAACTGGTCGTTCGGCATCCAGTTAGGGCGAACATTACCGCCATCGATCAATGGCTCGGTATTGTAAGTGAGGAAACGCTCGGCGTTCTCGTAATCTTTTTTGGTAAGCGCAACCTGTGCTCCTGCATTATAAGCAAATGCAATGGCTGTTGCGGCAAGTAAGTATTTTCTCATGAGTGTGCGTATTGGTTTGCGGGAAACAATATAGGATAAAATGGGTTAGGATTTTGGAGTGGGTCGGTGAACAGGCCGGATTGTTCTCCTCAAAACAATACGCTGCAAAACCTCAGCGCTTCCTGCTCTCAGCGGTGAAAAGGGTTTAAAAAACCTGGCAGGTAATTGTATCGGGATTTTTTTCACCGCAGAGCGGCAGAGAAGCAGAGTTGGCGCAGAGGGGTCTATTTAGTTCGTTGCAGGATCAACAGCACAAACGCTTTTTAATTTTAAAAACAATTTCTAACTTAACATCGAATATGAAAGCCCGTCATTTCTATATCGCTATGTTGCTGTTGATACTATCGTGCAGTAAACCCGATGACAACAGCCAGGCAATTCCTGCTGATGTATTGAAAACGGCGCAGTTGCAATGTGGCAGCGACCTGGCCTGGTTGCAGGATATCATCAAAAAAGCGGATGAGGATAAAGCAACCCGCAAATACCTTGGCAATTACAGGGGTACAATTTATCTCACGACCTATAATAATTCTCCCGCCTTCATGATTGATATGATGATGGGAAGCGGCGGCCTGGCCTACTATGCATACGATTGTTCGGGTGCCAGAATTTACCCGGCGGCGGTAAACGGCGTTTCAGATTTTTATGCCAAAACGGTTGCACAAGGCTGGATCGTTTACAGTAATATTCCATGATCATTTCTTTGCAGGAGTTATGTTCCGATCCGATTTTTATATGCATAATCCCATTGCTGTGTGTACGATCTTACACACTTGATAAACCACATCCACATTTTTTTCATACATAAAAATAAAGCCCGGAAAACGTAATTTTTTCCGAAAGGTTGCCTGCGGTTTTATAAAAAATGTTAATACTTTTTTTTTGCCAGAGGTATGAAGTTTGCAGGCATACCGATACGCAAAACATACTAAGTGTTGCTATCAGCCCCGATAGCCGCCGCTTATTATTTCTGTTACCCGTTTTTATTTAAAAAAACTTTTATGAAAAACCTTACCGGCAAACCTGCAACGGTCATTGCAGCAGCTATCGCATTGTTTGCCCTTACCTGTTTCAGCAGCTGCAAAAAAAGTTACACGGCACCCGATTATCAAACCAACCACCAGAGTTTTACGGTTGTGAATCTTGTTTCAACTGATGCATCTGTTTCTGCGCAAAGAAACGATCCGCATTTGCTTAATGGATGGGGGCTCGCATTCAGCCCTACCGGTACTGCATGGATCTCTTCTCTCGGCGACCACACATCGCTTATCTACAGCGCTGCCGGCGCACAGGTGCTTGCCCCTGTTACCATTCCATCGCACAATGGCCCAACCGGCGGGTTACCAACCGGGCAGGTATTTAACAGCAGCACAGGTTTTAAATTATCAAACGGCAACCCTGCTAAATTTATTTTTGCGGGTATCGATGGCGTGATCTCCGGCTGGAACAGCGGTGGCGCAGCAGTTACCATGGTAGACAGGAATGGAACCGCCGTTTACACCGGACTGGCTATGGGTGTTACAACAGATACCCTGTTATATGCGGCGGATTTTAATTCGCATAGAATAGATGTGTTCGATAGAAATATGGCGCTGCAACCGATCAGCTTCAGCGATCCGTCTATTGCGGAAGGTTATTCGCCATTTAATATTCAGAACATCGGCGGCTTTTTATATGTTACGTATGCGCAGCCCGATCCGGTTACACATACGGAAATGAAAGCTCCGGGGCTTGGTTATGTAGATGTGTTCAGCACAACCGGCACGCTGGTAAAACGTTTGGTAACCGGCGGTGCGCTCAATGCACCATGGGGAATTACACAGGCGCCTGATGGATGGATAGGCGGAACAACAGGAATCATACTCGTGGGCAATTTGGGAGATGGCCATATCAATGCCTATGATGCATCGGGAAATTATATGGGGGTACTGCAAAGCAATGGAGCAACGCTTACCATTGACGGACTTTGGGCATTAAGTTTTGCGCCTTCTGCCGCTGCGGCTGTGAATCCAAATTTCTTATTTTTTACCGCGGGCCCTGCGGGTGAAACGAAGGGATTGTTTGGGTATGTGAGTAATTAAAAGAGTGTATTGATTTATTTTTTTGATTAATAAATGTTGGCC
>JABDAP010000014.1:29500-41472 GCA_013289065.1 Bacteroidota bacterium | reverse complement strand
GCTGGCGCATTTACCAGTGGTATGAAGGATGGGTGCATCGCAATGCCGATCATAGTTTTTTTATTACGGAAGAAGATAAAAGCTGGGCCATAAAAAAATGGCAACTCGCCGAAAATGCCTGTTCGGTTGTAACATACGGCACTGATAGCCGCTTTGGTGCTGTTATAAAAAGAAGCCGGTTTGAATTCAAACACGATCGTGTGATTTCCCGGAGGAACCTGTAATCCGCGCAAAACATAATTGGTGCGGATGATCGGGCTCTCTTTTCCATCGATGGTGGCTACCCAGCCTGCATCATAATACACTTCACTGAATACAGCGAACTCCGCATTTTTTGAAGATGAACTGTATTGAATGATATCATTATCATTATACAATAGTTTGATAGATGCAGTACTGTCTTTTACCGGATCGGCTACAAGGTCTTTATTCGGTACACCCTCCAGTATCGCAGTGTCTTTTGGATTGAAATTGGTCAACGCAGCCATTACCTCAGCCGCAGTCTTTTTATAATCGATCGCTTTTACAAACCATGCTGCTCCTAATGCTTCCGGGTTTTCCTGTACCATTTGCTGCTGGCCGTTCTGTTGTGCTGAAGTGATCACATATTTTGTATTCAGCATATCGATCACGGGCAAACAGCTGGGGAAATTGGATAATTGTTTTTCGATCAGATCCTGGTAAATACTCAGCTTGGCAGGATGATAGCCGCCGATAGAATTATGAAAATAAGAAGTAAGCGGGCCACCATTAAATGCCGCATCAATTCCCTGCGAAACATCAAACACGCGATAGTAACCGGTATCTTTCGATATCTGCAGGTCAATGGCAGATGGCTTAAACGTATTATCCGTTTCCGTGTTATCCTGGAAATGATCTGCATTTAAATATTTTACATCAATAACCATTACATCAATAAAAGCAAATACACCAATTGCCACGATAACCACCAGCGCAGTGAGTTTGTTTTTGATGTATAAGAATATTGCACCGGCTGCAACAAGAATAAATAAGAACGAACGGAGTATATCGCCCATAAAAAGCCCCCGCCTGTCTTCTTTCATTCCATTGATAAATGAACGTATCGGCGTTTCAACAGCTTCTCTCTGCTGCTGGTTGGTGATCGTGCTCAGATTGTTTAATATTCTCTTGTCTGTGGCGTTAGAAAAATCACTGCTGAAATAAATAAGCAACGCTAACACAAATACACCGCCAACAACCATTAACCCTTTTTTATATTTCTGGAAAAGAAGTTGCTTGTTTTCAAATTTCAGTATGCGGTCGAGCGTAAGCACAGACATCATACTTAATAATAGGGTCGGTACAACCAGTATCATGCTCGGTGCCCTGAACTTATTATACATCGGTAAATATTTCAGGAAGATACTGTTGATGCCATCGAGGTATTTACCCGAACTCATGATGATCGTAAGTATGCATGCAGTTAAGATCCACCACTTATGTTTGCCATCTAATAAAACAAAACCAAGCAGGGCCAGAAAACAAACGATGGCGCCTAAATAGGGCGGGCCTGATGTTCCGCCTGCTCCATCAATCCCTCCCCAATAAAATTGCAAAGCTCCCTGCAGTTGCTGGCCGAGTTGCTGCGGCATCTGTTGCAATGCTTCGATCGCTTTTGATTTATCTTCCGCTACTTCAAGGTTGCCGCTGCTTCCGCCATACATACGCGGGAACATCATTACCAATGGCTCACTTGTATACATGCTGTAACTCATCGCATAATCCTTACTCAAACCTGTTGTGGTTACATCTTTCTGATTCTGATTCGCCAATTCGCTGCCGCCACGTATCGTTCTTTTGGAATATTCATAGGTTGTAAAAAGCATCACTGCATTTACCAGAATACCCAGCAGCGCCGCGCCAATGGCAAGCGCGCCGGTAGTAATTAAGCGTTTGTAATCTTTTTCTTTGATCCATCTGATACCAAAACTGATCGTCATGATCAATACGATCAGGAAGCCGTAATACGTTATCTGTAAGTGGTTGGCAGAGATCAATAAACCGGTAAACAAAGCGGTCAGTGCCGTACCCCATAAGTATCTTTTATCATACAATAAAAGCAATGAACCGATAAAAGCAGGCAGGTAAGCAATGGCCTGCATTTTTGTTTCGTGCCCAACAGAAATAATAATGGGATTATAGGTTGCATATGCGTACGACAATGCACCGAACAAACCAACATACGGGTTGATGCGCAATACCTGCGTCAGAAAATAAAAACAGATACATGCCAGGAAAAAAAAACTCACCGGCTTGGGAAGATTCAGGGTTAACACATTGCCAATATATACAATAGAAACCGGATTGCTTCCCACGCTGGTTATCTGGAAAGCGGGCATGCCGCTGAAAATGGCATTCGACCATAATGGAAACTCGCCATGTTTTTTCTGGTAATCAAACGAATTCTGCGCCATGGTTTTCCATAACGTAACGTCTGTCTGTTGCAAAACTTTGCCTTCCAGTGTTGGTTTGCAGTAAACAACGGCTACCAATATAAAAACAACCACGGCGATTACATGTGGCAGCAATTTTTTCCAATCAAAATTTTTCATCGTTTCCGGGTTAAGTGCAGCAAATTAATGTTATTTTGAACGAAATTTTTTATGAAGGGGCTTTTATTTTTATCCCGGCTGGCACTGATCTGTAATGCGCTCTTTGTGGTTTGCCTGGTGATATTAAATACACATGATTTTATCGGCAGCCAGGGAGTTAAAAGCGTGGTGATCATACTGGGCTGGTTGTTGGCTCCTTTTATAAATCTGGCAGCAAGTATCTGGTGGTTCAAACGCATACTTCATAAGCGTTTGATCAATCTGCCGGTTTGGTTGGGGCTCACTAATTTTTTGTTTCTTCTTTTCCAGGTATTTAAACATTTTATACTCCCTTCATGATACATTCTATTTTAAAAGACAAACCCACCAAATTGTTTCTCGGCATCACCGCTTTTTTTGTGGCCAATGCATTGATCGCAGAATGTATCGGCGGAAAAATATTTTCGCTGGAAAAACTGTTCGGGATGCATCCTTCCAACTTCAGCCTTTTCGGGCAATCCGGGCTTTCCTTCAATCTTACCTGCGGTGTTTTGTTATGGCCGCTTGAATTTATCATTACAGATATCGTGAACGAATATTACGGCCCGAAAGCCGTACGCCGCATCAGTTATATTGCCATCGCATTGATCTCTTATGCGTTCTTGATGTTTTATCTCGCGATGAAAATCCCGCCGGCTGATTTCTGGATCGGTTCCAAACAGGACAGCAACGTTCCCAATATGCAGGATGCTTTCAGCGGAATATTCGGGCAGGGCATGTGGATCATTCTCGGAAGCCTCACCGCTTTTCTGGTGAGCCAGATCGTTGATGTAACGGTCTTTCACAAGATCAAAAAAGTAACAGGCGAAAAATGGGTGTGGCTGCGCTCAACCGGCTCTACCATTGTATCTCAGCTGGTGGATAGTTTTGTTGTCCTGTTCATCGCATTCAAATTGGGAAACGGATGGAGCTGGCAACTGGTGCTCGCGATCTGTCTTGTGAACTATACCTACAAATTTATTATGGCAATCATTCTAACGCCGTTGATCTATGTGTTCGAAAAATGGATTGAAAAATATCTCGGCCATGAAACTTCACATAAAATGAAACTGGCAGCGATGGGCAGGAGCGAAGAGGAGTTTACAAATATTCCAACAGCAGGGTAAGGTTAATTGGTAATTAGTAGTTAATAATTACATGACTCAACAATTACTAACTACTAATTATTAATTACTAATTATAACTGTTGTTTGATTAACCTGATCACCACTTTATCAATCGGCAGCGACATATCATTCTCACTAAGTTCGCTCCATTCTATCCAACGGAAAACTTCAGCTTCGCCATTTGAATCAGCGGTTTGATGAGGCGCGAAATCAAACAGTTTTGTTTTGCTTTCTAAAATGACCGGTGTAGTTGCTTTAACAGCATAGTAAATTGAAATGATCTGGTCTTTATTGTTGAACGCAGATATCTGAAAAAAATCGGTCGTATAAATATGTTCGCCTATCTCAACATCTAATCCTGTTTCTTCCATGAATTCACGTTTCAGGCAATCACGTGTGCCTTCGCCGAATTCCAGTCCGCCACCGGGTAATTTGGTAAAATAATTCCCGCGGATAAATTCATCGCTCACTAATAAACGTTTTTTTTCATCAAGCAACACACCGTAAACCCTTACATTAAACAACGGCATATATTATTTTTTCTTTAAGAAAAACCAGCTGATGATAATGGCCACAGCAAGCGAAAGCAGTACCGGTATATAAAATGAATAGGCTGTGCGCGAATAGGAAATGTGATCCGTATTCATACCATAAATGCCCAATACCAATGCAGGAACCGCGAGTATGACCATGATGCCGGTGAGCCTTTTCATCACATGGTTCAGGTTGTTGCTGATGATGCTTGCAAATGCATCCATGGTGCTCGTAAGAATATGGGTATAAATATTTGCCATCTCCAGAGCCTGGCTGGTATCAACGATCAGATCCTGCAAAAATTCTCTTTCTTCTTCATGAAAACTTAAAAAATTTGTGCGGTCCAGTTTCATCATCAGCATTTCGTTGCTTTTTAATGCAGTGATAAAATACACAAGGCTTTTTTGTATCCGCATTAAATTCAACAGATCCTCATTGCTGTTGGTTTTGTACAAACTTGTTTCATATTGGTTTCTGCGGTGATTGATCTCTTTCAGGAATTCCGTAAAATTCTGCACCACTTTTTCGAAGATCTTTAAGATCATCATATTCTTTTTATCCGGGTGCCTTTTTTGAAATGAGTTAAGGAATTTCTTGATCGCACCATTGTCAAAAGAATTCACCGTAACAATTTGCGTATGTGTTAAAATGATACAGATCGGAATGGTAATATAAAATGCATCGCTGTCGTTAAAGGAATTATTTTCCGTCGGCGTTTTGATCACCACAAATTTTACATTGTCTTCCATTTCATAACGCGGCCGTTCATCTATGTCCAGTGAGTCGCGCAGAAATTCAACAGGGATCTCAAGATCACTGCTCAGTTCAATAAACTCTTCTTCTTTAAACGGAGGAACAAGGTTTACCCACACACCCATATCAGGCTTGTCTATTTCAACAGTCTGCCCGTCAATGTTTTTAAAGTACTGGATCATGAGGGGAAGTTATAAGTAGTAAGTGATAAGTAGTAAGTTTTGGGTAATAAGTTTTTGTTGCTTTTAATAATGATTTTTCCGGTAGTAAAATATACTTACAACTTATTACTTAAAACTTACAACTCCAGCGTTCCTTTAAAAACAAAAACGGCCGGGCCGCAGAGCCAGATATTTTTAAAAGACTGTTCACCCGTCTTGTCAAATTCAACAGCTAAATGGCCGCCTTTTGTCTGCACTTCAATGCGGTTAAAGCCATTGTCGTTATGCGCGAAAACCAATGCCGAAGCGGTTACGCCCGTACCACAGCTATACGTTTCATTTTCAACGCCGCGTTCATAAGTGCGTACGATGATCTTTTTATCATTATTTTCTACAAAATTCACATTGATGCCTGCAGCTTCAAAATCTTTGCTGTAACGGATCTCTTTTCCCTGGTGGAAAACATCAATGGACATTACGTCGTTTACATTTTTTACATAATGCGGCGAACCGGTATCGAGAATAAAATCACCATGATGATTAAGGATGGCATCCACATCTTTCATTTTTAAATTGATCCAGTTATGCTCTCCCAATGTGGATTCATGTTTACCATCAACAGCCATAAAATGATAGGTTTCTTTATGTATGCCTATATCATATGCAAACCGCGTTAAACATCTCCCGCCATTCCCGCACATACTGCTTTCACGGCCATCGGCATTGTAATAGGTCATTTCAAAATCATAACCGGCAAGGGTACTAAGCAACATCAATCCATCTGCGCCGATACCAAACCTCCTGTCGCAGAAATGTTTTACCTGTTCGGTTGTGAGCGCAATATTCCCATCCCTGTTATCAATGATCACAAAATCATTGCCTGTTCCCTGGTATTTATAAAAGGTAATTGTCATTGCTTAAATGTCTGCTAATATAGACAAGGTTTTTTTGATCAGGTTCTCTACTGTTGCGGCGCCATCTTTACTGAATGTTTTTTCAACACGGTTTGCAACGATCGCGCTTAAGCTTAAGCATTGATGGCCGAGCAATTTTCCCAATCCATAGATACCGCTTGTTTCCATTTCAAAATTAGTGATCCGGTGATTGCCGAAACGAAAAGAAGTAAGCTGATCGATCAGGTCAGGATTGGTAAGCCCTAAACGCAGAACCCTTCCCTGCGGGCCATAAAACCCCGGACATGTAACCGTAATGCCATGATGAAAGCCATCAACAAAATGTTTTTGTATCGATGGGCCGGCAGAAGCAATATACGGTGTGGCAAGTTTTGATAATTGCGTATGGTCGTTAAAGGCCCTTATTACCTGGAGTTCCTCCTCGTTATTATCCTGCCGGTAAAAATTCAGAAGGTTATCGATGCCGATCGCATGTGTGCTTGCAACAAAACTGTCAACCGGGATACCGGCCTGCAGCGAACCGGATGTTCCCACACGTACAATGGTCAGCTGGGTAAGTGTCGATTTAACCGTACGTGTTTCAAAATCGATGTTTACCAATGCATCAAGCTCATTCAATACAATATCTATGTTATCGGTTCCGATACCTGTAGAAACTACCGATATCCTTTTGTTGCCGATAATGCCGGTATGTGTTACAAACTCGCGGTGGCTGCGCATCGTATCTACTTTATCAAAATGCTTGCTTACTTCTGCAACCCTGTCAGGATCCCCAACAGTAATGATAGTGTTTGCAAGTTCTTCAGGCCTTACATCGAGATGATATACTGCGCCACGGTTATTAATGATCAATTCACTTTCTGCGATCCTGTTCATTTGTTTATTTTATTAGCCGGCAAATTTCGTGTTTTAGGATTTAGAATTTTAAATTTCCTTTGATTGCTTTATTTTCGCTTTATAGTACAGGTATCACATATAAAAGAAATACAATTTGTAGTGATACCTTTACAAAATTAACGGTCCTGTGGCCGAGTGGCTAGGCAAAGCTCTGCAAAAGCTTCTACAGCGGTTCGAATCCGCTCGGGACCTCCCTAAATTTTATAAATAAAGCCCGCTAAAAGCGGGCTTTATTTATTTATACATTAATAATCATTGCGTTATAAGTATAAAAAAAACGCATCGGAATAGCTCTTTGCATTTCTGTTATTTATACTTCTAAAAAAGCTGAAATGAGATGTTCATTACTGTGGAAATCTTTTTTAAGTTTTCTTTAAATTTATTTTGAGGTATAGGTAATTTTATTACATTTGTAGTATAATCTTTACAGTTGAAAAGTATTTCCACCGAAAGATTATAATATAGAAAGTTCAGATTCTATAAGTTCTGAACCAATAAAATCCAATTCGGTCTATATCCTGAAAAGCCGCTGGCCCTTGTCCAGCATAAGTTTCAAGGCTTTTAAATTTCATATCCTATACGATTAAATTTAATCGGTGATCAATCATAAAATGATTTGGGCACCAAATTTTATAAAGACTATGAGCTTGAACTTTTACCCAAAAACAAAACTGAAATTGGCTTCTTTGAAGAAATTTTTCACCATTTCTCTGGTAGCGCTTTTCTCTTTTGGTCATTCTTATGCACAATTGAATGCAACTGCCCTCGGCTTTGACGGTGCGACTGCATCTGTAAATGTTCCTGCAAGCCCTTCATTGAATATCAGCTCAGCTATTACTATAGAAACATGGGTATATGCAACAAAATCGTCAACTACTGTACAAGACGTAGTTTGTAAATCATCTGCCACAACCAATAACGGATACATTTTCCCGAGATTTACCAAGCGTTTGGGTTCGGTTCAGTTCCAGTTGAACATCAATGGATTTGGCTGGCAGATACTGGAAGTTAATTATGGCTCTGATAAAATAAACCAATGGCACCACCTCGCGGCCACCTATGATGGAATAACCATGAGCATATACATTGATGGCCAACTTGCAGGCAGTCAGAATTTTGCCGGAACCATCACTGTTAATAATAACCCTCTTACGCTCGCTAACCAACCGGGGTTTTCAGAATTCTTCGGCGGGAAATTAGATGAAACACGTATCTGGAACAAGGCACTGTCGCAGTGCACGATCGCAAATAACATGAATTGTGAATTAACCCTGCCGCAAGCAGGTTTAGCGCTTTATTATAAATACAACCAGGGTTTATTAAACCTGCCTAATTTACTGGTGACAACTGCAACAGATGCCAGTGGAAACGGAAATACAGGAACATTGAATGGTTTTCTTTTGACAGGCCTTTTATCTAACTGGGCAGATGGTATTGTATCGAGCTCTTCCTGCACAGCTATCGCGCCTATTAGCGCCAGTGTTGCACAATCTTTAGTACCTGTTGGCGGCGATATCAATCTGTCTGCTACGGGTGGCGGAACCTATTCATGGGTAGGGCCTAATGGCTATACTTCTAATGCACAGAATCCTTTGATACATGGTGTAAGTACTGATTACAGCGGAACCTATACAGTAACCGTTACCAATAATGGCTGTACCTCCACAGCAAAAGTTGCCGTTACAGTAGCCTGGATGGCCGGAGCGTTGAATTTTAATTCGCTTGGCAGTAAAGTGGTTGTCCCGAACAGTACTTCTTTAAACCCGGCTGCATTAACTATCGAAACCTGGATCAGCCCAAGTAATAGTTTGCCTGCTGTTCAGGACGTGGTTTCTAAATCAAGTTCAAATACTGTTACGAATCCTACACCAAGCGGTTATATTTTCCCAAGAACAGAAGATGGATGGAGAAACTTTATGTTCAGGATATATATAGATGGGGTACAAAAAGTATTGAGTGTACCTTATACCGGTTCGTTTAATCAGTGGAACCATGTTGCTGCTACTTATGATGGCGCAAACATGAAAATATATTTCAATGGCAACCTTGCCGGATCATTGGCCGTTACCGGAAACATTACGTATTTTAATAACGATCTCTTAATTGGCGTGCAGGATGGCACGTCAGAATATTTCCAGGGTAGTTTAGATGAAACAAGGATCTGGAGCCGCGCTTTAACACAATGTGAGATCCAGAATAATATTACCTGCGCTTTGAATGGCGCTAATAATGGATTAGCTGCACAAAATGGACTGTCTGCTTATTTCCGTTATGATCAGGGCCTGCAAAACGTAGATAACAGCGCATATACAACCCTGGCTGATTCGAGCGGGCATGGCAACAACGGAACTTTACAGGGATTCCAGATGAACGGGCTTACTTCCAACTGGGTTACAGGTAATGTTAGTGCAACCTGTTCTCCTTTTGTGGGCAGCCAGGCAGTAGCCGGAAGCAATGGCCCGAATGTAGCGATAGGCTCAACACTGCAGTTGACTTCTACAGCAGGCAATAGCTGGTCATGGACCGGCCCTAATGGATTTACTTCTACACAGCAAAATCCATCTATCCCCAATGTTCAGGCCAATGCAAGCGGTACTTATACCGTAACGATTGCCGGAAATGGTTGTAACAGTTCTGATAAAACTACTGTTACAGTAGCTGCTCCTGCAGGTTCATTGAGTTTTGATGGTGTAAAAGATATGGTTACCGTTCCAAGTAATGCAACCATGAAAGGAACAAAAGAAATTACCATTGAGTCATGGATATATCCTACCAACAATACAAACAATGTACAGGATGTAATGAGCAAATCAACTACTGCAACTGTTAATACAGGATTTATTTTCCCAAGAACAGATGATGGTTGGAAAACGCTTGCTTTCTATCTCGCATGCGGCGGTGTTTATCATACCATGAACGTACCTTATCCAGGTATCAATCAATGGCACCATGTAGCGGCTACCTATGATGGCTTCTTTATGCGGATATATATTGATGGCGCATTGGCAGGTTCGCAGGAAGCAACAGGTGCACTTATTGTTAATGATGTACCGCTTACATTAGGCGTTCAGCCGGGCTTCACAGAATATTATGCAGGGCAGGTTGACGAAGCGCGTTTCTGGACAAAGGCATTAAGCCAGTGTGAGATCGTTAATGATATGTCTTGCCAGGTGAATGCTGTTCAAAAACCAGGCCTGGCTGTTTACTTCAGGTTTAACCAGGGTTTTGTAAATGCAAATAATCCGACTGTTACAACAGTGATCGATTCGAGTGGTAATGGTAATGACGGAACAATCAATAATTTTAATTTAACAGGAAGCACTTCTAACTGGGCCCCGCCACAGGTTAGTGGAAATTGTGTTGCATACGCCGATCCGGTGGTAACTGCAACAGCAAGTGCATCTGTATATGCTGTGGGAAGTACGATACAGTTATTTGGTACAGGTGGATTTGCGGGCACAGGTGGAAACACCTATATCTGGGATGGGCCTAATTCATTCGGCTCTACAAATCAAAATCCGGTAATAAACAATGCACAGACCGCAGCAACAGGAAGCTATACATTGACTGTTCCATTTGTAAACTGTGTTATTAAAAAGAGTACAAGGCTTGCAGTGTCTTCACTTAATCAGATCACTGCAAATGGGCCTGTTACATTCTGCCCGTCAGGTTCAGTTCTCTTATCGATAGGAACTGCAGGCAGTTCTTATCAGTGGTATCTGAATACAGTATTAATACCGGGAGCTACCGCTTCTTCCTATACAGCAACACAAAGCGGTGATTATTCTGTTAGCACTACAACAGGTACGGATGTATTGATGTCGGCACCGATCACTATTACTGTGGTTGATAATTCAGCGCCGGTTCCAAATGTAGCTTCATTGCCGGCATTGAACCTGTCTACACCAGCAACCGTTTCAAATTTCCCTTCTGCAACAGATAATTGTAAAGGAAATATCATCGCTACTACAACAAGCCCATTAGTTTATAATACACCGGGCACATACAATATTATATGGACTTATGATGACGGTAACGGCAACATAACTACGCAAACACAACAGGCTATCGTAATATTAGGTATCGACCTGATACCACCGGTATTAACGGTTCCTTCAAACATTACAGCAACAGGAAACACTACTGTATGTGGCGCTACCGCAAGCTTTACAGCAACTGCAACTGATAATTCAGGATTGCCTGTAACGATCACTTACAGTCAAAACCCCGGAACAGTATTCCCAGTGGGAACTACAACTGTAACCGTTACTGCAACTGATGCAAGTAATAATATTACAACAGGAACATTTACAGTAACCGTATCGCCAACTGTAGTAGCCGCTATTACAGGAACAACATCTGTTTGTGCCGGATCAACAACAACACTTGCCACTACAAGCACCGGCGGAACATGGAGCAGCAATAACACATCTGTTGCTACCGTAGATGCTTCAGGTGTAGTATCTGGTTTAACTGGCGGTACAGCTGTTATTACTTATACCAATAATTGCGGCGCAACCGCCTCAGCAACTGTAACAGTGAAAGCATTACCTGCCACACCAACAGTGACAGTAGCTGATAACTGCGGAACATCAATATTGTCTACCGGCGCAACCGGAACTTTATTATGGAGCACAAATGCAACAACAGCATCAATTATTGTTGCAAATGCCGGATCGTATAGTGTTACACAAACCGTAAATGGTTGTGTAAGTGCGGCAGGTTCTGCAACGGCAGCACCAAAAGCAATTCCATCAACACCGGTTGTAACTGTAGTGAACAATTGCGGAACATCAACTTTATCAACTAATGCAGCAGGAACATTATTATGGAGCACAGGTGCAACAACCGCATCGATCACAGTTTCGGGTGCCGGATCATATAGCGTTACACAAACCGTAAATGGTTGTGTAAGTGCAGCGGGTTCAGCAACAGCTGCGCCGAAAGCTACGCCATCAACACCTGTTGTAACGGTAGCTGATAACTGCGGAACAT
>JABDAP010000014.1:0-29400 GCA_013289065.1 Bacteroidota bacterium | reverse complement strand
AAATGGTTGTGTAAGTGCAGCGGGTTCAGCAACAGCTGCGCCGAAAGCTACGCCATCAACACCTGTTGTAACGGTAGCTGATAACTGCGGAACATCAACCTTATCAACTAATGCAACAGGAACATTGGCATGGAGCACAGGTGCAACAACAGCATCAATTACTGTTTCAAACGCCGGATCGTATAGTGTTACACAAACCGTAAATGGTTGTGTAAGCTCAGCAGGTTCTGCAACAGCTTCACCAAAAACAACTCCATCAACACCGGTTGTAACTGTGGTGAATAATTGCGGAACATCCATCTTATCAACTAACGCAACAGGAACATTAGCATGGAACACAGGTGCAACAACCCCATCGATCACAGTTTCAAGTGCGGGATCATATAGCGTTACACAAACCGTAAATGGTTGTACAAGTGCAGCGGGTTCAGCAACAGCTGCGCCGGCAGCAGTTCCATCAACACCGGTTGTAACTGTAGTGAACAATTGCGGAACATCAACTTTATCAACTAACGCAGCAGGAACATTATTATGGAGCACAGGTGCAACAACCGCATCGATCACAGTTTCAGGTGCCGGATCATTCAGCGTTACACAAACAGCAAATGGTTGTGTAAGTGCAGCGGGTTCAGCAACAGCTGCGCCGAAAGCTACGCCATCAACACCTGTTGTAACGGTAGCTGATAACTGCGGAACATCAACCTTATCAACTAATGCAACAGGAACATTGGCATGGAGCACAGGTGCAACAACAGCATCAATTACTGTTTCAAACGCCGGATCGTATAGTGTTACACAAACCGTAAATGGTTGTGTAAGCTCAGCAGGTTCTGCAACAGCTTCACCAAAAACAACTCCATCAACACCGGTTGTAACTGTGGTGAATAATTGCGGAACATCAACCTTATCAACTAACGCAACAGGAACATTGGCATGGAACACAGGTGCAACAACCGCATCGATCACAGTTTCAAGTGCGGGATCATACAGCGTTACACAAACAGTAAATGGTTGTGTAAGCGCAGCGGGTTCAGCAACAGCGGCACCGAATGCTAATCCAGCAGTTTCAGCTGTTACAGGAACTACTTCTGTTAATATCGGTACAACCACACAACTGGCAGATGTAACTACAGGTGGCGTATGGAGCAGCAACAGTGCCAATGCAACTGTAAGTGCATCAGGTTTGGTAACCGGTGTAACAGGTGGTACAGCTACCATCAGTTATACAGTTACCAATGTTTCAGGTTGTACAACTGTTGTATCAACAGTGGTTACCGTTAGTGCATGTACAACACCTGCATTCAGTTCTTCCATTGCAAATATTTCAGCAAATGCAACTTCAGGATGTAATGCAACTGTTACTTATACAGTAACTACAACAGGAACACCTGCTGCGAACTTAGGCTACACATTCAGCGGGGCAACAACCGGAAACGGAAGCGGAACCGGAAGTGGCGCGGCGTTTAATAAAGGTGTTACTACTGTAACTATTACCGCAAGCAATAACTGCGGATCTGTAAGCAAGAGCTTTACAATAACAGTTCTGGCACCACCGGTACCGACTGTAGCAGCATTGCCAACCTTAACAGGCGAATGTTCTGTAGCAGCAAATACGAAACCAACTGCAAAAAATCCATGTACTGGTGCAGTAATAACAGGTACTACAACAGATGCAACTTATTATACTGCTCAGGGAACTTATACGATCCACTGGATCTATACAGATGCAAACGGAAATACAACTACACAGAACCAGACAGTAGTTGTGGATGATATTACTGCACCGGTTCCAACGGTAACAACTTTGCCAACCATAACAGGACAGTGTTCTGCAAGTGTGGTTACGTTAGGAAACAACTGTAACGACAACTGCAGCTGCTGCCGCAATGGTTGCAACTGCCGTTCGAACAGTAACTGCAGCTGCCGCAACAACGATTACAATTACAGGAACCATTATTATGGCCACGGATGGTATGGCGATGGCGGTGATGATGATGATGACAGGGATGATTGCTCAGGTGATGACAATAATCATAACAACGGAAGT
This sequence comes from Bacteroidota bacterium, assembly GCA_013289065.1. Lineage (GTDB taxonomy): Bacteria > Bacteroidota > Bacteroidia > Chitinophagales > Chitinophagaceae > Sediminibacterium. Next base: position 27,353 of record JABDAP010000014.1, on the reverse strand, counting down.
TGTTCGCCAAATATCACAGCGCCAACTGCAGTTGATAATTGTAAAGGAACGATCGTTGGTACTACTACAGATCCTTTGACCTACTCTGGCCAGGGTACTTACACTATCCATTGGAAATTTGATGATGGTAATGGAAACGTTACTACCCAGAACCAAACAGTGATCGTGAAAGATAATATAGCGCCTGTTGCAAACAGCAGTTCATTACAAACTGTGAGCGGAAATTGTAAAGTAAGTATCACAACAGCTCCAACAGCAACAGATAATTGTGCAGGAACAATAACAGGTACAACAACTGATGCACTTACTTATACAGACCCTGGAACCTATACAGTTCATTGGACTTATAACGATGGTAACGGAAATACATCAACACAAACACAAACAGTGATCGTGAAAGATGCGATCGCACCTGTGCCGAATGTATCAAACTTATCAACTATTACAGGCAGCTGTTCTATAACAGTAAGCACTGCGCCAACGGCAAAAGATAATTGCGATGGAACAGTGATCGGTACAACAACAGATCCGTTGACTTACTCTAAAGCAGGTACCTACACGATCCATTGGTCATACAGCGATGGTAAAAATATTACTACGCAAAATCAAACTGTGGTAATTAAAGATGCAACAGCTCCAACAATTACAGACCCTGCGGATGTAACTGTTGGCTGCAACGGATCAACAGATCCTTCAGCAACAGGATACGCAACGGCAACGGATAATTGCAGCGTAGTTACGGTAACATATAGTGACGCTGTAAATGGAAATGTAATTACAAGAACCTGGAAAGCAACTGATGCATCAGGTAACTACAGCACCAGCAAACAGGTTATTACAACAGCGGTATCATTCAGCGTTTCTGTAACTTCTGTGCCAACAAACAATACCTATACCGGTGGCATCAGCACGAACCTTTATTTGGGATATGGCGCACAAAGCACCGCACTGCAAATAGGGTCATTGCCTGGATCAGGTGCACCATATACTTATAGCTGGAGTGGTTCTGCCAGATCAATGCTGAACAATTCAACTTCTTCAGCTCCCGTATTTACGCCAACAACAAATGGCTACTATACATTTACTGTAACCGTAACCAATAAATACGGATGCACTGCAACTGCCAGCATAAGCATTTGTGTAACCGATGTAAGGGTTCCGAATTGTAATGGAAACTATGTGTACGTAACGCATACAACCTATAACTGGTGGGGTGCTGCATCTGCACAAACAGTACAGGTAGCTATTAACCAGGTATGTAACCACATACAATATAATACATGCGGCGGCGGTGGCAACTGCAGGTTAGGAAGCACTTCACAAAGCCCATGTGGTTTAACAGCTAATTCAATAGTAACAGCGCCAACAGCTGCCGCTACAAACGTTGCAACTAAAGAAGGAACTACCGATGTAGCTACAACTGAAGAAGAACTGAAAGTAACGGTAATGCCTAATCCAAGTACTACTTACTTCACATTGAAATTTGAAAGCAAATATGAAACACCGGTCAGCATGCGTGTGATGGATGCCGGCGGCAGGGTAGTAGATGCACAATCAAAGATCGGTTCTAACAGTACTATCCAGATCGGCGCTAACTATGCAAGCGGTATTTACTATGCAGAAATGATACAGGGTACACAGCGCAAAGTGGTACAACTGATGAAAGTAAAATAACAAGATATACTCCCCCAATAGTTATGCAAGGCCATCCAAACGGATGGCCTTTTGTTTTTCAGAACGTTCTGTTTTGATAAATATTTTTTCATTTTTTATTTATTTACTGTGCCCGGTGTTTTCACCGAAATTTTCCGATTTCTTTTGCGTTATAAAAATATGTCGTATTATTATTCTGTCATTTGAGGATGAAGCATGGTGTTGTATAAAATAATTTGATGCATTCCGGCGTGCAGGCTGCACAGGTTTTTACCTTATATCTGCAGCAAAGGATCCGGATGGAATGCAACTGATTTTTTGATCATAGTCAATGAGGATATGGGCTCCATACCTTAATTGATTTTTTATAATCCAAAACCAATTCCATGAAAAAAGTTCTCCCCCGGACATTATCGTGTCTGCTTGCCATTTCTTTACTTCTCTTTTCTTTTACCATTTATGCATCCGGAGCCGGTAAATACGGAACAACCCATCGGGCCTTAACCGTTTCTCCGCCACCTGACCTTTTCGTAAACACAGACATCAACAGTAATGTTGCCACAAATGTTTCACTTGGAACACCGGTGGTAACAGATGATAATGCTGTTGTGTCGGTCACAAACAACGCACCCGCAAGTTACCCGCTTGGTATAACAACGGTTACATGGACAGTAACAGATAATACCGGCAGCACAGCAACGGCAACACAAAATGTAACAGTAACAGATAACCAGAAACCATTCATTTATAAAATGGGAGAGATCAGTGTATCGAATGACCCGGGGCAATGCGGCGCAAAGGTGAAACTATTCATACCATATGCGTATGATAACAGCGGCGGCCCGGTTATGGTCACAAACAATGCGCCTGCCTGGTTTTCTGTAGGATCGGTTACCATTACATGGACAGCTACTGATGTGTTTGGTAATTCAGACACATCCACCCAGGTAATAACGGTGATCGATAACGAACTGCCAACCATTGCAGTTACAGATATCCATGTAAACAACACACCGGGCCAATGCGGTGCAGCCGTAGATCTCGGTACACCAGTAACAAGTGATAATTGCGGCGTAGTAAGCGTAACGAATGATGCGCCTGCATTTTTTCAAACAGGTACCACACTTGTTAACTGGACCGTAACAGATAAAACAGGTTATACAAATCATGCTACGCAAACAGTAGTAGTAACTGATATTGAAAAACCAGTGATCACTGCGCCGGACAATGTTACCGTAAATAACAGTGCGGGTAAATGTGGTGCAACGGCAGTTGCACTTGGCACACCCGTAACATCGGATAACTGCGGCATATCAGGTGTGAGCAATAATGCGCCGGCTGTTTTTCCAACGGGAACAACGACGGTTGTATGGACAGTAACAGATAATAGCGGAAACATATCTACAGCATCTCAAACAGTAACAGTAAAAGACGTACAGGCCCCTGTGTTTTCAAACATACCGGCCAATACAGTTGCCAGCTGCGATAATATACCTGCACCCGCTACACCAACTGCAACAGATAATTGTACCGCACAGCCCGACATTACTTTCAGTGAGATAAGCACACGTGGAACCGATGCAACAAAAACTTCCTATTATAATTATTCGATCACACGCACATGGATCGCGAAAGATGCGGCAGGTAACAGCAGCACCGCAAAACAGGTGATCACAGTTGCCGATAAAACAGCGCCACATATCACTGTTCCGGCCAGTATCAATGTAGCAAATGACCTGAATACCTGTGGCGCCATTGTTAAATACACAGTAACAGCAAATGATAACTGCAGCAGCCCTGTTACGCTTACTTATAGTAAAAGCTCAAACAGTTTATTTGCAACCGGAACCACTATCGTTACCGTTACAGCAAAAGATGTAAGCGGCAATATAAGCAGTGCAAGCTTTACCGTTACAGTAACCGATACGCAAAAGCCTTCGGTAACTGCACCTGCAAATATTTCGCTTACTGTAAACAATAATAACAGTACGGTTTCAAATCTGAATATCGGAACGCCGCAGACCAGTGATAATTGCGGTGTAAAGAGTATTACCAATAATGCTCCCAATACTTATGCAGTAGGAACAACAACTGTTACCTGGACGGTAAAAGATAACAGCGGCAATACATCAACTGCAAAACAAACCATTACAGTAACGGTAAGCAGTACGAAAAAGAAATCAAATGAAATAACCGAACAACCGGTTAGCGCAGTGAAAGATGAGGTGGAAGAACCATTGAAAATAGTTGTTGCACCCAACCCAAGCAATACTTATTTCACGCTTAAACTGGAAAGCAAATATGATACGCCTGTTACACTTCATGTATTTGATATGAACGGGAGGATCATCGATGTTAAATCGAAACTGGGTGCAAACAATACGGTTCAGATCGGACAGAATTATGTTCCCGGCGTGTATATTGCTGATGCGGTGCAGGGAACAAGGCATACAACAGTACAATTATTGAAGTTGAGATGAGCATTATTAAATAACATTAAAAAGGCGGCCGGAAAGCCGCCTTTTTTAATGTTATTTTCATCGCTGCCCTGTAATGTAGTCGATCTACTACGTTTTAAACCCCTTTAGCGACAGGCTTTTTCGCAGTAGACTATTTTTTACCTTCAGAATAAAGTATTATTTTATCATCCAATTGCAATTGGATGATAATACCTGCCCGGCCATATTTTCCGGGAACACGATACCGGCAGGTATTGTTCTTAATTTTTGTTGTTATGGATAATCTGGCAAAAGATGATGAAGCAAATATTTCGATGGAAAAGTTGCGGGCGGAGTATGAAAAACTGAAGGAAGCGTATGCTGAAATGGAAGCGGCAAATGAAAAATTAAAAGCAAATACCGGACTGCTCCTCGAAACTTTATTTGCCAAAGAAGCCAAAGAAAAAAAATATACGGCTATCATTGAAAATTCACCCGGCGCATTATTTCTTGCTAACCCGGATGGCGCCGTTCTTGAAGTGAACCAGGCCGCATGTGATATGTTTGGATATACTGCAGATGAATTCAGGCAAATGGATCGAAAGAATATCCTTGATATGGATAACCCGGCGATCACTAAATTATTTGCCGAAAGAAAAGAAACCGGGAGAACAAAAGGGGAGATAACGGTTACCAAAAAGAACGGCGAAAAAATATGGGTACATGTATCCTCGTTTGTCTTTAAAAATCCATTCAGCAATGAAGACAGGATGAGTACGGTAATGATCGATATTACCGAAAGAAAAAAAATGGAAGAAGCTTTAAAGATCAGCAATGAACGGTATGTATTTGCTACCAAAGCTACATTTGATGCGATATGGGACTGGGATATAGTGAATGACCATCTGTATTGGGGAGAAGGGTATGAAAAAATATTCGGGTACAAAATATCGGATAAGATCGATAACTATATTCATTCGTTTGATAACATTCACCCTGACGACAGAAAACCTGTTTTTGACGGTATCGATAAACTGATCCGTGGGAATGCATTGAACTGGACAGGTGAATACCGTTATAAAAAAGTGGATGGCGAATATGCATATGTTCAGGATAAGGCGATCATCATCAGGGATGAAAAAGGCAATGCAATAAGAATGATCGGCGCTATGCAGGATATCACAGCGCGTAAAAATGCTGAGGAAGAACTGAAAGAAAAGAATAACCAGTTAAAAGAACTTTCCAAACATTTGCAGAATGTGCGTGAAGAAGAACGCAAATACCTGGCAAGAGAAGTACATGATGAACTGGGCCAGTTGGCGGCGGTAATTAAAATGGATGTTGACTGGTTGCAGATAAAAATGCCCGATGTAGACGATGCGCATAAAAAAAGGATGACGCATGCATCATCTACTGCAAACTTTTTGATCACAACGATCCGCAAGATCGCATCAGACCTGAGGCCCGGTATGCTGGATGAACTGGGCCTGAATGAATCGCTCGAAGCGGAATGCAGAAAATTTGCAGCAACGCATGGGATCGCCTGCATATTCAATTCTACTTTCGACGACGGCGAATTGCCGATGCAGTCAAAAACAGAATTGTTCCGCATCTGCCAGGAATCACTCGTAAACGTGATGCGGCATGCATCCGCCACAAAGATCAGGGTAGAAATGCACGAGAAGGATGATACGGTTGAATTAAGCATCACAGACAACGGTAATGGGTTTGATACCAGCCAGAAAACAAAAACATTAGGATTTATCGGCATGACAGAACGTTGCCTTTCTATAAACGGAACTTTGAAAGTTACAAGTGAAATTGGAAAAGGAACTACTGTGTGCGCCATCATACCCAAATCAAAATCATAACATGCGGATCTTAATTGCCGATGATCATACTATTGTAAGAGAAGGTATTAAAATGCTGCTTACAGAAGCGTATTCATCAGCAGAAGTTGTTGATGTGTCTGATTCTGTTTCATTGATGAAAGAAGTAATGAGCAGTAAATGGGACGTGATCATTTCAGACATCTCCATGCCGCCCGGCGATTCGGGGCTCGATGCCATTCACAAAATAAAAGCGCACACACCTTCAACACCCATACTTATTTTAAGTATGCACGCACCTGAGCAATATGCGGTTCGTGCAATGAAATCAGGCGCTGCGGGATATTTAACCAAAGGTGCAGCAACACTCGAACTGGTAAATGCAGTGAACATTGTTTTGTCGGGAAAAAAATACCTGAGCCCGGAAGTAGCGTATGCACTGGCAGATGCATTTGAACCCAACCATCATAAAAACCCGGTTGAAAATTTATCCGACAGGGAACTGGAAATATTCAAGCTTCTTGCCACAGGGAAAACCGTTACTGAAATTTCAAGAGAACTGTCGCTCGGAAATAATACGATCAGCACAGTGAGGGGCCGTGTACTTGAAAAAATGGGTTTGCGGAATAACATGGAAATCATTAAATATGCAGTGGATCATAAAATCGTTTAAATAAAAGAGTAAATTATTTATCACAATAAAATATAATCATTCATAACGCGTTATATAATCCTGTTGTATTTTTATTTTTTGAACACAAATAAAATCCGATATCTTAACACAAGGTTACCCTCCAATTATTATGAAAAAATCCAATTTCAGCCCTGGTTTCAGGGGCATTCTTTTTTGTGTTGCCCAAACTTTTGCAACATATGTAAATTCACATTACTTCTGCGGTATTTTTTTTCAAACATTTTTTTATCGGCCAGCTCCTGTTCCTTTCGAAGCAAACGGCCAGCTCCTGTTCCATGCGTGAAACAGCCGGCCGGCGCCGGAATATGATTAATAAAAAAAATGATTGGTTAGCTATTTTAAAAATACCCTATGAAAATATTGATTGCGGATGACCACACAATTGTACGTGAAGGCGTAAAGATGCTGTTATCAGAAGCCTATCCTTCAGCAGAAATAACCGATGTATCCGATTCGGCAAGTGTTATCAAAAAAGCATCCGAAGAAAAATGGGATGTGATCATTTGCGACATCTCGATGCCACCCGGCGATTCCGGCCTGGAAGCCATCAAACAGATAAAAGAACACACGCCTCAAACGCCGGTGATCATATTAAGTATGCATACACCGGATCAATATGCATTACGTGCCATTAAGGCCGGCGCTATGGGCTATATAACAAAAGCCGCAGCCACACTGGAACTGGTAACTGCAGTGAACCGGGTTATATCCGGAAAAAAATACCTCAGCGCCGATGTTGCTTATATACTCGCTGATGCAGTTGAGCATGGCGACAGTAATTCTTCCATTGATCAATTGTCTAACAGGGAACTGGAAGTATTCAAATTACTTGCTTCAGGAAAAAGTGTAACAGATATTGCCAAAGAACTTTCTTTAAGTGCCAATACCGTAAGTACTTTTCGTTTGCGCATTTTTGAAAAAATGCATTTTCATAATAACCTTGAACTGATCAAATATGCTGTTGATAATAAATTTGCATAAGTACGCTACATAACCTGCTGCAAAAAATATTGCTCAGTAGTGGTTTAATTTTATTTTAATATCTCTTAATTTTATTTTAATTTAACAGTGGTGCCCCCTCCGCCTTAGTCTTTTACTGCCGGACTTGTTTATGTAAATGAGCTTGTAATTTATTTTAAAAGCGGTACTATGGGCGAGTTAATTGATTTTTTCCGAAAATTATTTGATTATTCCGACTGGCCCCCAAGATGGCACTGCGGAAAATGGACCGAATTTCACGGATGGCTCTACATTATCAGCGACCTGCTGATATGGTCAGCTTATTTTGCTATTCCGCTTATTATCATCCGTTATATCTCGCGTAAGTTTGATACGCGGTTTATCAGGTTATATTTTTTATTCGCTGCTTTCATTCTTTCCTGCGGCGCCACACATTTTTTAGATGCCCTTGCTTTCTGGATGCCGCTTTACCGTTTAAATGCATTGGTAAGATTGATCACAGGAGTGATCAGCTGGATCACTGTGTTCTATCTTATCAAATCATTGCCCGCGGCCTTCTCATTGCGTACACAGGCCGAACTGGAATGGGAAATAACACAAAGAAAAAAAGCAGAAGAACAGGTAGCGCTTTTACACGCGGCAGACAAAGCTTTAACTGAATCAGAAAAAAAATACCGTGCACTTTTTGAGAACAGCCCGCTGCCTATGTGGGTGCTCGACCTGGCTACTTACCGGTTTCTTGATGTTAATGAAACTGCCATCGCGCAGTATGGGTACAGCCGCGAAGAATTTTTATCAATGACCGCATTTGATATCCGAAGCATTGAAGAACAGGAACGGTACCGGAAATTATCGAGCCCGCCTCCCGGTACCCGCAACACCGGCGTATGGAAGCATATTAAAAAAGACGGAACCGTAATTGATGCAGAAGTAAGTGCGCATATAACGATGTATGATGATAAAGCAGCAAGATTGATATTGAGCGTGGATGTTACCGACCGGATAAAAGCACAGGAAGAACTGGAGAAAAACGAGTTGCGTTACCGCAACACACTGGATAAAATGCTGGAAGGCGTGCAGATCATTGGGTTTGACTGGAAATACATTTATGTGAACGATGCCATGGCGCGTCATGGTAAATATTCACGCGAAGAATTTATCGGGCACACGGTAATGGAGAAATATCCGGGGATTGAACAGACAGATATTTACCAGGTGTACAAACAATGTTTTGATGAACGCATTTCTATTCATCTCGAAAACAAATTCACTTTCCCCGATGGTTCGAAAGGCTGGTTCGAACTTAGTTTTCAACCGATACCGGAAGGGCTTTTTATTCTGTCGGTAGATATTACAGAACGAAGAAGATCGGAAGAAGAAGTATTGGCGCTGAATAAAGATATTGCCATCAGTGAAAGGATCTACCGCACCATCGCATCGAGTATTCCGCGTTCTGTGATCAGCATACTCGATACCGACCACCGGTATACATTGATAGAAGGCGACATGCTTGAACAACTTGGCTATTCAAAAAAAGAATTGCTCGGAAACAAAATGCAGGATGTGGTCGGGCCGGAAAAATATGCAGAGATGCTTCCGAAATTAAAACGGGTTTTTGCCGGAGAAACTTTTACGGTAGAAGATATCAGGGAAAAATATGATACCGTTTCAAGATTTGTTCCTTTAAAGAACCATGCAGGTGAAGTATCTGCAGCCATGGTATTCGTATTCGATGTATCGGAACTGAAAGAGGCGCAACGCGCCGTGGCGGAATTAAATCACAACCTCGAAGAAAAAATTACAGCACGCACTATTCAGCTTGCATCGGCCAATAAAGAACTGGAATCTTTTTCTTATTCCGTTTCGCACGACCTCAGGGCCCCATTGCGCGGAATTGATGGGTGGAGCCTTGCATTGCTGGAAGATTATGGCGATGTACTGGATGAGAAAGCGCTTACTTATCTGGGCCGTGTACGAACCGAAACCCAACGAATGGGGGAACTGATCGATGACCTGCTAAAACTGTCAAGCGTATCAAGAGTGGAAATAAGGTTAGAAAAAATAGACCTTTCTTCTGTTGCAGAAACCATCATCCGCCGTTTGCAGGAAGAGGATCCGTTGCACCAGGTTGCCGTTCATATTCAACAGGGTTTGATCTGTACAGGCGATGCAAACCTTATAGAGATCATGCTTACGAACCTCTTAGGCAATGCCTTTAAATTTACCGGCAAAACAGCTGATGCACAGATTCAGTTTGGCGAAACGGAGATCGATGGAAAGAAAACATATTTTATAAAAGACAATGGAGCAGGTTTTAATATGGAACAGGCAAAAAATCTTTTCGGGGCTTTCCAACGGATGCACAGGCAAAGTGAATTTGCTGGCACAGGTATTGGACTGGCTACAGTACAGCGTATCATCCATCTTCATTTTGGAACGGTATGGGCGGAGGCTGTTGTAAATCAAGGCGCGACATTTTATTTTACGATCCCTAAATAACGGTAATGGACAACAGGACTATTTTATTGGTAGAAGATAATCCCAGCGACATCGAACTCGCTAAACGCGCTTTCGAAAAAGCGAATATCATCAACCCGCTGATTATAGCAGAAGATGGCCAGGAAGCGCTCGACTATCTATTTGCTGCCGGCGCATATACCGGAAGGGATAAAACAAAGCTACCGGCGCTGATCCTTCTCGACCTGAAACTTCCGATCGTAAGCGGGCTGGAAGTGTTAACGCGGATCCGTGAAAATGAATTAACGCGCCGGGCGCTGGTTGTTATCCTTACCTCGTCAAAAGAAGAACAGGATATCGCGAAGGGGTATGACCTTGGCGTGAACAGTTATATCCGCAAGCCGGTTGATTTTTACCAGTTTGTTGAAGCGATCAAACAATTGGGTATCTACTGGCTTTTGATCAATGAACCGCCACCATCAATTTTATAAACATTGCATGAAAAAACAGTTACAATTACTGATATGTGAAGATGATTCAAGCGATGCGGCAATGATCATCCGAAAACTGGAAAAGGCAAACTATACAGTGCATCACCAGCGTGTAGAAACCGCTGCCGATATGCTCAAAGCATTAAACACCCATGCATGGGATATTGTGATATCTGATTTTCATATTCCGGGTTTTGGCGGCCCCGCTGCATTGTCGACACTCCGCTCCACAGGCAAAGACATTCCATTTATCCTGGTATCGGGCGCAATAGGAGAAGAGACCGCCGTAAACATGATGCGTGCCGGCGCGGGTGATTACCTGATGAAACATTCGCTTGCAAGGTTGAATGAAGTAGTGAAACGCGAACTTGAAGAAGCCGCAAACCGAAAGGAACGCAAAGCAGCAGATGAACAGATCAAAGCCAATGAAGAAAAATACCGCGCAGTGATCGATAACTCTTTGTTCGCTATCTTTCTTGCGCGGCCGGGCGGGCTGATCATGGAATCAAACAAAGCAGCTACGGAATTATTTGGCTATACTTCGGAAGAGTTTCTGAAAATGGGACGTGAAGAATTACTTGATTTTACTGACAAAATACTTGCTGAGAAAGTAAAGGAACGAGATGCCAAAGGCAGCAGCACCGGCGAGTTTACAGGCATCCGGAAAAATGGCGAACGGTTTGATTGTGAGGTTTCGTCTGTGATCTTCAAGGATATCAACGGAGAAAAAATGACCTGCGCAATGCTGGCCGATATTTCGCCGCGCAAAAATGCCGAACAGAAACTACGGGAAACCAATATCGAATTAAAAGAGTTATCGCATCATTTAAAAAATGCAAGGGAAGACGAACGTAAGTATATAGCCCGTGAAGTACATGATCAATTAGGGCAACTGGCCACCGCATTAAAAATAGATGTGGACTGGCTCAATATGAAGATCGAGGCAACGGATGAAATGTCAAAAAAAAGAGTGGCGCATGCAAATACAACGATCGATGTGTTGATATCGACTATCCGGAAGATCGCATCGAGTTTACGGCCGAGTGTGCTGGATGATTTCGGTTTGAATGCAGCCATTGAATGGCAATGCACAGAATTTCAAAGCCTGAGTAATATTGAAACAGTGTTTACATCAACATTTGACGACAAAAAGATAACGCTGGAAATGAAAACAGAACTGTTCAGGATCGTGCAGGAATCGCTGACCAATGTAATGCGGCATTCCAAAGCCAGTTATGTAGAAGTGACGATCTGGGAAGAGGCAAAAAATATTTGCCTCTCGGTAACAGACAACGGTAAAGGTTTTGATACATCATCGCGGAAAAAAACATTAGGCCTGATCGGGCTGCGTGAAAGGGCTGAATCATTGAACGGCAAATTGCATATTGAAAGCGCAGTTGGAAAAGGTACCGTTGTTAAAGCAGTTATTCCTAAAAATTAAAAATATGAGAATATTAATTGCAGATGACCATACCATTGTCAGGGAAGGCATCAAATTATTACTGATAGAATCCTATCCGCTCGCCGATATCGTTGATGTATCCGATTCGGTGGATCTGATGAAATCAGTGTACAAAGAAAAATGGGATGTGGTCATTTGCGATATTTCTATGCCACCCGGCGATTCGGGCCTTGAAGCGATCAAACAGATAAAAGAACATGCACCCAAATTACCTGTTATTATATTAAGTATGCATGCGCCGGATCAATATGCGGTAAGAGCGATTAAGGCAGGGGCCATGGGTTATCTTACCAAAGGCGCGGCAACGCTTGAACTGGTAAAAGCAGTGAACACGGTATTGTCGGGTAGAAAATATCTCAGCGCAGATGTTGCCGGCGTATTGGCTGATGCTTTCGAAAATTCAAACATTTCCAATTCTGTGGAAAGCCTTTCTGACCGTGAGTTTGAGGTATTCAAACTGCTTGCATCGGGTAAATCGATTTCTGATATTGCCAAACAGCTTATCCTGAGTACGAATACAGTAAGTACTTTTCGCGCACGCATATTTGAAAAAATGGGATTCCATAATAACCTCGAACTGATCCGTTACGCAGTAGATAATAAACTGATCTGATCATTACCGGATCGTTTGCTCCAGGCATTTTATGCAACAAGCCGGCAGCCCTCACGGTGTTTTCACCGGAAGGATATCAGTAAAGCACTACATTTTTTTTCTGCCGAACCACAGCATACAGATACAACACGTTACTTCCCCATATGCCTGCCTGCTACGTTTTTTTCATACCTGCGTCGATTGCAGGAGAAGGTATTTCTGCGTCAATTTACATTCCCAATATAACTGTAACGGGTTTGTATGAAAAAGCAAATACGCATTTTTGAGAAAGCATATATCAGCATCCATAAAAGCCTGGTATTGATCATTGCCACTGCTTTGTTATCAGGCGGATGTACTAAGACTGATATTGCGCCGATACAGCCCGTTTCTGTTAAAGATTTTCATTTGTCAGAGTCAAAAATTGTGTTGTTGCAGGGCAATGCATCTATGCGCGCCATTACCCTGAACTGGAATTGCAGCGGTAACAATCAAACAAAATATACCATTGAAGCGGCAATCGGTGAAACACAGTTTGCAGAGCCGATAGTAATAGGCTCTACGAACCAGGCATCCATGTTTTTTTCTGTAAAAGACCTGAATGTACAGATGAGTAAACTGTTGTATGCAAACCGTTCGGGCATGATCGATCTTCGTGTGAAGGCCGAATGCATCAATGCAGAAAAGCCGGCTGTATATTCGGAAACCGGTTCAGTATATATAACTACTTACCAGGACTATATAATATATGATGAGGCGCATACATTCAGGATACCGGGCAATTATCAAAACTGGGTGGTATCAACAGCGCCAAAAATTGTTTCATCCATACAGGATGCATATGAAGGGTACATCAATTTTTCAAATCCAGATCCACAAGTGATGATGGTCAAAGGGATCCAATGGGATCCCCAGACCACCTTCAGTTATATCGGTGCGGATAAATTTGGATTTGGCGGTTCTATCATGTCGATCGCCGGCGGTGCGGGTGTATATCTTTTTAAAGCCAGCACTGCAACAAATACCTGGTCATACAAAAAAATAAACAGCTGGGGATTATCCGGTACTGCCGTTGTTTCGAATGGCGCTGTTGATCCGCCAATGATACAGGATGGCGGCAATCTTTCATGGAGCATTACCACAGATCTTGTAAAAGGTAATTTCCGTTTGCGTGCCAATAACAATAATGCGATCAGTTTTGGCCATCGTTTGTCGGATGCACCCGGCATACCAAGTTACGACGGAGACAACATCGAGATCACACGTTCGGGCAATTACACCATCAGGCTTGAGTTACAGAATGCCGGAAATTATGCATATAGTATTCAAAGAAATTCCTGAGTACTTACAATTTAATTAATAGAGGCGCAAAAACACAGCGTCATTTATCTCAGCGTCTTTGCGCCTCTGCGGTAAAAAAAATGTTATAGGTTTGTGCACAACACACATAACATGAAGTATTCTCAACCCATTGGCATTCTCGCTACACTTGCATTGATCGGTGTTTGTTTTTTACCGTGGAGTTTTATCGCCAGCCAGCAAATAACGGTAACAGGATTCTCTGCACCCGGAACAAGTTTTGGCAAGCCTGGTTTGTTCAATTGCATTATGTGTGTTATTATGCTGGTGATGTTTTCCGTTCCTGCAGTTTGGTCAAAAAGAACCAATGTATTTATTGCGGCGCTTAACCTTGCCTGGTCGGCGCGTAATTATTTATTGCTGTCAACCTGCATGATGGGCGAGTGCCCCGAAAAAAAAGCAGGCCTGTATATTTCACTGTTACTTTCACTCATTATACAGGTGATGACATTCTTACCTAAGCTTGAAATAAAACGCGGGTGATGTTTTTTATTTTTTACCCCGCCCCTGAAGGGGAGTGTTGATTTCCATTAAAAGATAAAAGCCCTTTATGGGTTGGGGTAAATAAGTAACGCTTTCGCGATGATCTCCACACATTCCATTATCTGTTCTTTATTGATCAAAAGCGGCGGGGCAAAACGGATCTTATCTCCCTGCGTTGGTTTTGCGAGTAAACCGTTTTCCATTAAGGAAAGACAAATATCCCATGCAGTATCGGGGTTGGTTTGTTTGATAACGATCGCGTTCAATAATCCTTTTCCACGAATGGTGGTGATAAGAGGGGACTGGAGTTGATGCAGTTCTGATCTTAATAGTTCTCCCATCCGTTCGGCATTCTCAGCCATTTTTTCTTCTTTCAAAACAGTTAATGCAGTAATGGCAACCGCGCATGCCAAAGGGTTGCCGCCATAAGTAGAGCCATGTTCACCCGGTTGTATATTCAGCATGACCTCATCATCAGCCAATACGGCCGATACCGGCAAAACCCCGCCACTCAAGGCTTTGCCAAGAATTAAAATATCCGGGCGGACATTTTCATGATCGCATGCAAGCATTTTACCGGTGCGTGCGAGGCCGGTCTGTATCTCATCTGCTATCAATAAAACATCGTATTCGGTACACAGTTCGCGTACACTTTTTAAATAACCATCATCCGGAATGACCACACCCGCTTCGCCCTGTATCGGCTCTACCATGAATGCGGCAACATCCGGATCCTGCAATGATCTTTCCAAAGCAATGAGATCATTATACGGAACCACTTCAAACCCCGGCATATACGGGCCAAAACCTTTGTAACTGCTCGGGTCGGTAGAAGAAGAAATAGCTGCGAGTGTTCTTCCCCAGAAATTCCCTTCTGCAAAAACGATCTTTGCTTTGTTCTCTGCCACATTTTTTTTTGTGTATGCCCAACGCCTTGCAAGTTTGATAGCGGTTTCACCACCTTCAACACCGGTGTTCATCGGCAACACTTTATCATAACCAAAATACTGCGTGATAAAACGTTCATACTCCCCCAATAAATTATTATGGAATGCACGCGAAGTGAGGGTAAGTTTTTTAGACTGCTCGGTCAATGCCGCAATGATCCGGGGATGGCAGTGCCCCTGGTTCACAGCAGAATAACCACTCAAAAAATCGTAATAACGCTTACCATCGATATCCCATAAAAAAACACCTTCGCCTTTTTCCAGCACAACGGGAAGCGGATGATAATTATGCGCACCGTATTTCTCTTCCAGTTCCAGATATGCAGCAGTGTTTGTAGAAAGTATAGTAGACATATTAATTAGTGGTTAATAATTAGAAGTAGTAATTAAAGCAGGCAATAGATAAAAGAATAAAAAGGAAATCAATAATTACTAATTACTAATTACTAATTCCCGCGTCAGCAGGCCGGATGATCCAGGAAGTCAAGATTTAAGCGGAGAAAGCGCATGTGTTATATTTCAGGTGCAAGATAATCAATTAATAATTAGTAGTTAGTAATTAGTAATTGGTGCGTTTGACAGTTTTAAAGGCTGCCGCTTAACTTATTACTTATCACTTACTACTTAATACTTCTCGCTTACAACCCTTATTTTCGCACAAAATCATCCATTGTCATTACCGGTTGTTGCAGTTGTTATTTTGAATTACAATGGCAGAAAGCATTTAGAGAACTTTCTGCCTTCGGTAACCGCATCAACCTATGCCAACCTCGAAATATATGTGGCCGATAACGGATCAACGGATGATTCTGTTTTGTTTGTACAGCAACATTTTCCTGCTGCAAAAATAATCACCCATTCAACAAACGAAGGCTTTGCCGGAGGTTATAACTGGGCGTTGCAAAAAGTAACTGCAGATTATTATGTATTACTCAACTCCGATGTTTCGGTAACACCGGGATGGATAGAACCCATTATTGGTTTGATGGAAAATGACCGGATGGTCAGTGCATGCCAACCCAAACTGCTTTCTTATCACCAACCCGGATTGTTCGAATATGCCGGCGCTGCCGGCGGCTGGATAGATACGTTTGGCTACCCTTTTTCACGCGGACGGATATTTGATGTGTGCGAGAACGAGGAACACCAGTATGATGATGTGCAGCCGATATTCTGGGCCTCAGGCGCGGCCATGTTTGTCCGTGCAAATGTTTACCATGAGTTTGGCGGTTTCGATGCTTCTTTTTTTGCGCACCAGGAAGAGATCGATCTTTGCTGGCGCATGCAGTTGGCGGGTTACCGCATCATGGTTTGTCCGCAATCGGTGGTGTATCATGTGGGTGCGGGCACATTGCCGAGGGGGGGTAGAAAAGTTTACCTCAACTTCCGCAATAACCTGATCATGCTGAACAAAAATCTTCCCTGGCAGGAAAAGATCTGGAAAATACCTTTCCGTTTTTTGCTCGATTCGGTCTCTGCATGGAAGGGGCTTTTAACTGGTGACGCCCATTTCTTCACCGCTATTTTCCAGGCACATATTGCCGTATTGAAACATTTGTTTACGCACCGGCATAAACATGTTTACCGGCTGAAACCACTGGGCAAACTGAAAGGTGTGTACCATGGGTCGGTAGTTTGGCAGTATTTTATTAAAGGCCATACCCGTTTCAGGGAAATTATTAAAAAGAAGGCCGTATAATTTGCGGCTGTACCTTATTTTTGCAAAGTAACTAACCACTATGTCACACGAAATCAACGACGACAACAGCGCAAAGGATTTTACCAAGAATTGGGTAAACTCATCAAGGTTCCTGTTTTATCTGCAGCTATTCTGCGTTTTAGCGTTTTTACTGGGCGGATGTTACCGTTTATACCACCAGCGGTATACGGGCAAACCTGAAGTAGAGGTACAGAAAAGTTCGCAATACAAGCCTGAGTACAAGTAAAAGGCAATAAAAAATTTTGTCAGGAACTTCTGATGGTTATTTTTGCACTCCCAAAATAGTTCTTACAAATACACGCGAAAGTAGCTCATTTGGTAGAGCACGACCTTGCCAAGGTCGGGGTGGCCGGTTCGAGCCCGGTCTTTCGCTCTGGATCCCGTCAGGCCGGTGGCGTGACGGGCTTTTTTTTGGGATATTCTCCCAATCGGGCAAGCCCTGGTGGTGGAATTGGTAGACACGCAGGACTTAAAATCCTGTTCGCCGCAACGCGAGTGCGGGTTCAATTCCCGCCTGGGGCACATGATTTTAAATCAGTTAAAGAGACTCACTTCGGTGGGTCTTTTTGATTTTTAAGGGATTTGCAGGTAACAAAAAACAGCTTGGGTTTTCTTGCAAAAATTCTTATGGTGGTGAAAGAACTTAAAATATAATTGCCCTATAAAATGAAAGCCGGTATCGACTGATCTCTGCAATCGGATTTTGCAGTTTAATGGGTAATTATGCAGGTAGAGTATTTATTTTAAACGGGTCAGTAAAAATGATTTGACAGAATGGAGTAAAATCGAAATTTTAGCGACATAATAAAAAAATATGTCATTTAAAAAAAGTGTAAACATCGTTTTTTTGGCGTTGGTGGCCAGCATCTGTATTTTTTACTCATGCAGGAAGGAAAAGTCAATTACCGAAAACTATATTCAGGATGATTCTTTTTTCAAACGTGATGATGCATTAAAAGGTGTCTTTGCTGCAACAAACGGAATTCTCGCAGATGAAGGCATGTTGAACAAATTGATTAATCAGTTTAAAGAGATTGACAAGTCAAAACAAATTGTAGGAAAGATTAAAACAAAATATGGTAATGCAATGTGGGATCTGGGCATTGCGTCAAAAAATGTGAATGGCTACGATGTAATCGTTATTCCATTAGTCAATAATGATAGTCAAGTAACAGCACTTTTATTTGCGAATGTAAAAAACGACTATTCGACGAAGTTTACCATTATACGCAAAGGTGCGAAAATAAAAGGGCTTCCTTTATATGGCGATAAGAACGCTACTCAGTTTACACAGCAAACCCTGGACGGATTGTTTGCCGCCACATCAAACAAATTAATTCAGGTGCGAGAAATTAATAATGGGATAAAAACAAATGGAGTGATTATCAACTGGACATGCTGGCAATATACATGGGCATACACTGATGAAAACGGAGGTGTTGTTGTCGGCGCAACAATTCCACAATGCTCCTACAACGTTATATATAAATCAGATGCACCTGACGACCCGGATGATGGTGGCGATAGTAACTGGACTTATAATTACACAACTTCGCCTAACCAGGTAATCGTAGACTCATTGCACGGATATCCCTGCGTGCAAAATCTTGCAGGACAGGCATTTCTTAGTAATTCAGGGATCTGCAATGAAATCGCGTCTTTGATTTCAGGTACATTCAATGGAACAGGAAGTAATGTGAACCTGCATTACCAGGTTGACAATACTTTAACAATGAGTAATCCCTTAAACGGGTACACAGACTCTGTGAGGACCGGCACTGCTCCTTATTCTTATGAGCAATATGTTGAATTAAATCCGTGGGTATTACAAAACTCCAGCCAGGAATTTATACTTCTTGTAATGATCCATGAAGGCATACACTCAACTATTGATTACTGGTTCAAGCAATATAGAAATAATGTGATTGACTCTAACCAGTTCAAGAATATGTTCCCCCTTTTCTGGGACTACCAGAGGCCCAGGTCTGCGCAGGAACTTGGACAACATACACAAATGGCCGAAGCATACGTAAGCCAATTGAAATCGTTGCTGCAGGGATTTAACAGCAATATAAGTGATAGTATGTCTACTGCGCTGGCTTGGATGGGGTTACAAGAAACAACTGCCTGGAAAGCAAGAACGGATACCAGCCAATTAGTAGATTTGCAACATATTGCGCGAAGAGATACCGGTGATTCGTCACGATACTCAAGTTATCATTTAAAAAAATGCCCTTAAAATGAAAATGACACTGCGGATAGCATTCTGGTTTCTTGGTATGCCGTTAGTATCAATAGCGCAAAAGAATTTTGCCGATAGCCTCCGCTATGCGGTTGCAAAAGACATTCGCAAAACTATTGTGTACAATGAATTTAGTGATATTGTTTTTATTGATTACGATATTATTAAAAAAGAATTGACGGTGAAATCATCATCGCGTGATAAAAGTATTTACTCAAAAAATATAGAAAAGGCGCTTACGGATGATAAATCTATCGCAGTATTTGTAAGAAGATCAGCCAAAACAAGTTTTATATTACCTGTTTATTTCTGGGTCGATCATGATGAAAAAGACTGGAAATGGGATATGGATGCAGTTCTGGTTTCAAAATACGGGATTGAATATCTTCTTGCAATCCTCAAAGATATCGGTAATGGATCCCGACAGATTTTAGACCCGATCAGTTTCAGCAGCAATTTTGGCGGACGCAAAGAATAATCAACCGGCGGAATCAATGGTCGATGCGATCAAAGTTTGCAGTCTCTTGAAGATGTTCCCGCAGATATCTCTCGACAGAGGGCTCTACGGTTTCTGCATAAAAGACGATTGTGATAAATAATTAGATGATCGATTTCACTTCATTATCGTTCCGTTTTATTTAGTTTGAAAAGACCAACAGAGAAAAGCTTTGTGCTCCTCTGCGAAAAACTCTGCGCTCTCTGCGGTTAAAAAGCTGCCGCAATTTAACCGCAGAGTGCCGCAAAGAAATACACGCAAAGAACACAAAGAGCCAGATGCTGCTAAAATCAGGAACTACCTAATCTTGTATTAACTCTCAACTATACAGGTCATTGCAGGAGCGAAGCGCCTCAATAAAGAAAGATCAATTGCTGAAAGCAAGCTTTACCTTATAACGGTAACGCCCACCATATTCCTGTTCAAGCTGCAACACTTCTTTTGTTTTCTTGCTGATGTAAAATAATTCGTGATTTTGTGCAGATGCATCGTGTGATAAAAGCCAGCAGTCAATGTCCTGTCCATTATAGCCTTTTATAACAGCACTTCCTGTTACCGTATAATACACCAGTTTAGGCGCAGAGAAGCCGGGATCATAATAATTGATTCCAAATACACGCCCCGCCTGATAGGGTAAAAGAGGAAATACTTCCAGGTCAAGATGCCAGTCAAGTGTATACTGGCCGGTTGCGCTCTCAAATGCTTTACGCATGCCTGTATGTACGCGCAATGTATCTGTTGCATCGACAAGCGTTCCGTTCAGTTTAAAAGTCTTATCAATAAAATCAAATTCCCATGTACCGGATGTCTTGCTCCATGATTTCTGGTACAGTGTAGAAAAATCTTTCCTGTCGCACACAGTATAAACCGTATGAAGGATGGTATCGTTATTTTCCCATTCCTGTGTTACACTTACAGCCTCTTTACCCCGGTATTGTATCATATCAATCTTACGCGTCCAGATATTGAACCGTGTGCGGCTGCTGTCTTTGCCGGCTTTGAAATATACGAGCCAGCGGTGAGTTCCCGGTATAAGAATACTGGTATTTATGTGTTCAGGTTTGACCAGGAGTGTATCGCTTTGTTGTGCCTGAACCATTGAAAGAAATGACAGCAGAGAAAAAAGAAGCAGGTACTTTTTCATAACAGGTTTTGAAATCTGAAAGTCTCAAAAAGAACCGGAGAATCTTACTGACTTATTATGAGCGGGTGTTTTATTTTTCAAGCGGCGCCTGAACCTGTCGAAATACTTCTGTTGCAGTGGATCTGCGGCTTTATTTTTTCTCTTGAACATCTTGAGGATAATAAAAACTTTGCGCCCCTCTGCGTAAAACTCTGTGCTCTCTGCGGTTAACAAGCCGCGGCAATTTAACCGCAGAGAGCCGCAAGGGATTACACAGGGCACAAAGAGCCACTGCGGCGCAAAGGAATTAAAAGCCAATAACTTTTTTTAACGCTGCTACTGCTGGGGCTTCATCACATTGAACATCCAGCGAATACCAAAACGATCTTTACATGTTCCCCAGTATCCCCAGAATTCATCATGAGGCGCTACTGCATCAGCTCCGCCTTCTGAAAGTTCTTTATACAGTTGGTCAGCTTCTTCTTTGGTATCGGGACTAAGGCTGATGGTAAAATTGTTGCCTTCAACCAGTTTGTGTCCCATGCTTTCCAACATATCGGTTGCCATGATCTGTATGCCGCCAAGAATGGGTAGCGCTACATGCATTACTTTGTTTTTTTCTGCTTCGGGAAGTGGCGGCGCCGCATTGTTTGGCGGCATATCTTTCATCCGCATCAGCGGCGAAGAAAACTCTGTTCCGAAAACTTTTTTGTAGTGGTTAAATGCTTCTTCCGCATTACCGGCGAAATTTAAATAAATGGATACGTATGCCATTGGTATGATTTTTTGATTTTGATAAGCTAATTTAATTCAAAATTGATATCCGAAACGCATATAGTTCAAAGTGTGAAACATGTAAGCAGCAATTAATGCAGGTAGTAGATCCCGGTTCTGAGGTTTATATTAACAGGGCATGACTGCGAAAAAATAGTAATGGGTAGTGCCGGTATTGCGATAAATAAAAAAAAGGGTTCTTACAGGTATTGATCGCCAACGCATATACAAGTCCATTACGAGGTATTTAAATGTAGAAATTAAACAGCCATAGGATTGTTTAACAATACTGAATCATGAAAAAGGGCAATTAAAGCATAGAAAAAATATGCTTAAAGAAATCAATGTGCAGAAAAATACCTAAACGAATTGTACGGATAAGTTGAGACCGCTGGCAGAAGATTATATACATCATCGTTCTGAAGTAAAAAAGCGGGCATGAATGCCCGCTCGTATGTTACAGCGTTTATCCAAAAAACTATAACATGAAGAAAATTGTGCGCACAATATTTATTTTATTCAGGTTCTATAAAAATGAAATTGACCGAAGCATGAATTTGATGTACTAAGCCGTTACAGGCCGTATGTGAAGCCAAATCTGTTTTAGGATAAATAGCAGCAACAAAAGATAGATGGCCATTTTGCCGCAGCCCGCGATGTGATCCATAAAAAGCAACAGATAAAACAGGCCAATCAATTGCTATATTTTATATAATGTTTTTTTATCGTTTCAGTAGCCGGTTACCAACGATCTTTTTTACTATTTCTGATTTCAAACTTTGGCTGATCGGAATTGCCGCTTCTTTAATATATAGCTGATCTTCTTCTATACCGGTTATCCCCGAGAGATTTACAATAAAAGACTTATGCACTTTCAGAAACTTGTCTTCAGGTAATTGTTCCATCACACTTTTCAGCGTAATATATGATATGATTTTTTTATTTAGTGTATGGATACATACATAATTATCAAGCGCTTCAATGTATAAAATATCAGCATAGTTTACTTTTTCAATCCTGCTACTGGTTTTAACAAATACGTGCTCAAGTTTAGAGACATCAGATTCGCCGGATTTCTGTTTCAGTCGTTTTACTGCTTTATTGACGGCTTTGATAAATCTGTCAAGCGATATTGGCTTTACCAGATAATCCACGATATCCAGTTCGTATCCTTTAAGCGCATGATCAGGATAAGCAGTGGTAATTATGGTTAGCGGGGGATCAATAATACCATCCTGAAGAAATTGAATGCCTGAAATTTTAGGCAGGTTAATATCAAGAAACATAATATCAACGCTTTTTGTTTGTAATAATTCATTGGCCATCATAACATTTTCTCCCTCTCCGGCCAATTCAAAAAAAAGCATTTCTGAAATATACTCCGTGATCACTTTTCGTGCGATGGGCTCATCATCTATTACTATGCATTTTATTTTCATAGCAAAGTTATTTTTAGTTTTACGGAATAGATCAGCTCGTCCTTATCTACACTCAGTTCAAATTTACCGGGATATAAAAGTTCAAGCCTTCGTTTTACATTATTAATGCCAACCCCTTGCAGATTACTTTCACCCACCTGTGAATCATACGTGTTTTTAGTTTCAAGAGTCAAAACGTTCTCTTTGAAACAAATGTTAATCGCTATCCTGTTTTGCTGTGCGCCAAATCTGCTTACATGTTTAAAAGTATTTTCAACAATAGGTGCAAGAATCAAAGGAGCGACCTGCAAATTTTCTTTGGTAATGTCAACTGCAAAGTTGATTACCGTCATATCATTAAATCTGGGTTTTTGCAAATCAACATAGTTTTTTAAA
Organism: Bacteroidota bacterium; assembly: GCA_013289065.1. Classification (GTDB taxonomy): domain Bacteria; phylum Bacteroidota; class Bacteroidia; order Chitinophagales; family Chitinophagaceae; genus Sediminibacterium. Next base: position 3,819 of record JABDAP010000014.1, on the reverse strand, counting down.
TAGCCAATTTCTTTATCAAGCAGTATACGATCTACATTGCATTCATAAAGCTGGTACCTGAGCATATCGGAAAGTTTAATTACCATATTCCTTGCATTCACATTGTGAAGGTCAATTGTTCCGAAAACGGTATTTAGTGTATTAAACAAAAAATGGGGATTCAACTGGTTCTTCAGGAAATTTAGTTCGGATGTCGCTTTTTCTTTTTCTATTTCCTCGATTCTTTTCTTCGATTCCAGATTGTCGAGTGCGAAGCGGGCACCGGTGGCAGCCGATAAGATAAAGAACGTGGTCGTAAAATGATATATAGATGATGAGAGGCCAACCGGAAATTGTTTGTTGAAATATAAACCAACCAGATAATAGCAGGCAATCCTGGAAACAGCGATAACACAACTTGTAAGAACAAATAGGCAAAGGAACAAAGTGAAACGGCGATTATATAAAAACGAATTAATAAAAACCGCAGTAATTAAATAAGTGCCAATAGCATAATTAAGTGTATCCGAAAAGGCAATCGCTATCGAAAGCCGAAAATTACCGTTATTGAAATAACTATAAACAATCCAATACAGGAAAAAGCTTGCCCAACCTGCAACATGATATAATATATTCTTTCGTGTTGGCCGCATACTATGCAATGTCTGTTTTGTTACTTCAACAAGATGGTATTTTTTGGTGAATAGGCATTAAAACTTGATAAACGCGTTATTTACCAAGGATAACGGATCGTTTACGTAAAAGAAAACCCCAGGGCCTGCATAAACCTGACATTAGCAGGAAGTATATTTTACTTTTCAACCTGGTTACTATGATAAAAAACTGCATTCTCCTGGTATTATTGGCCTTTTTTACTGATTGCCAATTTGCCACATGTCAAATACCCTCTTCTTCCAAAATAGGATTCATGATCGGCAAGTGGGATCTTTTTTCCGCTGGCAGCCTTATGGGCAAAAGCACCATCGATACGATTTTAGAAAACCATGTTGTTGAAGAAAATTTTGTTGAATTTCCGCCTGAGCCATTTCTCGGACGGAACTGGATAACCTATGATGCTGAAATAAATAAATGGAATATGACCATGGTAGATAATCAAGGGAATCATTCTTTTTTTATTGGATCATGGAAAGAGGATAAAATGGTGTTTGAAAGATTTTTTAAAAATAAAAAGGGAGAAGACAGAATTCAAAGGCTTACCTATTACAATATAAATGCGAATGCTTTTGATTGGGCCTTTGACGCCTCTTTTGACAACGGCCAAAGTTGGAAAACATATTATAATGTTCATTATGCCCGAAAATTAAAGTGAAAATTTTCAACATGTAAAAATAGTGTTATGAAGAATTCATCCCGGCGGCAGTTTATTTCCAAAGCTGCGCTTTTTACAGCTTTCCCGTTGGTAAGCCCTCTTACCGGCATTTCCGTTAATGTGGATCACGGTCTGAAAATTCAGGACGTAGCCGGTATAACCAGAGATCCGTCTGCAGCAACTTTTACCGGCAACCCATTATTACAGGCAATACTAACAGGAGATAAAAAATCCGTTGAATCACTTCTTGATGAAGATGAACTCTTAATAAACCTTACCGACAAGGAGGGAAGATCCGTTTACCGGATCGCGATATTACATAATCAGCCAGAGATTGCGGCTATGCTGCTTTCGCGTGGATATGCAAAGGATATTTTTGATTATGTAACCGATGGTGACCTGGATTCTATCAATACCGCGGTAAGCCAAAACCCAGGTGTTTTAAACACAATTTCACGTTTTGGATATACGCCATTGCAGGCTGCTGCTGAAGCGGGGCAGGTTTCCGTAATTGATAATTTAGTTGGCCGCGGGGCTGTATTGGATACTAATATCAGAAACAACGAACATCTTTCAGCATTGGGCCTTGGCATCAGTTACAATGATAAAGATAAATCAGCTGCTATTGCACAGGCGCTTCTTGGAAATGGTTGTAATCCAAATATTGCACAAAAAGATAACTTCAGCCCACTTCATTGCGCAGCTAAAACGGGAAATAATATAATAGCCCGTTTATTAATCCGCAAAGGTGCAGATGTAGATCACAAGGATGTAAGTGGCAAAAGCGCTATTGATATTGCGAACGAAAATAATAATAAAGAAACAGCTTCCATTATCCGGCAAGCGTATTCAATCTATAAGGATGTATATATCACACGGTATAAAAAAGACAAAAACGGAGCTGGTATAACAAGGGACGACACACAAGGGTTTACACAAAACTGGATCAACAGGTTTGTTACTTATTCACACTTTGATTTTAAAACCGTCAAGGAAATGTATGGTAAATCTCCCGGCCTGTTAATGACCAGATCTACGTGGGATGAGATCCCTGTTGAAGCAGCCGCGCATTTAGGGAATGAGCCGATCGCTAATTTTTTACTTGATGCCGGATCTCCTTTATCAATTTGCACCGCAACTATGCTAGGCCTTACCGAACAGGTAAAATCTATGATTAGCTTGGATCCATCGGTCATTAATGAACGCGGGGCGCACGATTTTCCTCTTTTATTCTATACTACATATGGAAAAGAAAAACCGGAGTTGGCTGAATTAATACTCAATAATAAAATTGATGTTAATATAAATGTCCGGGGGCGTTCCGCACTTATGGAATCGGTATTAAGGGATCACCTCATTATTGCAGAACTTTTATTAACGAAAGGAGCAAATCCAAATTTAAAATGTACAGATTTTCAGCCTGGAACGCCGCTTGACTTTGCTATTAAAAGAAAAAACACCGATATGATTGCGCTTTTAAAAAAATATGGGGCTATGGAGATATCATGAGATTCTTTCCTGCAAAATCTACTTACCAACAATAAAAAAGATCTTCTCCGCATGTCTCCCGCAGGGGAACGTTGCGGCCCGAAAGAGAGCTGCTATTAAATGCGGAGAAAATAAGGGCTTATTGTGCCCTCTGCGAAGAAGCAAATAGGCCTTGCTTCGCCTTCAACCTGTAACGGTTTAGTCCATCAAATTCATGCTTCGGGCAATTTCATTTTTATACAACCTGAATAAAATAAATATTGCGGGCGCAATTTTCCTCTTGTATATGTATTACTACAGCGGGCAAAAATATTAACCAGTGTATTTATTTAAACCTGTTTATAAATAAATCACTTTTTAATATTTTATGAAAAAAACATTTCTTTTACTAAGCTTGCTGGCCAGCCTGACCATAACCGCACAAATAAAATTTGAAGTAAAGTTTTCAAAGCCTTTAGCGGTTTTGGAATTTATGCAAAATCTTTCAGCGAAAGCCCGTAATAATTCTTTCAAAACGCATTTTACAAATTCAGAATTCAATAATGGTACATACACAGATCTTCTTAAGCTGTTTGATTCAATAAACCTCGAGTATAGCTACGAATTCACGGATTATCCAAAGGGGCAAAAAATAGAAGGGTCAACCGAAAATCTGTTGAAAAAAAATCTTTTTTATTGTCAAAGCCTGGACGATTTCAGGTTGCGTTCACTGGGGCTGATCCCACTCAGCGACATAAATAATCTGATCCTGGTGATAAAGGAATTTACACCCGTGTATGAAAAACTGATCTATGAACCGAATAAAACTGTTTTTGAAAAACAACTAAACGAAATCGAAACGCTGTTAGTAACAAAAAATATCGCAAGCCATTTTGAACAGGCAAAAAAATTCTATAGTTCCTCGTGGGATGATTCAATTCCTTTTGTACTTGCTTATAATCCATTGCCTGATTCAAAAGGCTTTAGGGCAACAGCCTTTTATAATCTTGTTGTGAGCCCTCTTCCAACCGCAACAACTGACT
>JABDAP010000013.1 GCA_013289065.1 Bacteroidota bacterium | reverse complement strand
TTTGCCGCACATGGCATAATTACCCGCGCCATAGCTGTTGCCTACAATGACCGTGATCTTTGGCACCACAGAATTCGCTACCGCGTTTACTAATTTGGCGCCGTCTTTAATAATGCCACTGTGTTCGCTTCTGCTGCCCACCATAAATCCTGTTACATCCTGTAAAAAAACCAGGGGTATCTTTTTCTGGTTGCAGTTCATGATAAAACGTGCAGCTTTATCGGCGCTGTCATTATAGATCACGCCACCGATCTGCATTTCGCCTTTTTTGTTTTTACTTACCAGGCGTTGGTTGGCAACAATACCTACAGCCCATCCTTCAATGCGTGCGTAACCGCATAAAATAGTTTTGCCATAGTCTTTTTTGAATTGATCAAACTCGCTGTTATCAACGATCCGTTCAATGATCTCCAGCATATCATACGGCTTCACATTGCCTTCGTGTATGATGCCATAAATTTCATCCGGATCTTTTTTGGGAGCAGCGGGGGCGATCCTGTCAAACCCTGCTTTCTCCGGCCCGCCCAGCTTGTTCATGATCTTTTTGATATGATCAAGACAGTCTTCTTCCGTTTTAAATTTATAATCTGCAATGCCGCTGATCTCCGTATGCGTTACGGCGCCACCGAGTGTTTAATTGTCTATGTCTTCACCGATTGCGGCTTTTACCAGATACGATCCTGCTAAAAAAATACTTCCATTGCCTTCCACCATCAACGTTTCATCGCTCATGATGGGGAGATATGCACCGCCTGCCACACAGGCGCCCATCACCGCAGCGATCTGTGTAATGCCCATGGCGCTCATTCGCGCATTGTTGGGAATACGCGGCCAAAATGTTCTTTGTCGGGAAAGATCTCATCCTGCATGGGAAGAAAAACACCGGCGCTGTCAACAAGATAAATAACGGGCAATTTATTTTCCATTGCTATCTCCTGCATCCGTAAATTTTTCTTACCCGTAATCGGGAACCACGCACCTGCTTTTACTGTTTGATCATTTGCGATGATGATACATTGACGGCCGCTCACATAACCCAGGCCGGCAACTGTTCCGCCACAAGGACAACCGCCTTGTTCATCGTACATCTCAAACCCGGCGAACGAGCCTATTTCAATAAAGGGTTTATCGGTATCGCATAAATACCGGATGCGTTCGCGTGCAGTAAGTTTATTCCGCTCTTTCTGTTTTTCGATCGCCTTTTTGCCGCCACCCATTTTTATCTTTTCGAAGTGTTGCTGTGACTGGCTTACGGCCATTTTCATCCAGTCCTCATTTTTATTTTGCTCAAGATTCATTGCGAACGGTTGTTAGCGGACAAAGATATAAGTTAAACCCCAACCCCTAAAGGGGCTTATGAATAGTTTAAGACAGAGGCAAAGATGCATTTCGCACCCTAAAGATGGGTTGGAACCTGCTTCAATCGCCCGTTACATTCATCACTCACCTAATTGTGTTTGTTTTACACATTGTTTTTATTACATTAGCACCCCCAAACAATGTAATCTTGGCCACCGGTAAACTAACAATAGCGCCTCTACCAGCAGGGCAGGTAAAACCTGTTGCTGAAAATGGTCACAGTAAAGTTGCTTCAACAACTACGGCTAAGGCCAAAGCTGTACCATTGAATAAGAAAACGTCTATTAAAAGGTCAACAGTATCAGGTGATGTAACTGAAAAAAAAGCAGCTGCTGAAAAACCGGCTGCTAAAAGAACAATTGCTGTAAAAAAAGCAACAAAAAAAACAGGCTTGCAGAAGATCATTTTCCAGATCCATTTTCATACACAGTACGGGCAGGAATTATTTATTTGCGGCGATCATCCTTTACTCGGTAACGGCGTTACGGAGAATGCAGTACCGCTTCAGTATTTCAGTGATGAATACTGGTACCTTGTTCTCGATATAAACAAAGGCGACATAACAGACAACGATATCACTTATCATTATATCCTTCGCAACGCGGATGGCATACTCAATTACGATTGGGGCAACGATAAAACGATCAACCTTGCAAAGAGCAAAGCCGAAGAATTACTCATCATCGATGCATGGAACTATGCGGGCTATTTTGAAAATACTTTTTACACAGAACCGTTTGCACAGGTATTGCTGAAAGAAAATCATACAGATGTAAAAAGCAATTCACCCAAAAACAGTACACATACATTAAAAGTAAAGACACCATTGCTTGCCAAAGGGCAAACCCTTTGCCTGCTTGGAAGCGATGATACACTGCAGAACTGGTCAACACAGGATCCTTTGCTGATGAGCAGAAAAGAAGGCGAAGATTTTTATACCATTTCACTTGATCTTTCCAAAGCAACTTTTCCTGTTGCCTATAAATATGGTGTGTACGATGTTTTCAATAAACAATTCATCCGTTATGAGAATGGCAACAACCGTGTATTGCATGATAACGGAAGATCAAAACGCGAACTGATACTGAATGATGGCTTTGCCGTATTACCCAACAATACATGGAAAGGTGCAGGCATTGCGATTCCCGTTTTCAGCCTGCGCAGTGAAAAAAGTTTTGGTATCGGCGAATTTGCTGATATGGAGCTGCTGACAGATTGGGCAAAACAGACAGGGTTAAAAATGATCCAGCTTCTGCCGGTCAATGATACAACGGCCACACATAGCTGGATGGATTCATATCCCTATGCCGCTATTTCTGCATTTGCATTGCACCCGGTTTATCTCAATCTCGAAAAAATTTCTACAGATACTACCCGCAAACGTTTGCAAAAATTAGAAACAGAGCGGAAAAGGCTCAATGCCTTGCCCGCTGTGGATTACGAAGCAGTAACAAAGATCAAATGGGAATATGTTTCTCATGTTTACAAAGAAACCAAAGACACTGTTTTTCAAACCGTAGACTTCAATACATATTTTGAAAAGAATAAACACTGGCTGGTTCCGTATGCTGCGTTTTGTTATTTGCGTGATCAATACGGCACGGTAGATTTTAGTAAATGGCCCGCATATAAAAACTATGATGCAGCAGAGATCAATAAATTAACCGATAAAAATTCTGATGCGTATACAGATATCGGCCTGCATTATTTTATCCAGTATCAATTGCATTTGCAATTAAAAGAAGCTACTGCGTATGCACATGCAAACGGCATTATTGTAAAAGGCGATATTGCGATCGGCGTGTACCGTCATGGTGCAGATGCATGGCAGAGCCCCGAGTTATACCATCTCGATTGCCAGGCCGGCGCCCCGCCGGATGATTTTGCGGTGAAGGGGCAGAACTGGGGTTTCCCTACATACAACTGGCAGCGGATGCGTGAAGATGGGTTTACCTGGTGGAAACAACGTTTCGCGCAGATGAGCGATTATTTTGATGCATTCCGTATCGATCATATCCTCGGCTTCTTCCGCATCTGGAGCATACCGATGGACGCGGTGGAAGGGATCATGGGGTATTTTGTTCCGGCCATTCCGGTTCATATCAACGAATTCAACAGTCAGAATATCTGGTTCGATCATGCACGTTATACCCAACCCTATATTACCGAAAATGTTTTGTGGGAAGTGTTTGGTTATGATAATGAATTGGTGAAAAGCCTTTTTCTGAAACAGGAAGAAGCCGGTGTGTATTCATTAAAACCCGAATTCAAAACGCAGCGTTTGATTGAACAGCATTTTGCAACGCTGGAAGCAGATGAGCATCATGAAAAAATAAAACAGGGATTGTATGATCTTGTGAGCAATGTGATCTTGTTTGAAGAAGAGAATGGAAATGGTTTACAATTTCATTTTCGGTTTGGTATGGAAGGAACTTCATCTTTCCGCAATCTTGAATTTGGTACACAGCAACAGTTACGCGAACTATATGTAAATTATTTCTTCCGCCGCCAGGATGATTTCTGGATGAAAGAAGCTTTACAAAAATTACCCGCATTAAAACGCGTAACCAATATGCTGGTATGTGGTGAAGACCTTGGCATGGTACCGCATTGTGTTCCCGAAGTAATGCACCAGTTGGGTTTATTAAGTTTGGAGATCCAACGCATGCCAAAAGATTCTACCAAAGAATTTTTTCATCCGAACGATGCGCCTTATTTAAGTGTGGTAACGCCATCAACGCATGATATGAGTACGATCCGCGGCTGGTGGGAAGAAGACAGGGAGAAGATCCAGAAATTTTACAATCAGCAACTCGGACAACTGGGCGAAGCGCCGCATTACTGCGATGCATGGATCAATAAAACGATTATCCTGCAACACCTGTATTCACCGGCCATGTGGAGTGTGTTCCAGTTACAGGATCTGTTAGGCATGGATGAAATGCTGCGCCGCAATGATCCTAATGAAGAACGCATCAATATTCCCGCCAATCCCAAACACTACTGGCAATACAGGATGCATCTAACACTCGAAGAATTATTACAAGCAGATTCTTTTAATGAAGAGTTGAAGGGATTTGTGGGTGCGGGTGGGAGATGAGTTAAGAATTTTTTTTCACCCCTGCCCCTAAAGGGGAAGAAAGTGCGCTATTTTTTTAGCTCGCTTCTGAAAGAGATATTTTTTGATATTGATCATCTCCACTTCATAATATTATCTTTGCCCTCCAAATAATCTCATTCCCCTTCAGGGGCAGGGGTAAAAAAAGACAAACATTGAAACTCACCTACCACCAGCAAAACCTACCATTCGAATATCCTTTCACTATTTCCAATGGGCGTACAAAAACACACCAGCCATCATTGGTGGTTGCATTGGAACTCGGCCCTTTTATTGGTTATGGTGAAGCACCTGCTATTGTTTATTATGGAGTAAGCGTTGAAAAAATGATCGCTGATCTTGAAGCAAAAAGAACACTGGTAGAGAAATTTGCATTAACAGATCCGGAACGTTACTGGCACTATCTCCATCATTTATTTCCCAATGATCCGTTTTTGGTATGTGCATTAGATATCGCCGCATGGGATCTTTTTGGGAAGATGAAAGGCAAACCCTTGTATGAACTCTGGAACACAAAATGGGAAAACACACCTGTAACAGATTATACGATCGGCATTGATTCGATCGAAAAAATGGTTACCAAAATGAAGGCGAAACCATGGCCCATCTATAAAATAAAATTGGGTACGGATGAAGATATCCGCATTGTTGAAGCTTTGCGCAAACACACAGATGCAACACTACGCATCGATGCAAATGCCGGATGGACTGTTACTGAAGCTTTGGAAAAGATCCCGCAACTCGCTGCATTAGGTGTTGAGTTTATCGAACAGCCACTGGCTAAAGATGACTGGGAAGGAATGAAAATATTATTTGAACGATCATCGCTCCCTTTGTTTGCTGATGAAAGCTGCGTGTTTGAAAATGATGTAGAGAAATGTCACCATTATTTTCATGGCATCAATATCAAACTCACCAAATGCAGCGGCATCACACCTGCTTTGCGGATGATACAAAAAGCAAGATCGCTCAACATGCAGGTGATGATGGGCAGTATGAATGAATGCAGCATTGGTTCTTCGGCCATTGTCAATTTTCTCCCGCAGCTCGACCATGTGGATGTAGACGGCCCGCTGTTATTATCGGAAGATGCAGCAGCCGGTATTCATTTTGATCAGGGCAAAGTATCTCTCTCCGGCAAACCGGGATTAGGGATTACACTTTTATAAGGCATAATGTATTGAGCTATTAAACTACTCTGCGTCTCTGCGCCTCCGCAGTTATTTTTAACGCAAAGCGCGCAAAGCAATACGCGCAAAGTTCGCTAAGACACTTTGCCCATCTTTCTTTTCGTCCGTAAGCTTCATGTAATAGTTATTTAATAATATAATTTTCATTTCTTTTTTTTGTTTTGCACCCTGCGTGATAGTATTTTTAAAGCATAAACGGGAACCATGAATCTTTATGTAACAATAAATTTTTTAAATCCGTAGAATAATAAGCCCGTAAATTGTAGTCGGCAAAGCTGTTGAACTGCTTAAAATAAAATCCATGTATCCATTTACCACTCCCCGGTATTTGAATAAAAAGATCACTATCCTGTTATGCATATTCCTGTGCATCTGCTTTCTTCCGGCAGGAACAAATGCTCAAACCATTCCGGCAAACGATAATTTTGAGAGTTACAGTGGTAATAACCCGCTTTCATCACGCATACTAAAGATCGGCTCGCTGGTTTATTCATATGCGGCGCCGGTAAGCATTACGGGCAGCACTTATTCGTTCCTGGGTGTTCCGCCCGGCAGCCTTTTTAATACAGGCACACAGGCATTCGCTTTTAACTACACTACCGGCGGCGCTATTCCCGGAAACGGGCAGCCAGGTGGCGGCGATTACCGGATCCACTTTTCACCAAGCGCCGGTGATACAACCAGTGCGCTGGGCGATTTTGCACTCAGAAGCATGTATGTTGCCATCGGCCAGGGTAACAGCGCACTCATCACTATTCAGGGATTCAGGGCGCATAAAATGATGGGGGAAGGACAGATCAGTTTAAGCAGTAATAACGGTACATTATTTAGTTCGTCAACTACAGATCTCGCCTATGGAGATGGCGTTACCAATGGTTCGGATAATTTTTCCGGTATCAACATTACGTTTGGAACCAACTGGCAATTCATGGACGAGATCAGGTTTGTTATCCCGTCTGCAGGCATTCCGGTATTAGTGGATAACCTTGTTTTTGATTTCCCGGCAACTATTGCTCCTTCAACAAGGGTCTCATCATTTCTTTCTTCAAACCGCGGCCCCGATATCGCAACATTGAGCTGGGCAAACGGAAATGGGGATGCAACAGCTGTATTTCTTACACATGCAAGCAGCGGAACAGCTGCACCTGTTGATGGTACGGCATATACTGATAATGCAGTTTTTGGATCGGGCACACAGATAGGCGGTAGCGGGTGGTACTGTGTATATAATGGCACAGGAACAGGTGTTTCATTATTGGGCCTGTCCGATGGAACCACTTACCGGGCGATGATGGTAACATATAATGGAACGGGTGGTGCGCAGACCTATAACACAACTACGGGAACCAATATCGGCAACTTTGCTACTGTAGCGATACCAACCACCCAGGCAAGCAATGTAGTTATTTCAAATATTGCAGCAACAACGGCCGACCTGAACTGGAGCAATGGTAATGGAAGTAAGCGTGCAGTATTTATAAAAAATACTTCTTCAGGTACGGCGGCGCCCATACAGGATGTTAATTATATTGCCAATACAGCATTGGCTTCCGGCGGACAGATCACAACAAGCGGTTGGTACTGCGTGTTCAATGGAACGGGAACATCGGTATCTGTAACCAATCTTTCGGCGGGACAAACATACCGTGCCATGGTAATTGACCGAAACGATAACGGTACCAGTAGCGGTTATGCATACAACATCAATTCCGCAACAAATAATCCTGTTAATTTTACTACCGATGCAGCACCAGTGGTTACAACATTGGGAAGCAGTGCTGTAACCTCATCCGGTTTTGCAGTAAGCGGAAATATTAATGATAAAGGCGCCACCACAACTGCCGGTTTTGAATATGCAGCCAATTCATCGCTTACATCGCCTTCTTCCGTTACAGCATCGCCGTCAACTATTAATGCCGATGTTGGCCTTACCGCAGTTTCAGGAACGATAACAGGGTTGAATGCATCAACCACTTATTATTTCAGGGCGAAAGGAGTGAACACAGTAGGTACCACCAACGGATCGATATTAAGTGTAACCACTGCACCGGTGGTAAGTTCTGTCAGTGCATCTACTGCAAACGGGTCTTATAAAGCGGGTAATACCATTGTGGTAACCGTTGTATTCAGTTCTGCAGTTTCTGTTACGGGTACGCCGGCACTTAGTTTAAATTCGGGTGCAACCGTAACCTATTCATCAGGCAGCGGTACACCAACACTGAATTTTAATTATGTAATTGGCGGAGGTGAAAACAGCGCCGACCTTGACTACACATCTACCACAGCCTTATCAATAGCGGGAGCAACCATAAAAGATGCTTTTGGGAATAATGCATCTGTAACCTTACCAACCGTTGGTGGCGTAGCGTCGCTGGGCGGACAGAAAAATATTGTTGTCGATACGCAGATACCCACACTCACATCGGCAACGATCGCATCAAATAATTCAAATACTTCATTGGCAAAAGCAGGAGATATTGTAACACTCGGGTTTACATCTTCCGAAACCATTACAACACCATCTGTAACTATTGCAGGCAATACAATAACCGTGATCAATACAAGCGGTAATAACTGGCAGGCAACTTATACAATGGCAAACAGTGATGCAACGGGTACAGTATCATTTAATATTTCATTTAATGATGTTGCGGGAAATGCAGGCGTGCCGGTAACTGCAACAACGAACAGCAGTAGTGTAACGTTTGATAAAACTGCGCCAACGCTTTCATCTGTATTTATTGCATCAAATAATTCAAATACATTATTGGCAAAAGCGGGAGATATCATAACCCTCAGCTTTACATCTTCTGAAACCATTGCCACACCAACTGTTACCGTTGCAGGCAATGCGGCAGCAGTAACCAACACGGGCGCCAATAACTGGAAGGCTACCTATACAATGGCAGGTGGCGATGCAACGGGCGCTGTATCATTTAATATTTCATTCAATGATGCTGCAGGAAATGCAGGCGTGCCGGTAACTGCAACAACGAACAGCAGTAGTGTAACGTTTGATAAAACTGCGCCAACGCTTTCACCTGTATCTATTGCATCAAATAATTCAAATACTTCATTGGCGAAAGCGGGAGATATAATAACCCTCAGCTTTACATCTTCTGAAACCATTGCCACACCAGCTGTTACCGTTGCAGGCAATACGGCAGCAGTAACCAGCACAGGTGCAAATAACTGGCAGGCAACCTATACCATGTCAGGTGGCGATGCAACGGGCAATGTATCATTTAATATTTCATTTAATGATATTACGGGAAATGCAGGAACGCCTGTTACCGCAACAACGAACAGCAGCAGTGTAACGTTTGATAAAACTGCACCCTCACTTGCCTCGGTAACGATCGCATCAAATAACACGATTCCATCGCTTGCCAAAACAGGTGATGTTGTAACACTCAGTTTCACATCTTCCGAAACGATTGCCACACCAACGGTTACCATTGAAGGCAATCCGGCAACAGTAAATAATATTGCCAGTAATAACTGGCAGGCAACTTATACAATGGCTGGTGGCGATGCAACGGGTGCCGTATCATTTACTGTTGCATTTACTGATATTGCGGGAAATGCAGCAACGCCTGTTACCGCAACAACAAACAGCAGCAATGTAAGTTTTGATAAAACTTTGCCAACGCTTTTATCTGTTGCCATCGCATCGAACAATGCAAATGCCTCTTTGGCAAAAACCGGTAACCTTATAACAGTCAGCTTTACATCGTCCGAAACCATTACTGCGCCAACGGTTACTATTGCAGGTAATACAGTAACCGCAACAAACACGAATGCGAATAACTGGAAAGCAACGTATACGATCGCCAACAGCGATGCTGCGGGTGTGGTTCCGTTCACGATCGCATTCAGCGACCTTGCAGGCAATGCAGGATCAGTAGTGAGTACAACCACCAACACCAGCAAGGTAACTTTTGATAAATCTTCACCGGCACTTTCATTTGTTTCAGTCAGGTCGGATAATACAGACAGTTCGCTTGCAACAGTTGGAAATATCGTAACCGTAAGTTTTGTTTCTTCTGAAACGATCACGGTTGCTTCTGTTACCGTTGCCGGCAACACCGCTGTTATATCAAATAACGGTTCAAACAATTGGTCGGCCAATTATACAATGGCCGCCGGCGATGCAAGTGGTGTGGTTGTTTTCAACATCGCTTATGCCGATCTTTCGGGTAATTCAGGAACTGCCGTAACTGCTTCAACAAACAATACAAAAGTAGTATTTGATAAAAGCGCGCCAGTTATAAACAGCATCAACCGCCTGCTGCCATTGAATGCAGCAACTACCGGTTCTTCGCTTGTTTACCGCGTTACTTTTTCTGAAGCAGTTAAGGGTGTATCTGCTTCATCATTTATTTTAACCGCAACAGGAACGGCAACTGCAAATATTACCTCTATATCCGCTTCATCCGGCACGGTGATCGATGTAACTGTTGACCAGGCCGCAGGCATAGGAACCCTCCGGCTCGATCTGAAAAACAGCGGTACAAATATTTCCGATGCGGCCGGGAATGCGATCAGTGCGGGCTATTCATCAGGACAAACCTACACACTGAACAGCAAAATTTCATTTACATCATCTGCGAATACGCTTGCAGTTTGTCAGAATACGTCGGCAACTTCTATCGGCCAGTTACTCGCGGTAACTGATAACGATAATGGCCCAACCATAACCTGGTCAGTTGTTACTTTACCTTTGCATGGAACCTTAAACGGTTTTCCTGCTACGGCTGTTTCGAATGGTAATTCCATAGCGGCTGCAGGGTTAACGTATACACCAGCCAACGGATATAATGGGGCGGATGTTTTTACCATACAGGCATCAGATGGAAATTCAGTGATCACTGCCACGATTTCTGTAACAGTAGGCCAATTGCCTGTTATTACGGTTGCTACTTCGCAGGGAACGATACTTTGCGGTGCGGTTACTTTACCGCTTACTGCATCGGGCGCAGCTGTTTATACATGGAACTATAATGGTGTGCTCATCCCAAATGCAGCATCGGCCCAACTGATCATCAGCAATACCGGCGCATACACCGCAAACGGAACGGATGCAAATGGTTGTTCAAATACATCAACTGCCATCACTATTACACAACTGCAAAAACCAACCGCTGCATTTGTGGCCAACAGTTCCTGTATCAATAAACCCGTTACATTCATTAATCAATCGGTGGTTACAAACAGCGGTGCGGTTACATATGCGTGGGATAATGGAAACAACGGTACAAGCTCAGCAGCTTCACCCGTATTCACTTATACAGCACAGGCCAATTATAATGTGAAACTGGTGGTAACCTCAACAGCTTGTCCATCATTGACTGACAATATCACCAAACCAATCAATATAGATGCGCCTGCTGTAGCTGTGCGTATGCCAACCATCAATACACCCATCAATACACCTGTACCATTACAGGCGCGGGCAGGGAACACATTTGTATGGTCGCCATCAGCAGGATTATCTTCTGTTATTACGCAAAACACAACGGCCACCATTCTGCAGCAGGAAGAATATACGGTTACGGTTACAGCAGCATCGGGTTGTTCGGTAACGGATACTATTTTATTACGCGTATTTCTGCAAAGCGATATCATGGTAGCAAATGTTTTCTCGCCAAACAATGACGGAATAAACGATAAGCTTTTTGTAAACCTTATCGGCATTCGCGATTTTCATTACCTGCGCATCTTTAACCGCTTTGGAAAAATAGTATACGAGAGTACGAATGCCGCTGAAGGATGGGATGGAAGATTGAATGGTGTGAACCAGCCGATAGATACCTATAACTGGATCGCTGAAGCAGTTGATAACAACGGCGCTGTGATCAGGAAACAAGGTTCGGTAACGATACTCAGATAATTGTACCATAATAAGATCATTTATGAGAACAAAACTTATTTGCTGTTTGCTTTTAATGATAGCTGGATTGATGAGCGGACAAACGATCGCGCAGGATCCGCATTTTTCGCAGTATGCATCGTCGCCTATGACATTGAATCCTGCACTGATCGGTAAAGGATCAGATGGCAACTGGCGCTTTGCCTCCATTTTCCGAACACAATGGTGGGGCGGGGGAAGTGCACCGGCATATAATACGTATACAGCATCGCTCGAAAAAAGATTTTCTTCTTCGGCAACAAACAGCGGGTTTGCTTTTGGTATTTCCATGCTGAGTGAAAGTTCCAATGCAGGATTACTGAAAAATAATTTTTTATCCGGCGGCATCTCTTACAGACAGGCGCTTGATGTGCAGGGGAAAGAATCTCTGACCGCGGGTTTTACTGTTACTTACGGCAATCGTTTTCTTGATGCAAGTAAATTATATTTTCAATCGCAGTTCGGAAGTATGGGCTTCGACAGATCCATTCCATCGGGCGATCCTGTTACGATTGCAGGGAATAGTTATACAGACATCAATGCAGGTATACAATACAGCAGGTCAAATAATAAAATGGGTTATTCACTGGGCGCTGCTGTTTTTCATGTGGGTACGCCAACAGCCGGTGCCTCAAATGGAAATGAATACAGCCTTCCGTCACGGATAAGCCTGCAGGCGGGTATGCAGTTTCATGTTGGCGCAGATCAATTACATTTCAGCAGTACGGCTGATATCCAGTCGCAGCAAAGCGTTTATACATTCGGCGCTATCTACAAAGCGCATATCAACGATGCGCCCCTTGAATTTTTAAACATAGGTATCTGGCAACGTTTTGGAGATTCTTTTTATCCATACATAGCCATTGAAGACGAGAACTGGCTCGCAGGAATTACGTATGATGTTGTAACCTCATCAGAAAAAAAACTGTATGGTTCGGTACAAAGCCTTGAATTATCGCTGATGTTCAAATTCGGAAAGAAAAAAAGCAGGTCTGCTGTATCAGGAATTATTTTTTACTAAAAGATATACGTAAAAAACTATTGAAACAGCCTTTTCACCGGTTGCCAATGCCTGCTCAGCTGCATTAACGAAACACTAACAACGCTTTTTACTTGTGGCACTGCGTTTGAATAATGTAGAGTATAAAACTTTTCAATCATGAAAAAAATACTACTCACAACAGCAATGGTTATTGGCGCTTTTCTTTTTATGAATGAAACAAAAGCGCAGGTTAGGCTTGGTTTGAACATCAATATCGGTGCACGGCCCAACTGGGGATTAACCGGAAACTATACAGGCGATTATTATTATTTTCCTGAGATAGATACTTACTATGATATCCCTAACCGCCAGTTTATTTATCTGGATAATGATCAATGGGTATTTGCTTCAGAACTTCCTTATGCATACCGCGACTATGACCTGTACAACGGTTATAAAGTAGTGGTTAATGAAAGCAGGCCTTACCTGCATGCAGATGTTTACAGGAACCGGTATATCAATTATTATAACACGTACCATAACCGCAGGACAGAAGTAGTTGCACAAAGAGGCGGGTACACGAATCGTTTTGATAACAATCATTTTGATAACCGTTATGAACAACGCGGACGTATTGATGAACGTGGACGTTTCGATGAACACTTTAATAACAGGGAAGCTGAACATAACACCATCAAAGAAATACAGCATGGCGATATCAGGGAAGCAGAACACGGCAATATAAAACAAGCAGAACATGGCAGCACCCGCGAGGCACAACGTAATGATCATTTCAATAACAATAAAGAAGCAGAACATACTGATCACAACGATCATAATGATCATGGCAGGAACCAGGATCGCCGGGGAAAATAAAAATTAATGTGTGTGATGAATAATAAGAGCAGTAAGGAAATTTCCTTGCTGCTTTTTTATGCGTAGTTCGAAAGAATATAAAAGTTTCGATAAGAGAAGGACAGAGAAAAAGAGCTTGGTTGTCATTCCTTTTCTCTTTTACTTCGTTCTTCTCTTATCGAAATCAGTGCTGCTCAAATGTTCATAAATCAATTTTGTTTTCTTCGCTTCACTTATCGAATTTCGCCACACAAATTCTGGAACCATGACACCTGAGCGGAGCGATAAATTACTGGAAGTACTCAGCAAGCGGCAGGCCGGCCTGGCAGTGGTTATGGAAAATGTAGATGACCCGCACAATATCTCGGCAGTGATGCGTACCTGTGAAGCAGTGGGTATACAGGATATATATGTATTGACAACCAGGATCCATCCGCACAAGAAATTCGGCCCGCGAAGCAGCAGCAGTGCGGCAAAATGGCTAAGTATACATCAATATACCGATGCGCCGGAATGTTTTGCTGAACTGCGTAAGAACTATGAACAGATCCTGACCACACATCTGGCAGCAGATTCTATCGGCTTGTATGAGATCGATTTTACAAAAACCACTGCACTGATATTCGGCAATGAACACGATGGTGTAAACGAAGAGATCCGTGCGCTGGCCGATGGTAATTTTATCATACCGCAAATGGGCATTATCCAGAGCCTTAACATTTCTGTTGCCTGTGCGGTATCTATTTATGAAGCGATGCGGCAGAAAAAAGTTGCCGGGCATTACGATCAACCTTCCCTGCCACAGGAAAGAATAGATGAGATATTAAAAGTATGGGCGCTTCCAAGAAAAAAATATGGAAAAAAATAAAAGAACAATAAGATGAAAAAAATATTATTACTGATCGTTTTGGTAAGTATGTATCAATTAACACCGGCGCAGCAAATTAAAAAAATGAAAATGAATGAGCTGTTGAAAATGATCGACACGAGCTCAACGCCGCTGGTGGTTAATTTCTGGGCAAGCTGGTGCACGCCCTGTATTCACGAAATACCCTGGTTCGAAAAAAATGTTGCTGCCATGGCAGACAAGAAAGTAAAATTGATCCTGGTAAGTATAGATTTCCCGGGCGAATACCCAAAGAATATTGCTGCGTTTGCAAAAAAGAATGGGTATCATTCAGAGATCATCTGGCTAAATGAAACCGATGCAGATGAGTTCTGCCCTAAAGTAGATAAATCATGGCAAGGCGCTATTCCCGTAACGCTGATGGTTAACAATCAAAAAAAATACAAACAGTTCTTTAACCAACAGCTGCCCGAGCCACGGTTGATACAGGAACTGCAGAAACTTGTTCAGTAATGGCTGCTGTTGCCTTGCGATTCTTCCTCTTCGCCATCATCCATGGCTTTAGATTTCATAAGCTTCCACACGAGCCGCATGGTAATAAAAAAAGCAACCAGGCTCGCCAGCGACAATACGATTCCCAGGATATTGGCATTCCTGAAACTGTCGACCAACTCATAAATGATCAGGAAAATAATAGCAAGCACAATAATGTTACTCAGGGTAGGATTTCTTCTCATGCTTCAATAGTTTGATTATCCGCTGTGATGCATAAACGCAGGAATTCCACAAAAAAATAAAAATAAAAATCCAAACTGCGCCCCCGCGCCTTTGCGTGAAATAAAAACAAGGCTCACGAAAGACGCGGAGGCGCCGTAATTAAGCATAGCCGATATTAAAATTCAGACTGAAATACTGCTTAATTCCTGCGATCCTTTCAGCCTTCGTTCTTCTGCTTCCTTGGTAAGATATGTGATGCTCACATTCAATTCAAAACCGATCAGCAGTATCAGTGAATTGAAATAGATCAATAACATAATGATCAGCACTGTTCCGATAGAGCCATACAGTTTATTGTAACTCGCAAAATTATTTACCCAATAAGAGAACAGGATGGTAGTTAATAATGTGAGCGTTGTGGCAAGTATGGCGCCCGGTGAAAAAAGGGGCCAACGTTTTTTTACAGATGGCGCAAATTTATAGATCAATGCAATGCCATAAAACAGCAGGCTTACGATGATCACCCATCTTACCGCGCTCCACCAAACGATGCGTGTATCTTTATGTACAGGAAACCAGTGGGTCAAAATATATATCCACTGCTGTCTTCCAAGAAATAAAGCAAGCGCACAGATCAATAGTAAAATGATCAATATAAAAGTGAGCCTGATGGCCCTCCATCTCCTGTGCAGGAAAAAATGTTTGTGCTCATGTATCGATTTATCAAATGTGCGGATGATACCGATCATCGCATTCGAAGAATAAAAGACCAGCAACAAAAAACCGAATGAAAAAATACCGGCGTGTTGTTTGTCCAATATATCATTCAAAGTGCTCGTAATAAAATTCGAGGTGTTTGAATTAGGCGTGATATCTTTTAATAAGCCCAGTATTTCTTTTTTAAAACTTTTTGGTTTGGGAAAATACGGGATCAATGAAAATAAAAATATCACACCCGCCGGCAATGCCATGATCAGGTTAAATGAAATGGCCGCGGCTCTTTCATTCAGTCCCACCCGGTTGATCTGTTTTAAGAAAAAATCTGCTACATCATACACCGGCAACCCGCGGAAACCCGGTATCACCCAGGCTTTGCTCTTCTTCAATAAAAAAGCAACCGGCCCGAAACGTAATATTATTCTTTCAAGTCTTGTCAAGGTTTGGGTTCGGTTTGTTTATGCGCCATTCGTTCATCCAAAGCTTTCTGGTATTCTTTGGCATACCGGCTGTGTTCTGCAAAATTGCTGCTGAAATTGCTATATCCGCTGAAATCACTTTTGGCAACAAAGAAGAGATAATCCGTTTTAGGCGCGTTTAAAACAACATCAATTGTTTTGGGTGATGGTGTACAGATCGGCCCCGGCGGTAAACCTTTTCTGTGATAAGTATTGTACGGGGATGGATTGAATAAATATTTTTCATAGATACGTGTCAAACCAAAATCCTTCATTGCATATTTAATGGTAGGGCAGGCCTGCAGCGGCATTTCTTTATTTAAACGGTTGATGTAAACACTTGCGATCTTATATTTATCACTTTCAATATTGGTTTCTTCTTCAACAATGGAAGCTAGTATATAAACCTGGCCGGGGGCAAAATGCATGCTTTCTGCTTTTGCCAATCGGTTATTTTTTTGCCAGAAAGCATTCTTTGCATCAGACAATTTGCGGAAGATCTTTGTTAAGCTCGTGTTCCAGTAAAAAGTATAGGTATCGGGAATGATCAACGTAAAAACAGTGCTGGTATCAACACCAAATCTTTCCAGCGAATCATTTGAATTCAGGAACTGCATCACAGCAGCAGAATCAGGTTCAAAATTTTTGCCGATCAGTTTGGCAAGGTCTTCCTTAATGCGCACTTTATTGATCACCAGTTTGATCTCCGCCAGATGGCCGTTCTTCAGCATTCTCGCAATGCTCCATAAACTCTGCCCTTTTTTTACTTCGTATTTGCCCGGTTTTATTTTATTCCACACACCCAGCCGCGAAGCAAGTAATGAAAAAACCGTTTTGTTCGAAATGATATTATTTTTTTCCATCACTTCCAGCACTGCGGCTTTATCGGTTTGTCCGGTAGCGATAATAAATGACCTCGGCCTATCGCTTCCATTGCCGAATATCATCCAGGCAAAAATGCCTGTAATAAAAATGATGCAGAGCAAAACGATGGTTACGGTTCTTGACATGTCTTCAAATTAAATAAAAAACCCTGCCTGGAATACAGACAGGGTATTAAAAAATCTTTACCGGTCTATTTCTTACCTGAATCAGGTTTTGCAGTAACAGTTTTAGGCGGCGTAGTTGCAGCCGGCGCAGGCGCTGTCTGGTTGGTGTTTACTTTCTGTAAAATAGAATTGTCTACCGCACCACCCGAGCCGCCTTTCAGGAATACTGTTGAGAACACTGCCAGCAAAGCGATAATGCCCGCAAACAGCCAGGTGCCTTTCTCCAATACGTCGGTGGTTTGCTTAACACCCATCAGTTGGTTGCTGAAACCGCCTACATTGCCGGATAAGCCGCCACCTTTTGGATTTTGTACCAATACCATAAAACCTAACGCCACAGAGGCAACCACAATCAGAATCAAAAACAAAATGATCATATTATATTCCTTTTAGTTGTTCAATTTTGGCAGCAAAATAACTGGATTTTTCAGGATTTAAGAAACTTAATTTGATATAGAGCTGTATGGCTTTCTCCGCCTGCCCCTGTTTTACCAGCACATCCGCCATGGCTTCCGTTACGATCTCCCTGGTTTCATTGGAGTTTTTGGCATTTTCCGCTACCGTTCTTTCCATTTCAGGATTGGTGCCCAGATCATTTGGGTTGGCATTCGCATGCTTTAGCTGCTTTAGCCAGTCGGTGAATTTTAACAGGTGTGCCGTTAGTTTGTCCTGCGGAATAGAGGAAAGATCGATCCTGATACCCTGCGAAGCAAAATAATCGATGGCGGAGAGCCGTTTCTTATCTGCATCAATCTCGAGCACCGCGCCGGGATCCAAAGGTTTTTTAAAATCGGCGAGTTGGCCGGAAAGTATACCCGCTATTTTATTTTCTGCAACAGAACCTTGATCCATCACTTCATTTTCTTCTATATACTCATCAGGAAGTGGTTCTTCTTCCATTTCGCCTGTTGTTTCCTGCGACTGGTCGATCTTTCGCATCATTTCTTTTACTGCTTCGATGGTTGGAACGGCGATCTGTTCGGCTCTTTCTGTTTTCTGTAAGGGAGAAGGTTCTTTTACCTGTGTATTGGTAACAACCGCAATATCGTTAAGCTGCAACTGCAGCCAATATGGGTTGACAAAATATAGATTTGTTTTCTGCACCTGCGAAACCCAGTCCGGCTGCGGGTTCTGCGGTTTTGTTTTAGCGGTGAGAAAAAATCTTGCAGGCGCAAAATAAGGATCCTCATCAGCAAGCTGCTGCAATGTACCGGTGGGTAATTGCGACAGATCCAGCTTTCCCGTGAGATGAAACAATGCTTTTTCCTGCGCCAGGTTCATAGAGATAAAAGTATGGATTGATTACCAATCTGAGAAGATACGGTTATAAATATCATCTGTCAATGTACGCACTACTTCATCCAGCAATTGCCCCTCTGCCTGTTGAAGCGATAAGTTGGCTGAATAATCAAAGCTGCGGCTAACATCAAATTCTTCAGTTTTATTTTCAAGATTTTTGCGCAGTGTCATGTGAAGTGTTACCGTTAACCTGTTGGTAGTGGCCTGTTGCGCACTAACACCAACTGTTAAAGTAGGATTATAGCCTGTAATGGTACCGCTTATTACATAATGCGCACTATCGCTGTTGCTTCGGGTAAGGCGCGTGCTTCCAACTACTTTCTGCTGGATCTTATCATAGAATTTCTGCGCCAGCTGGGGATTGATATACGTTGCCCTGTTCTCGATATAATTGATCTTGATCGTCTTCACATCCGGCGGTATCACCGAATCTTTAAATGTATACACACCACAACCTTGCACTGCAAACAATACGCATGCAATAGCAACTGCCATTATAAACGAAACTGTTTTATGTAACCGTGCCTTCATTTTCAAATTTTCAAATTGCCGCATTTTCAAATTGAATTATTCAT
This sequence comes from Bacteroidota bacterium, assembly GCA_013289065.1. Classification (GTDB taxonomy): domain Bacteria; phylum Bacteroidota; class Bacteroidia; order Chitinophagales; family Chitinophagaceae; genus Sediminibacterium. The sequence goes on along the minus strand of JABDAP010000013.1, from coordinate 24,405 downwards.
CAATATCGTATTCTTTCAGCTTCCTGTACAAAGTTCTTTCGCTGATACCCAGATCTAAAGAAGCATCGCGCCGTTTGCCTTTGTGTTTCTTCAATGCTTTTACGATCAGTTCTTTTTCTTTATCCATGATGTTGAGCGATTCTTCCACTTCTTCATGCTGGTGAATATCGTTATCATGCAATATCACCGGTTGTGAACCTGTTGGTAAAAACGATGGCTGGTTATTTGCCGGCTGCGCGATAGAAGGAGCAGAGATATTATTTTGCCCATCGCCATTACCATGAAAATCGTTTATCAGAGAATCCCTGGTAAAATTGGCTGCATTGCCCGCAAGCGAAGGGTTCTGTAGAATTTCGAGGAACATTTTCTTTAATTCCGTCACATCTTTTTTCATATCAAAAAAGAGCTTGTACAAGATCTCGCGTTCGTTGGCAAACTCGCCTGTTGCGCCTTGTTGTGCGGCCAGCATTGGTAAACGGTTCACTGAATTTGCCGGTAAAAAACGGCGCATTTCGTTACCGTTAACTGTATTGTTGGTGCTGAGTACGGAGATCTGTTCTGCAATATTCTTCAACTCCCTTACATTGCCTTGCCAATTATGGTTAATTAACAGGTTTTTAGCTTCATCATCCAACTGTACCGGGCTTGTTTTATAACGTTCCGCAAAATCAACAACAAATTTTCTGAACAGCAAAAGAATATCTTCCGGCCTGTCGCGTAGTGACGGAACGCGGATAGGCACGGTGCTCAAACGATAATAAAGGTCTTCGCGGAAACGGCCCTTCTGTGTAAACTCCAATAATTCGCGGTTGGTAGCTGCGATCACACGCACATCCGTTTTCTGCACTTTGGATGAACCTACGCGGATAAATTCACCGGTTTCGAGAACGCGTAATAAACGCGCCTGTGTACCCAGCGGCATTTCGCCTATCTCATCCATAAAAATGGTACCCCCGCTAACGGTTTCAAAATAACCTTTGCGGCTGTCGACCGCACCTGTAAACGCGCCTTTTTCATGGCCGAATAATTCTGAATCGATCGTGCCTTCGGGGATAGCGCCGCAGTTAACGGCAATAAAAGGATTGTGCTTGCGCGATGAAAGCGCATGAATGATCTGCGAGAAAACTTCTTTACCCACGCCACTTTCACCCACGATCAATACTGTAAGATCGGTTGCTGCCACCTGCACAGCCGTATTCAATGCAAAGTTCAACGCAGGCGAATTGCCTATGATGCCGAAGCGGTTTTTTATACTTTGTAAATCCATTATTGTAATTAGTAATTAATAATTAGTAATTAATAATTAGTAATTGTGCATTACCAATTTCATTTTTGCTGCTGCAATACTTAGTTGCAGGCAACATGCGTACAAACATTTTTTCTAATGAGCATCTCATCGCCAAAACAATTATTAATTATTAATTGTCCCCAGCAGTGTTCCCGCCGTACAGCTATTGATCCTCACATTTACATAATCGCCTTTCTGCAGTTGATAATTTTCTTTCGGAAAGATGACCACTTTATTGTGATCCGTTCTTCCGTGCCAGTCCGAATCGCTTTTTTTGGAATTGGCTTCTATCAAAACTTTAAATGTTTTGTTCACATCGCGCTGCATGCTTTCCAGTGAATGGATGCGGTGCAATGCAATGATCTCCTGCAGCCTTCTCTTTTTTGTTTCTTCCGGGATATCATCTTCATACCTTCTTTCTGCAAGCGTACCGGGCCTTTCACTGTAATAATACATGTAAGCCAGATCGTATTTGCAGTATTCCATCAACGTATAAGAATCGCGGTGGTCTTCTTCGGTTTCTGTACAGAACCCGGTGATCATATCTGTGCTCACACCGCAACCCGGCAGTATCTCGCGTATACGGTTTACTTTGGCGATATACCATTCGCGCGTATAGGTTCTGTTCATGAGCTGCAATATGCGGTTGCTGCCGCTTTGCACGGGAAGATGAATATAGTTGCAGATGTTATCATATTTCGCGATCGTAAACAACACTTCATCCGTAATATCTTTCGGATGCGATGTGCTGAAACGCACACGCAGCAAGGGCGAAACAAGCGCTGTTTTTTCCAGCAGTTTCGCAAACGTGATGGTTTCATCTTTCTGTTCATCTATCCAGTAATAACTGTCTACATTTTGCCCGAGCAGGGTTACTTCACGATAGCCGGCCTGAAATAATTGTTCCACCTCTTTTATGATGGAATGCGCATCGCGGCTGCGTTCTCTTCCGCGTGTAAAAGGCACCACGCAGAAACTGCACATATTATTACAGCCGCGCATGATGGAAACAAAAGCGCAAACGCCATTACTGTCTAAACGTATCGGTGCAATATCTCCATACGTTTCATCGCGGCTCAACAGAACATTTACTGCTTTTTGCCCTGTTTCTGCTTCGCCGATCAATGCAGGTAAACTTCTGTAGGCATCGGGGCCAACCACCAGGTCAACCAGTTTTTCTTCTTCGAGTAACTGCGATTTTAATCTTTCCGCCATGCACCCCAGCATACCGATGAGCATTCCCGGTTTTTTCTTTTTGAGCGAACGGAACTCCGTGAGCCTTTTCCTTACTGTCATTTCTGCTTTTTCGCGGATGGAACAGGTATTCAGAAAAATAAGGTCGGCTTCTGCTTCATTGCGTGTTGCGCCAAAACCTTCTGCATTCAATATCGAAGCCACTACTTCGCTATCCGCAAAATTCATGGCACAGCCATAGCTCTCTATATAAAAGCGTTTTTTATATAAAACCGTTTCCTTCACAAGCGGATCATAGGCTTCGCCCTGCCGACTTTCATCGTGTGCTTTGCCCGCTAATTCCAACATTTCCATTCTTAACAAAATTTAGGGTGCAAAAATACAAAAAATGAACCGTTTAATGCCAGATTGTCAGCAATGAGTTTTTAATAATTAAGCATAACCATTAGTTTTGCCCGAAATTTTGAGAGAATGAAGAAAGCAGTTGTGCTGGCTGCAGCATTTTTTTGTTTGGTGGTGGCGAATGGGCAGGATATTGTGGTAAACAACCTGCGCAATGAAACTTCACGGGCCATTAAAAAGGAAGCTGATACTTCTTCGTGGAACTGGAAAAGAGGCGGTTTGTTCAATTTTAATCTTGCACAAGGCTCTTTGAGTAACTGGGCGGCAGGCGGTGATAATTTTTCTTTGGCGGCCAATACGTATTTCAATTATTTTTTCTTCTACCGTTCCGGGCGCCGTACCTGGGATAATAATATTGATATCAACCTGGGTTATGTTGAATCAACAAGCCTTGGCAGCCGTAAGAATGACGACCGTTTGGATTACCTGAGTAAATACGGTTATAAAATAGATACGGTTGGTAAATTGTTTTTATCTGCGCTGTTCAATTTCCGTTCGCAGTTTTTTGATGGATATACTTATTCAAATAATGTGGGTGATCTTTCTTCTTCGTTTTTATCGCCTGCTTATGTGATCCTGTCTGCAGGGTTTGATTATCACCCGGCGTCAAATCTTTCTATATTCCTTTCACCGCTTACTTCGCGTTCAACGATCGTTTCCAATAATGTTCTGGCGCAGAAAGGTGTGTATGGTGTGCCGGCAGGACAACATGCTTTGTACGAAATAGGCGCATTTGCCACAGTGAATTATTACAGTGCGATCGCGAAGAATGTTACGTATAAAGGAAGGCTGGATCTTTTCTCCAATTACGAGAGCCATCCGCAGAATGTTGATTTTTTTATGACGAATCTTTTTTCTTTCAAGATCAATAAAAATTTTTCTGCAACATACAGCCTTGATATGATCTATGATGATGATATCCGTTTGTTTGGCCCAACCAATACATCGCCGGGTTTACAAACCAAGAGCCAGATCGGCATCGGTTTTATGAAACCGTTGAATGTAAAAAAGATCCGGTACAGTTAAATTGGTTCTGGAATTTTGGAATTGGGAAATTTTGGAATTGAGTTCCGGGTTAAACCCTAAAATTTGTCCGAGGTCACTTTCAGCAGGTGCTTGATCTTATTGGCTTTATAGGTAAGATCCTGGTAGTCTTTGCTTAGGATGGTTACATGCCCCATTTTTCTGCCTGGTTTTGTTTGTGCTTTTCCGTACAGGTGTACAAATACATTATCCATTTTTAGTACTTCGGCAAGGCCTTCATATTTTGCATCGCCGGTATGTGCGTGGGCACCCAGAATATTTACGATCGCAGAAGGAAGGATGGGGTCTGTATTGCCTAAAGGGTAGCCAAGTATAATGCGCCAGAGCATATCATACTGGCTCGAATAATTTGCTTCAATGGTATGATGGCCGCTGTTGTGGACACGCGGGGCGGTTTCGTTAACCAGTACCTCATCATTCATATCAATAAATAATTCGATGGCAAACAGGCCGGCGCTTTGTAAACCTTTTACCAGTTTAACGGCGATGGCTTCCGCTTTCCACAATATTTTTTCGGGAATTACGGCAGGGCTCAACTGATAATCGAGCAGGTTCCATACGGGGTCGAAGATCATTTCAGCGGGAGGGTAGATAACGGTTTCGCCGGCATCGTTCATGGCAACGATCACCGCGATCTCTTTTTTGATATGCACTTTTTTCTCAAGCACGGAAGGCGCATCAAAACCATTGAGTATATCCTTTTCCGTTTCCAGTATGGTTACGCCTTTTCCATCATAACCGCCTTGCCCGATCTTGTGAACGGCCGGTAAAAAAGAAACCTGTTTCTGCAGGTCATTCATATTCTCCGTTACCACAAATTCGGAAGTAGGGATCTGATGTGCAGTATAAAATTCTTTTTGTGCGATCTTGTTTTTGATGATGCGGATAGCAGCGGGTTTCGGATAAATCTTTACACCTTCCTTTTCTAATTTTTCCAATGCTTCAACATTCACAGATTCTATTTCGATGGTAATGGCATCGAGTTTTTTTCCGAACTTATAAACGGTTTTAAAATCGGTGATATCGCCTTTGGTAAAATGATGGCAAAGATGCGCGGCCGGGCAGTTCTCATCATTTTCCAAAACAAATGTTTCCACCACATAATTAGCGGATGCCTGTAACAACATCCTGCCCAACTGACCGCCGCCGAGAATACCTACTTTCATATTCGTGATTAGGTAACGAATATAGTCAGGAGTTAAGAGTTAGAAGTTAAAAGTTAAATTAAAAATTTTAAGGCTTAACTTTACCCCGTGATCCCCGATTATCCCCATAAAATTTTCAGCGACAAACGTTTTTGTTATTGCCTGCTGATGGAAGCTTTGGCAATGGGTACGCTGAACGCCAAATGCCTAACGCTTAACGCGTGAGGCTTCATTCCAATGGCTGATAGCTGAATGCTGAAAGCTATTTTCTTCATCTTCAAATCATTTTATGGAAACAGTTGTATCGAATACCGCTGCAAAAAATACCGTACAGGATTTTCTTCCTTTGGAAGGAACCGATCATGTTGAATTTTATGTGGGCAATGCAAAACAGGCCGCTCATTTTTATAAGACCGCATTTGGTTTTCAGAGCCTTGCTTATGCCGGCCCTGAAACAGGCGTGAAAGACAGGGCGAGTTATGCTGTTCGCCAGAACAAACTCACTTTTGTTTTTACCACGCCGCTGCGTAGCCAGAATGTTTTGGCGGATCATATTTATAAACATGGCGATGCAGTAAAAATACTTGCGCTGAAAGTAAACGATGCGGCAGATGCCTGGAAGCAGACAACCATACGTGGCGCTAAAAGTTATCTTGAGCCTTATACACTAACTGATGAACAGGGCGAAGTGATACTGAGCGGTATCCATACTTACGGCGAAACTGTGCATTTATTTGTTGAAAGAAAAAATTACACCGGCATTTTTATGCCCGGCTACCGCGAATGGAAGAGCAATTATAATCCGCCATCAACCGGTTTGTTGTATGTAGATCATTGTGTAGGAAATGTTGGCTGGAACCAGATGAACCCATGGGTAAAATTTTATGAAGACGTGATGGGCTTTCGCAATATTCTCACATTCGATGATACTGATATTTCCACCGAATATTCTGCGCTGATGAGTAAAGTGATGAGTAATGGAAATGGTTTTGTAAAGTTCCCGATCAATGAACCCGCAGAAGGCAAAAAGAAATCGCAGGTAGAAGAATACCTTGATTATTATGATGGCGAAGGATGCCAGCATGTGGCGCTTGCCACGGCAGATATCGTGCAAACCGTTACCGACCTGCAAAACAGGGGAGTGGAATTTTTAAAGATCCCGTCATCTTATTATGATGACCTTGTTGAAAGGGTTGGGCATATCGATGAAGATATGCAGCCGCTAAAAGAACTCGGGATCCTTGTGGATCGAGATGAAGAAGGATATCTGTTACAGATCTTCAGTAAACCCGTTGAAGACAGGCCCACACTTTTCTTCGAGATCATCCAGCGAAAAGGCGCAAAAAGTTTTGGCAAAGGAAATTTCAAAGCGTTGTTTGAAGCAATTGAAAGAGAACAGGAGTTGAGAGGAAATTTGTAAATGTATTCTTCACTACCCCTGCCCCTAAAGGGGTTCTGTAATCTTCTACGGTTCTGTCAACTAACATCTATCATCTGTCATCCTAAAAGCTGTTGCGTTTCCTCCACACAATTTATTTCTTTGCAAAAACGTTAAATACTGCATTAACCGGCCTTGTTATTTTGTCAAACCATTATTTTTGATCTCATGAAACGTTTTGCAGCGATATTGATTGCAGTGTTGGTATCCGGAAGTTTGCATGCGCAGTCTGCTTTTATGGTAACACAACACCAGTTTCCCAAAGTAGCGAATGCATTTAAACAGAAAGAGGACTCGCTGAAAAAACAACTGGCCGATATACATATTTCCTGGCCGGTAAAAGATATCTACGTAAGAAGTTTCAAATACGACAGCCAGCTGGAAGTATGGGTGCGTAATCAAAAGAATGAACCGTTCAAATTATTCAAGACCTATAAAGTTTGCGCGTTATCCGGCGCGCTGGGCCCGAAAAGGATCGAAGGAGATTACCAGGTTCCGGAAGGGTTTTATTATATCAATGAATTCAATCCGAAAAGTAATTACCATATGGCGCTTGGATTGAATTATCCAAATGCTTCGGATCGTTTATTAAGTGATTCGGTAAAGCCGGGTAATGATATTTATATTCATGGCAGTTGTGTAACGGTTGGCTGCATCCCTATTCAGAATGAGCAGATAGAAGAGTTGTATGTACTCGCATCCTACGCACATGACCAGGGCGAAGATTTTATACCCGTGCATATTTTTCCGATAAGATATAATGTGGAGAAAAGCCGTGAAGCTTTAAACAAAGCAAGTAAAGACGACCCAACCTATCAGCATTTTTCTGCAAGGCTGAAAGAAGTATTCGATTATTTTGAACAGAATAAAAAACTGCCGCTTATTTCGGTTAATAAGAAAGGGGAGTATGTTCCTTTATGATAGTTAAAAGTTGATAGTTAATAGTAATCTCTCACTTTTAACTATTAACTATTAACTTACCGATACAACACCTGTACCGTCTGTGCCGAACGTTGTGTAAGCACAATATCTTTTCCTTTTGTGAGCTCCTCAAATATGGCTGCATTGTAATGCCGTATAGTTAAGAGGCTTAATTCTTTTTCAACGAGTACATCAAAAAGATCGCTGGCAGCAGAAGCGAGTTGGCCGATCTTATCTTCACGAAAATCCAGGCAAACCTGTACATTGATCGCACCTGTTTGAATAAGGTTGGGGCGCATTTTTAATTTACTGAACAGTTGATATAACTTACTCATCGGTTCTTCGCCTACAAAAGAAAAATCCTGGCTGCTTAAATTTAATAATGCCTGGTTTTTTTTGATCACGATGATGGGAGGCAGGTTGCTGCTGTTCTTTTTATGGATCACTGTTCCTGGCAACATAGGATCCAGAAAACATTTTACGTATAACGGGATGTTTTTATTCTGTAAAGGTTTGATCGTTTTAGGATGAATGACCTGTGCGCCATAATAAGCCATCTCGATCACTTCCGTAAAACTTAATTCAGAGATCAATTGTGCATCGGGAAATAATTTTGGATCGGCATTCATCACGCCTTCCACATCTTTCCAGATACTGAGGCTGCCGGCCTGTAAAATATTGGCAAACACGGCAGCTGTATAATCGCTTCCTTCGCGGCCGAGTGTGGTGCTTTCATTATCATCGGTACAGCCGATGAAGCCCTGGGTTAGGTAGATCTTAGATGTAAGATGACAGTTGACAGTGGTTTTTATTTTATCTGTTGTTATTTGCCAATCGATGGAAGCATCGCGGAAATTATTATCTGTGCGGATCAGGTCGCGTACATCGAGCCACTCATTTGCAATGTTTACTTCATTCAGGTAATGACTGATAATGCAGGTGCTCAGCAGTTCTCCCACACAAACGATCTGGTCGTAATAATAATCAAACCCGCGAACGGGTTTATCGTGGAGCAACCATTCAATTTCCGTAAAAAAATCGCTGAGCTGTGCAAGGCATTCGTTAAAATGCGTAACTAATAAATATTTGGAAGTATTGATGTGATTGTGCTTCACCGATTCAAATAACTGTAATGCTTCTTCTTTCTTTCCTGCATAAAATGTTTCAGCAACTTTTTCCAGGGCATTGGTGGTTTTGCCCATTGCTGAAATAATGACCACCATAGAATCTTTTTCATACAACTTAACAATGCCTGCCAGGTTCCTGATCCTTTCCACGCTGTTAACACTGGCCCCGCCGAATTTGAATACTTTCATTATTTCCCTGTTATGATCGATTCGGGCAAAACTAGCGAATTATATAAATCTTATGATTTGATCCCGCCAAAAGAAAGATAGCAAGTATGGGTTGGTATGGTTGTTGTTTCTTATGACAAAACATCCATAATGAAATCAATTGTAGTAAAAAGCCTGCTGATCTTTTCCTTTACGATCATACTTTCCTGCAGCACAGGTATTCATTCCATCGCTTCCGTGAAACAGGACGATACCGAATCGTTCAGCGACATGAACCATGATATCCTCGTTTATATAAACAAATACCGCAGCTCAAAAGGGCTTGGATCATTGCAAATGCTGGATGCCGCTTCAACACAGGCATTGTTGCATAGTAAAAATATGGCGCAGCGCACAACAGGTTTTGGCCATGACGGATTTAACCAGCGCGTTGCCGTTGTTGCCAGAACGGAAGGAAGAATGTCTGCTTACGCAGAAAATGTTGCGTATGGACAGATGTCGGCAAAAGAAGTGGTACAGGGCTGGCTCGATAGCCCGCCGCACAAAAAAAATATTGAAGGCAATTATACATTAACGGGTATTGGCGTATATAAAGACAGGGATGGAACCTTGTTCTTTACTCAAATGTTCTTTCGGAAATAACGCCTGCACGGCTGTGTAATTTATACATAGCATTTATAAAATTTATCGAATGGATTACAAGGCACTCCCTAACTTTATCCAAACGATTATGTATGATGGTGAACCGGAACATCCTTACACTGGATGAATTTACCCTGAGCCAGTTAAGGCAATTCCCGACAGCCACAGGCGAGCTAAGCAGGTTACTGCGTGATATTGCGCTTGCCGCCAAAAGGATCAATGTTGAAGTGAATAAAGCCGGCCTCGTTGATATACTTGGAGATTACGGAACCATTAATGTACAGGGCGAAGACGTAAAAAAGCTCGACATCTTTGCCAATAACCAGTTCATGGGTGTTTTAAAACACGGCATCAGCTGCGCAGGGATCGGCAGCGAGGAGATGGACGACTTTGTTGTGTTTGATGATGAAGTAAGTAACAACAGTAAATACATTGTTCTCTTCGACCCGCTTGATGGCAGTGGCAATATTGATGTGAATGTTTCTATCGGAACCATTTTCAGCGTTTACCGCCGTGTGAGCGAATTGGGCAAGCCCTGCCGCAAAGAAGATTTTTTACAACCCGGAAATAAACAGGTAGCTGCCGGTTATGTTGTATACGGATCAAGCACTATGCTGGTGTATGCCACGCGAAGAGGCGTAAATGGTTTTACACTCGACCCCTCCATCGGCGAATTTTCTTTGAGCCATCCTGATATCAAATGTCCCGAAACAGGAAAATTCTATTCAGTGAACCATGGAAATTTTTTCCAGTATGATGAGCAGGTAAGAAAATATATTGATGGCTGCCAGCGTAAAACAAAAGGAACCGGTGGTCCATATACACAGCGGTATATCGGCAGCATGGTGGCGGATGTGCATCGCAACCTGATCAAAGGCGGTATCTTTATGTACCCGGGAACCATTGATAAACCAAAAGGGAAACTGCGTTTATTATATGAAGCCAATCCCTTTGCATTTATTGTTGAAGTAGCCGGCGGCGAAGCAACAGACGGCAAACAAAGGATCATGGATATCAAACCAACCGAATTACATCAGCGAACACCTTTATTCATCGGCAGCAAACAGATGATGAAGGAACTGGAAACTTTTACGGGTTCACAAAAATAAAAGAATGAAAAGATCATGTTATCTTTTTGCAATTCACTTTCTGTTTATAGGTTATATATATGCACAAGCGCCGAAGCCGGATCCTGTACAAAAATCGATCGATAGCCTAGTTTTACCACACTTCCAGCCAAACGAACCCGGGGTTTCAATATTAATAGCGCGACAAGGAAAAATCATTTATGAAAAATCGTTTGGTAGCGCCAATATTGAACTCAATGTTCCTTTACAACCCGGTATGGTTTTTAAAATCGGGTCAGTTACAAAACAGTTTACAGCAATAGGCATTTTACAATTGGTTGAACAGGGTAAAATTTCTTTGCAGGACAGTATACAGAAATATATTAATGACTTTCCATCGAAAGGACATACAATAACAATAGAAAATTTATTGACACATACATCCGGTATTAAAGATTACAATGATGCAGACACAACACATAACCCATATATAGAAAGACAGGATTTTAGACCTCTGCAGCTAATTAAATCTTTCAATTACTGGCCCCTGGAATTTGAGCCGGGTACCAGGTATAGTTATTCCAATTCCGGCTATGTGTTATTGGCTTATATCATTGAAAAAGTTTCAGGAGAAAGTTATCACGCTTACATGGAAAAAAATGTACTTAAGGCCGCCGGGCTAACAAATACATTTTACGCAGGAGAAAAAAAGATTGTTCCGCAAAGAGTGAATGGCTACACAAAAGACAATGGCTACTATGAAAATACCGAGTACCAATCCATTTCAATTGCATATGGTTGTGGTGATCTAATGTCGTCTGTTGAAGACTTATATAAATGGAACATAGCAATACTGTCGCATCAACTGGTAAAAAAAGAAACGCTCGACAAAGCATTTACGCCTTTCAGATTGAAGAATGGCAGTTATACGGGTTATGGATATGGATGGTTTATTGATAGTTTGCCTGGAACCAAATGTATTCATCACGAAGGGCAGATAAGTGGTTTTATTGCGGTAGAAAAATATTTTCTCGCAGAAGATATATACCTTGCCATATTAACCAACCTGCGTTCAGGAGAGGATAAAACCAATTTCAGCAACGAGCGTTTCAGGTTGTTTGAAACCATTTCTTTGATTGCCCTTGGCAAGGAAATAATAAAAGAAATAGCAGTAAATGATGCTATTCTTGATAGTTATATCGGCACATATGAAGCAACTTTTACAAAAAACCAAACGCTGATCATTTACAAAAGAGAAGGCAAGCTATACGCCGATCTGTCTAATGGCACAGGGCGCAATATGCTGCTGCAGGCGCAATCAGAAACTAAATTTTTTCTGCCTGATATCAAACATATAACTACCAGCCTGGAATTTATCAATGAAAATGGCCATCCGGTAAAACTGATTGTTACACAGGATAAAAAATACGAATGGAGAAAAATTAAATAATAATAAAAGCTTATACCTTTTCCTTTGCAGGTTGCCAACTAAACACACATGGTTGGGCTTCGAACCTGAGAATGAAATTTTACAATCCCTTGTCTGTGTTTATATAAAATTATTAACTTGGTGATCGTCAGGATCAACTCAAATTATTTACGGATGAAAAAAATATTTTTTTTGATGATGGCATCTTTGATGGTGTTCTTTTCATCTCATGCACAACAACGTATCGATCCGAAAGGAATGAATTATCTCGCGCCGCTTGAGCCTAATACAATTATATATCACGATACTGTTTTTACCGGTGTAAGGCAATTCAAACCCCTGTTCTACAGAATGAATGATCCTCAATTGGAAATATTTTTCAAAAAGCATCAATCCAATAAGGTCATTGGCCAGATATTGAGTTTTATCGGAACAGTTACTACCGCTGTTGGTATCGCTGAGTTATCTGACGATCACACGAGTAAAGGAGTTGCCTGGACATTGATCGGTGGCGGCTTTGCGGTTAACCTTACGGGTGGTTACATGATGTTAATGGGCAGGCGAAACCTTGCAACAGCAGTTGTTTTATTTAACCAGCGGTATAGCCAGGCATCATTAGGCATTGGATTGTCGGGCAACCAGGCCGGGTTAGTATATAAATTTTAATTATGAGCAAAACAATTATACAGGTAAAGAACCTGTACAAAAATTATGGCGATTTTGCCGCCGTAAAAGGTATCAGTTTCGATGTACTCGAAGGAGAGATCTTCGGTTTGCTTGGCCCGAATGGTGCAGGTAAATCAACCACACTGGAGATCATTGAAACACTTCGTGAGAAAACAAGCGGTGAAGTGACCGTTGACGGATTGAACCTGGATGATTCGCCGAATGAGATCAAAAAAATAATCGGCGTACAGTTGCAGACATCAGGATATTATCCGAGCCTGCATTTGGATGAACTGATCGTTTTATTTGCAGGATTGTATAATGAGGATATTGATCCGATGGCATTGCTTGATAAAGTGAACCTGCGTGATAAAGCCAAAGCAAAATTCAAAGAACTCAGCGGCGGGCAGAAACAACGCTTCTCTATTGCAACTACCCTGATCAATAAACCAAAAATTATTTTCCTCGATGAACCCACTACAGGATTGGATCCGCAGGCAAGAAGGAACCTCTGGGATCTTATCCGCGAGATCCGTGATCATGGAACAACCGTTATCATCACCACACATTATATGGATGAGGCGGAAGTTTTGTGCGATAGGGTTGCGATCATCGACAGCGGCCATATCATCGCACTCAATTCACCCGATAAATTAATTGATGAACTGGTTGCAACCGGTTTTGAAAAACCAAAAGAAGTAAAACAGGCAAACCTGGAAGATGTGTTTATCAATTTAACCGGCCATGCTTTGCGGGAAGAGAAAATATAAGAACAGCATACATCAATTTTACAAACATGACAAACGACCCAAGCTACCCGATCGGCAAATACGAGCCGCAACCTTTTTCACAACAGCAAAAAGAAAAATGGCTGGCGGATATTAAATTTCTGCCGGAAGAACTGGAAAGATCGGTATTGAATTTAGATGCAGCACAATTACAGACACCTTACCGCGATGGCGGATGGACGGTACAGCAATTGATACACCATGTTGCAGACAGCCATATGAATGCCTACATAAGATTTAAACTCGGATTAACGGAAGACAATCCAACCATCAAACCATATGATGAAAAAAAATGGGCGCTGCTGGCGGATAATGAAACAGTGCCGATAAATGTATCGCTCACTATACTACATGCACTGCATCAAAGAATGTATGCAGCGATCAAAGATCTTACAGATGCAGGCTGGCAAAGAACTGTGGTGCATCCAGAGCATAACCGGCAAATGAGTTTATGGTTCTTGCTGGGATTGTATGCATGGCACGGTAAACATCATACCAGGCATGTTACTGCTCTCAGGGAAAACAAAGGCTGGTAATGGAAAGAGATATGAAGTGGAAGTTATTATCTTCCAAACAACTGTTCAGCGAAACATGGATGAACATCCGCATCGATACCTGCCAGAAACCGGATGGTACGATCGTTACACCTTATTATGTGTACGATTTTCCTGAGTGGGTAACGGCGGTTGCCATTACCAAAGAAGGAAAAATAATATTGGAAAGACAATACCGCCATGCACTTGGAATAACCGCACTTGAAATTCCCGGCGGCTGTGTTGATAAGACCGATGCATCGTTTGAAGCCGCTATCGCCCGCGAATTGCTCGAAGAAACCGGTTATGGTTTTGAAAAATTTGAATGGCTTGGCGACACCTCTTCCAACCCATCCACCAACAGTAACCTTATGCACATGTACCTGGCAACAGGAGGCGAGCTGATACAAGCACAACAGTTAGATGCCGGAGAAGACATCGAACTATTATTCGTATCGCTTGATGAATTTGTGCAGATGGTAAAAGATGACCGCTTCATGCAATCCATGCATCTTGTTGCCATTTATAAAGCATTGGAAAAATTAGGCCGGCTCAGCGTTTCATAATAAAACGCAAAACCCCTTCAGGGGCAGGGGTAAAAAAGATACTCAAAGAGTCACTTCCCCAACTAAAAAAACACTTCCGCAAACAAGCACCAGATCATCTTTATGCGCATGGCTCAAAACATGCTGCAAAGCAATATTTACTTCGTTGAATGAATGCCCCGACAAACCAAAGCGTTCAGCGTTCAGCCTTAAGCTTTCGGCGTCTAACGCTCTTGGAATTTGCGCCTGTGTAAAATAATAAGCAGCCTGTTTGGGCAATAACTCCAATACTTTATCGATCTCTTTATCTTTCACCATCCCTATTACAATATGGAGATGATGATAATCGGTTAACTCCAGTTGTTTTTTTAACTGGCCGATGCCATCCACATTATGCGCCACATCTAAAATAACTGTTGGGTTTTGATATATGGCCTCCCATCGTCCATGCAAACCGGTAAGATGTTTTACCTGCGGCAATGCTTTTTGAATAATGGCTTTACCCGTTCTCCATCCCTGCAGTTCTAACTGATGCGCGGTTTCTAAAACAGTGATTAAGTTTTTTGTTTGATAAATTCCGGGAAGATCCAATTGATAGCTGCTGTGTTCATCATTGCTTTTATCAACCACTGTTGCAGTTAATTGATGATGCTGGTATTGCCAGTCTATCACATATCTTTTTTCTTCTGCAAATGTAATCTGCGAATCTGCGGCCTTATCAATAAAAACATTTCTTGTTTCATCGATCGCTTCTCCAACCACAACCGGTACATTTTTTTTGATGATGCCCGCTTTTTCAAAAGCGATCTTCTCTAAAGTATCGCCCAGCATATTCATATGATCCCAGCCGATATTTGTGATGATGCTTAGTTCAGGTGTGATAATGTTGGTGCTGTCGAAACGCCCGCCCAGTCCCACTTCTATCACGGCAACATCCACTTCCCGTTGTGCAAAATAATCGAATGCCATGGCAACGGTGATCTCAAAGAAAGAAGGCTCTATCTCATCGATCAAAGGCTGTATGCGTTGCGTAAAATCAACTACAAAATTTTCATCGCACCATTCGCCGTTTATTTTTATGCGCTCCCTGAAATCTTTTAAATGCGGTGAAGTATACAAACCTGTTTTATAACCCGCAGTTTGTAAAATAGCTGCAAGCATATGGCTCGTTGAGCCTTTGCCATTGGTACCGGCGATATGAATGGTTTTGAATTTTTGCTGCGGATTGCCCAATGCATCACACAAACGAATGGTATTGGTGAGGTCTTTTTTAAATGCAGCGGCGCCAATACGGCTGAACATGGGCAGCTTGGCAAAAAGATAATCGATGGTTTGCTGGTAATTCATAATCTGTTGCAAATATGCAACAATAATTATCCGCGAAGTTTGAAATTGAATACCAATGTTCCGGTTTGTTCATCCGAACTGCCGGTATTAAATTTAATGCTTCTGGCTTTGCGTTTGGCAATATCAAGAACATTCTGGTTTGTGGTAGTTGTGCCGCGCTGGTTTATCATTACCGAGGTTACATTGCCGCTTTTGTCAACGACAATATCAACAGCAACTTTGGCATTTTCATTGAACTCATCCTGAAAAGAAGGGAGGCTTGTCCAGCGTCTTCCTTCAAGCCCGTTACGGATCATTACACCACCCGTTCCTCCGGCGCCGCCATTTCCACTTGCTGCATTGCCTTTATAACTGTCTGAATTTGGATTACCATTTACATTTCCCTGGTCGCCTTTGCCACCCGCAATTCCCTGATCCTTCACACCATTATAACTATCGGCGCGGTTACCGCTTGTTGTGGTACTTGTGCCCCCTTTAAATACTGCTTTAGGTTTTGGCGGCGCCGGTGTTGGATTGGTAACAGCCACTGTTTTTGTTTCCTTCACTTTTGCAGGCGGCGTAACGGATGGCTTCTTTACAATTTTTGCTTTATTTACCGGCGGCGCTTCACCATCTGCATATTCATCCGTATTTACTTTGGGTTGATCACTCGACTGCGGTGCAGCTTTAGGCGGAGCGCTTTTGGTTTCTGCATTTGCTGAAGGTTCGCCCGGAATTTCTGGTGCAATATTTCCCGAACCGGTTTCGCTGTTGCCGAGATTTACTTCAATGCCTTCGCCAAAACTTGGTGCGGGTATTTGTGGTAATGTCCATTGGAGATAAAAGAAAAGCAGGCAAAGCAACATACAGATCGCGCCGGTATAGGCTGATGCTTTGATATTCTTTTCCCGTTCAAATGTGGCCGACATGGACTGATAATTGGTCATATCAAATGTACACGTATGGTGACTGCAATTATTTAATGTTGAAAATTACATTCTTGCGTTGCGGGTAATCCACTTTAGGGGTATAAATAAAGGTTAATTGTGGGTTTGTTAAAGAAGTTAAATGGAGTCAAGATGGGTTAAAAAAGTCAAGTAAGGGTTAAAGAGTTGCCTACGGTTTCTTACATGTTTAAACCTTGCTTGACCCAATTTAACCCTTTTAACTTTCTTTAACTACTCACTTGTTCTTATTCTCAGTGTAGTATTCGCAAATATCAACCCAATCACAACCAAAATGCCGCTGATCACATGGATCATCGTGATCTTTTCATTCAGTAACCACAATGCTTCCAATGCACTGAATATGGGGATCAGGTTGCCAAATAAGACCGTTCGGCCCGGCCCGAGTTTTTGTATGGCAATGTTCCAGCAGAGAAAAGCTGCTACCGAAGCGCCGGCGCCTAAATATAAAATAGAACCGAGCAATGAATAACTCCACTGCACCGGCGCGCTATTGGATAATTCAATCAGGAAAAAAGGGAACAACATCAATACACCCGCTGCAAAGGCCACAAACAAAAAATTAATGGATGAAATAGCGGAAGGTTTTTTGCGAACGAGTATGCTGTATACTGCAAAAGTAAAAGCGCCTGCCAATATCCAGAGATCGCCAGTGGAGAAATGAAATGCGGCAAGTGTTGCCCAGCTTCCTTTTGAGAGCAATAACAATATTCCTGTAATACAGATCAGTATTCCAACGAGGCGGAATGCACTTAGCTTTTCTTTCAGAAAGATCACCGCAAATATCGTTGCAAAAATCGGAGAGGATGTGGTGCCGATCAGCGCCATGTTGATAGCAGTAGTAAAATGCCCCGCAACATACACACAGGTATTAAACAATACGATGCCGGTTAACGATACCCAGAATAAATATTTCCAGTTGGCCCGGATAGCTTTTTTTTCTGCAATAAATTTTTTCCATGCAAGCGGGGTGATGATTACGGTGGCAGTAAGCCAGCGAAAAAATGCCAGGCTAACGGGGTTGATCTGTTGATTAACACTTCTCGAAATAATAAAATTCCCCGACCAGATAATAACAGCCGTTACTGCGAGGAGAATGCCGGTGTAAATATCTTTTTTGGTGTGGGTTAATGGCATGCAGGTTAGTAACAGTAGCTGCAAATATAATCTTTGCGGTAAATACGCTACCATAGTTAATGCAGATTGGCTATTTTGGTTTTAAAAATGTCATTTGTAAAAATTTGGGTACATGCCGTTTGGGGTACAAAAAATCGTGAGCCGGTTCTGGATATTTCCAGCAGAGAATTGATCTATCAACACATGCATCATAATGCATTGGCCAAAGAATTTTATATAGCTGAGGTGAATGGTTATGTTGATCATATCCATTGCCTGATGCCATTGAAAGCCGACTGGAGTATTGCCAAACAAATGAATATGATCAAAGGAGAAAGCGCGAACTGGGTCAATAAAAGCGGGATACTTGTAAGAAAATTAGAATGGGCGAATGAATATTTTGCTGCATCGGTTAGTGAAGATAAGTTGGAGCATGTTCGTAACTATATACGTAACCAGGAGAGTCATCATCGTAAGATCAGTTTTGAATCTGAGTATGCTTTTTTTCTAAAAACTTTTGGATTCAGTCAGGGCTAAAGCCCGATAGTCTATCCGTAATGTACCCCAGCCTAAAGGCTGGGGTTAATTCGCACATATCTCAAAACAAAACGCGGCCTATGGGCTGGGGTTAATTTGCATATATCTCAAAACAAAACCCCAGCCTTTAGGCTGGGGATAGAAGCAAATTACACGAACGGGCTTTAGCCCTGATTCGTCTCAAATCAAATCATGTAGCAAAAAAAGATGGCTAATGCGCAAAATCCATTTCATAATTTCCCTTGATCCGCTCCATCGATGGATTGAAATAACCAAACTTCAGTTTTGGAAATTCATCATGTATCAGCTCCATCAATTGTTTTACGCCAAGCATTTCACCGGTTTCATGTACACCTATCTTTCCCATGTACCAATCGGGATCGATATTAAAATTGCGCCATTGGATCATGCTGAGATCCGTATCGATGATCAGTTTGCGCAATGCTTCATATTCTTCCACGCTGTCTGTCATTCCGGGAAAGACAAAATAATTAATGCTCGACCATCCACCATGATCGCGCATAACTTTCAAGCTTTCCACAATATCTTCAAACCGGTAATTATTAGGGCGGTAGTAAGGTTCATAAATATGTTTCCTTGCAGAGTTGGTGCTGACGCGTATGCTGTTCAAACCCGCTTCACACAAGGCTTTCACGGCATCTGGTTTGGACCCGTTGGTATTGATGTTGATGCTTCCTTTGCCGGTATGTTTGCGGATTTCAATAATAGATTCACGTATGGTTTCCCACATCAGCAATGGTTCTCCTTCGCAACCCTGCCCAAAACTTACGATGGGAAATGGTGCATGCATCAGATGCGGAACAGTAAACTCAACGATCTCTTCCGCCATGGGTTTGAAGGTGAGCCTGTCCTGTGTTGACACGATCGTTTCTTCCTCCGGTTGAAAAGAAATACAACCCACACAATTTGCATTGCATGCCGGTGAAGTGGGTACAGGGCATTCCCACCTGCCTAATGAAAAATTCCGTGCTGCGGGACAATTATATGTCATGCAGCAATTCTCCATCAAATGTTTCACCAAACGGTTATCGGGGTATGACTGTAATAAATGTTGTGCGCCCTGTTTTATTTTCCCGTCATCATACCCCGCACATTCCTGCCTGATATCTTTTTCAATACGCACGGCTGGTACATAATTTTTATTATTCAACCAGCCAACAGCGGTATAACAAAACAATGGGAGCGTAGGTGCGCCGGGTAATGTTTCAAATGCAGCAATGTATAAACCTGTGTGCGCCGGCGGAATAAACGCAGCAACGGCCCAGCCTTTTTCACAGAGGCGCATATCGCCGGTTTTTGTATCGATACCGATGCCGCGACGGCCGGGCAGTTCATATAAATTACCGCCGTCGGGCAATTCTATCCATTCATCTGTGGGAACAGGAAATGCATCCCAGCCCGCGCGGCCAACTGCATACAGGCTGTCGTCCTCAAAAATATTTCCGTTACCGTCTGAATATAATAGGTAAGGTGATTGTGTTATTGCCATGCTGAATAATATAAATAAAGAAATTTGAAAATGGAATAAGTATTTTCAAATTAGCACATTTTCAAATCTTCAAATTGTTCCTGCAGAACTCGTTAAATTCCTGTTCTTCTTTTGCGGAAGTATAAGATTCTATTTCTTTCTGGATGAGTTTGTTGTTTTTGAAATCGATCGTGAGGATGCCGTCTTTTAAGATCACATTCATGATGTCGGACCATGCATGATATTTTTTTGGCAAAGTATTGAATACGATCTCTTCTTCATCAAATGCCACTTCCTGTGGAAACTTTACCTGCTTTTCCAATACTGCTGCCAGCAAATAAATAACAGCGATCCATGTTGCTCCCGGCTCAAACAACCAGCCCACTGCAGCAAATAACAAGGCTAAACGAAAAAATGGCATATCGCCTTTGCTTGCCCGATAGTATGTGTAGACCCAGCAGGCGAGCATGATCACGATCACCGCTATTAATTCAACCGATGTTTTACTGAAAACGGTTACCGATAACGAAAAAATAAAAACCGATAAAGCAAGCAGCAGCATTAACTGGCTTGAAACATCCACCCACTTATAACTCGGCCGTTTGAATACTATGATATAATCGTACACTTTCATGTAATGCAGAAATGGATTAAGATGGGTTATTATTCACCAGTAAATTACAAAGGCGCCAAAGTGTGCGTGCGCCTACATTGCTGTCCCAATCGGTTTGCCCTACACCGATCTCCACCAGATCAAACCCCACCAGTTTGCGGCCGCTCTCGCTGATCTTTTTAATAAGATAAAAAATCTCTTCTGTCGATTCAAACCCGCCCTGCACAGGCGTTCCGGTATTGGGGCATAATTTCCTGTCGAGCCCGTCAACATCAAAACTGATATAAACTTTTTCGGGCAAATGGGTGATGATCTCATTAGTAACATGCTTCCATGTCTCGCCTTCGAACTGTCTTTTCTTCAATTCTTTATCAAAATAAGTGATCACGCGGTAATCGCTGTTGCAGATAACGTCCCATTCTTCTTCGCAATAATCACGCACACCTATCTGCACTAATTTTTTTAATGACGGGATCTCCTGCAAAGCATTGTACATAACAGATGCATGCGAGTAATTAAAGAATTCATATGATTTGCGGAGGTCGCAATGTGCATCGATTTGTAATACGCCAAAATCGCCATGTTTCTCGCCGATCGCTTTCATAAAACCAAGCGGCGTACTGTGATCGCCGCCGAGCAGGCCAACTAATTTTCCGCGTTCAAGTAATGACCTGCTTTGTTCATATACCCATTGGTTCATCAGTGCACTTCCTTCATTGATCTCTTTGAGGCTCTTGCACATGAATTTATTTTTATCAACCGATTCTCCTTTCGAGATATAATCGATATAGAGCTCGGCTTCCTTGCGCAGGTAATCACTTTTCATCAGTACTTTTCTGTCTACTTCGCGCATATAAAAACCCTGGCGCCAGCCATGGTCGCCATCCACATCAAAAATATCTACCTGCTTACTCGATTTGAAAACATGCTCTGCAGCACGCGAAGTTCCGGCGCCGTAACTAACGGTTACTTCCCATGGAACGGGAATGATAACCAAACGGGCATCTTCTTCTGTAAACGGAAGGCCAAAAATGTTGTTATTGGGATTACCAATTGCGTTGGGGTCAAACTGTGATAGGTCAGCCATGTCAGGTTATGATTACAAACAGTGGCAAAATTAATGTAAAGTTTGTTGTTTATTTGATTTTGCATGATCGATGCACCGCTTTTAATCATTAATTAAAACTTTTCTTTTCTCCCCTTGAGTGGCGAGGTAGGGAAGATACTTTTTTACCCCAACCCCTAAAGGGGCTTTTATTTATCCATAAAACTCCCACCTCCCCTTTAGGGGCCGGGGGTAAAAAAAAAATCATCTCGCTTAAGAGGCGGAATAAAATGGCCACTATTTCAATTTCTTTTTCGGCTACTTTTGCACCGTAAAGAACCCAGATGAAGAAGACCCATATTGCTATCCTCGTATGTATCGCAGCAGCTATTGTAGCGCTGATCAGTTATACCGGCGACCTCACCACTTATGAAACCATTGCTTCCGCCAGACAGAAAGAAGGGAAATTTGTGAACCTGATCGTAAAACTGGATAAGGCCCAGCCAATGGAATACGATGCGGTCAAAAATCCCAATTATCTCACGTTTACTGCAGTAGATACACTGGGAAACATGATCAAAGTGGTTTACCACAGCAACAAACCCACCGATATGGAAAAAAGCGAACGCATTGTTTTAAAAGGAAGGGTAGAGGGCGATCATTTTGAATGCAAGGATATTTTATTAAAGTGCCCGTCGAAATACAAAGACGATCCGAAAGCAGCATCCAAATCTTTACAGTCTTCCTAAAAGGAATTTATCTACATGAATTATATCGGCGAACATTTATTTCCGGGACAGTTAGGACATTTCTTTGCAGTACTTTCTTTAATGGCATCATTGGTTGCCACCATCGCATATATACAGGCATTCCGTACACAGGCCATCGCTGAAAAACAAAGCTGGGTGCGGCTCGCACGCGCTGCTTTTTTTATTGAAACGGTTTGTGTACTGTCGCTGTTCATCACATTATATTATGTTATCTCACATCATTTATTTGAATACAAATATGCATGGGAACATAGCGATAAGGGATTACAGGTGCAATACCTGCTTGCCTGTTTCTGGGAAGGCCAGGAAGGAAGTTTTATGCTGTGGACCTTCTGGCATTGTGTATTGGGATTGATATTGATCCGCCGCGCAAAAGAATGGGAGCCGGGTGTAATGATGGTGATCAGCTTTGCGCAATTCTGCTTAGCCACCATGATCGTGGGTATTTATTTTTTTAATACCAAAGTAGGAAGCAATCCATTTTCGTTAACGCGGAATGAGATACAGGCGCCGATTTTCAGCACAGCGAATTATTTATCATTGCTGAAAGACGGCCGCGGGCTGAATACATTATTACAGAATTACTGGATGGTGATACATCCGCCGGTGCTGTTTCTCGGGTTTGCATCAACCATTGTTCCCTTTGCTTATGCAATGGCAGGATTATTCAGGAAGAAACATGCATGGATAAAACATGCATTGCCCTGGGCCTCTTTTTCCGCCGCAGTTTTAGGAACCGGTGTGATGATGGGCGCGGCATGGGCCTATGAAAGTTTATCATTCGGCGGTTACTGGGCATGGGATCCGGTTGAGAATGCATCACTTGTTCCCTGGCTTGTGTTGATCGCCGGGTTACACACCAGCCTGATCTATAAGAACAGCGGCTATTCGCTCAGGCCAACGTATTTTTTTTATATCATGAGTTTTTCATTGGTACTGTATTCAACTTTTTTAACACGAAGCGGGATATTGGGCGATACATCCGTGCATGCATTCACAGATCTCGGAATGAATACGCAGCTGCTTTTATTTTTATTGATATTCCTTGTGCCGGCTTTGTTTCTGTTCATTAAAAATTATAAAAGCATTCCAAGTATACAGAAAGAAGAAAATACATACAGCCGCGAATTCTGGATGTTTATCGGATCGCTGGTATTCTTTCTTGCAGGTATCGTGATCAGTGCAAAAACATCGGTACCCGTTTTCAATAAATTATTCGGCACCAATATCGCCCCGCCCGAAGATGCTGAGTTTGCCTATAACCAGATACAGGTTTTTGTTGCCGTAGTAATTGGCCTGCTCACTGCCATCACACAATATTTTAAATACAAAGACACACCCAAAGAATTTTTCGGGAAGAAAATATGGCTGCCCACTTTGATCGCTTTGGCCATTAGTTTATCGATCAGCTTATTCGGAAACATCAATTATGAGAAAAAGGGGCCCGGATTTCTGATCGCTATCCACCTCGCTATTTTTGCTGCCGTGTATGCTGTGGTTGCCAATGCATCTTATATCTGGCTGGGCATGAAAGGAAAGATCAAAGCCGCCGGCGCATCGGTTGCACATATAGGTTTTGGATTGATATTGGTTGGCATCCTGATCTCATCCAGTAAAAAAACAGTGCTGAGCTGGAACACGACAGGTGTGACCATTTTGCGCGGCGACCCGAAAGCGAAAGGAAATGCCGCGGGCGATCCTGCAGAAAACATTACGTTGTTCAAAGGGATCGCAACAGACATGGGTAAATACATGGTAACCTATGCACAGGACACCATTAATGCAAAAGACCGTAAACGCTATTTTGAAATTGCCTTCAAACCAAAAGACGGAACGGAAGGATTTACTTTATACCCGGATGTGATCAAACAGAATAAAGGCGGAGAAGGTTTCTCCGCTAACCCTGCAGCGAAGCATTACTGGTACAAAGATATATTTGTGTACATCACTTCTTTCCAGGAAAATGATCATGAAGATACCGTTACCTTCCGCAACCGCGAAGTAAAAGCGGGCGATACATTATTTTATGGAAATGGTTTTATGGTGCTGAACAAAGTATCCGTAAATCCTGCCGAGCAGAAAAATAAATACAATGCCGATGAAACTGCTTTGTTCCTTGATATGACAGTGATCTCAAAAGATGGCAG